>NZ_LMDX01000035.1:0-17587 GCF_001425225.1 Ensifer sp. Root127
GTGATCGCTGCAGTCAGCGACGTCTTGCCATGGTCAACGTGGCCAATCGTGCCAATGTTAACGTGCGGCTTGTTGCGCTCAAATTTGCTCTTTGCCATTTTCGGCTCTCCGTTTCCTGTCCCCTGTCGGGGAAACCTTATCTATCTGTTTTCAGCGAAAGGGTATTCCGGTCACTTCTGACCGGAATACTTTGCCTGGATTTCCTGTGCGACGTTCGACGGGACCGGCGAGTAATGATCGAAGGTCATCGTGTACTGGGCGCGGCCCTGAGACATCGAGCGCAGGTTGTCCACGTACTTGAACATGTTCGCCAACGGGACGTTCGCATTGATGACGACGGCAACACCGCGTGCTTCCTGGCCCTGGATCTGGCCACGGCGCGAGTTCAGGTCGCCGATAACGTCACCGACGTAATCTTCCGGCGTTACGACTTCGACCTTCATCATCGGCTCGAGGAGCTGAGCGCCGGCCTTCTTGGCTGCTTCACGGAAGCAGGCACGCGAAGCGATTTCGAACGCCAGAACCGACGAGTCGACGTCGTGGAAGGCACCGTCGATGAGCGTCGCCTTGACGCCCAGCATCGGGAAGCCAGCCAGCGGACCCGAAGACAGAACGCTTTCGATGCCCTTCTGGACGCCGGGGATGTATTCCTTCGGAACAGCACCGCCAACGATCTTGGACTCGAACTTGAAGTCTTCGCCATCCGGGTTCGGTTCGAAGACGATCTTGACGCGCGCGAACTGGCCGGTACCACCGGACTGCTTCTTGTGCGTGTAGTCTTCTTCGTGCTGACGCGTGATGGTTTCGCGGTAGGCAACCTGCGGCGCGCCGACGGTTGCTTCGACCTTGAATTCGCGACGCATGCGGTCAACCAGGATGTCGAGGTGGAGTTCACCCATGCCTGCGATGATCGTCTGGCCGGACTCTTCGTCGGTCTTGACGCGGAACGACGGGTCTTCTGCAGCCAGGCGGTTGAGCGCGAGGCCCATCTTTTCCTGGTCGCCCTTGGTCTTCGGCTCGATCGCGATCTGGATAACCGGCTCCGGGAATTCCATGCGCTCGAGGATAACCGGCTTCAGCGGGTCGCAGAGCGTATCGCCAGTGGTGGTTTCCTTGAGGCCAGCCAGAGCAACGATGTCGCCAGCAAAGGCTTCTTCGATGTCTTCACGGCTGTTGGAATGCATCTGAAGCATACGGCCGACGCGCTCGCGCTTTTCCTTGACCGTGTTCATGACCGACGTGCCCTTTTCGAGCTTGCCGGAGTAGATACGGGCGAAGGTGAGCGAACCGACGAAGGGGTCGTTCATGATCTTAAAGGCGAGCATCGAAAGCGGCTCGCTGTCGTCAGCGTGGCGCTCGGTCTCGGCTTCGGTCTTGACGTCGATGCCCTTGATCGCCGGGATGTCCATCGGCGACGGCAGGTAGTCGACAACGGCGTCGAGAAGCGGCTGAACGCCCTTGTTCTTGAACGCGGTGCCGCAGAACATCGGGTGGAACTTCACGTCGATGGTGCCGCGGCGAACGAGCGCACGGATCTGGTCGTTATCAGGCAGGTTGCCTTCGAGATACGCTTCAGTCGCAGCTTCATCGATCTCGACAACGGTCTCGATCAGAAGTTCGCGGTACTTCTGCGCTTCTGCCTTCATGTCATCAGGAATTTCGACGACGTCCCACTGGGCGCCGAGCGATTCGTCGCGCCAGATGAGAGCGTTCATCTCGATCAGGTCGATGACGCCCTTGAACTCGGTCTCAGCGCCGATCGGCAGCTGCATGACGACCGGGATCGCACCGAGGCGCGACTTGATCATCGAGACAGAGCGGTAGAAGTCAGCGCCGGTCTTGTCCATCTTGTTGCAGAAGATCATGCGCGGAACGTTGTACTTCTCAGCCTGACGCCAGACGGTTTCCGTCTGAGGCTCAACACCGGCGTTGGCGTCGAGCAGCGCGATGGCGCCGTCGAGAACGCGCAGCGAACGCTCGACTTCGATGGTGAAGTCAACGTGGCCGGGGGTGTCGATGATGTTGAAGCGGCGGGTCTTGCCATCACGACCCTTCCAGAAGGTCGTGGTCGCAGCAGACGTGATAGTGATGCCGCGTTCCTGCTCCTGCTCCATCCAGTCCATGGTAGCGGCGCCGTCGTGGACTTCGCCGATCTTATGGGACTTACCGGTGTAGTAGAGAATACGTTCGGTCGTCGTCGTCTTGCCGGCGTCGATGTGCGCCATAATACCGAAATTGCGGTAGTCTTCGATTTTGTATTCGCGAGCCATAGGGACTCCCTTTCGAAATTGGTCGTCGATTACCAGCGGTAGTGCGAGAATGCACGGTTGGCGTCGGCCATCTTGTGCGTGTCTTCGCGCTTCTTGACGGCGCTGCCACGGTTGTTCGCAGCGTCCATGAGTTCGCCGCAGAGGCGATCAACCATGGTCGTTTCGTTGCGCTTGCGGGCAGCAGCAATCAGCCAGCGGATGGCGAGCGCCTGACGGCGTTCCGGACGAACGTCGACGGGAACCTGGTAGGTTGCACCACCAACGCGGCGCGAACGGACTTCGACGTGCGGAGCGATGTTGTCGAGGGCCGAATGGAACACGGCGATCGGCTCCTGCTTCAGCTTGCCCTGAACGGCATCGAAGGCACCGTAAACGATGCTTTCAGCAACCGACTTCTTACCATGAAGCATGATGGCGTTCATGAACTTGGTGACAACCAGATCGCCGAACTTCGGATCCGGGTTGATCTCGCGCTTTTCTGCACTGTGACGACGTGACATACGTTTTGTCTCTCAACTGTTGACTGGCGCCTTAACACGCGGAGAACCTCGCGCAGCGCCGAATTCGTGAAACCCGAAATTACTTCGGACGCTTCGCACCATACTTGGAGCGGCGCTGCTTGCGGTTCTTGACACCCTGCGTATCGAGAACGCCACGGATGATGTGGTAACGGACACCCGGAAGGTCCTTTACGCGGCCGCCGCGGATCATGACAACCGAGTGTTCCTGAAGGTTGTGACCTTCACCCGGGATATAGCCGATGACCTCGAAACCGTTGGTCAGGCGAATCTTGGCAACCTTACGCAGAGCCGAGTTCGGCTTCTTCGGGGTCGTCGTGTAGACGCGGGTGCAAACACCACGCTTCTGCGGGTTTTCCTGCAGAGCAGGAACCTTGTTGCGCTTTACCTGTGCCTGACGCGGCTTGCGGATCAGCTGGTTTACGGTAGGCATGTAACCATCCCTTGCAAAATCTTGTCTCGTTACCCTTGCGGGCGGATCGTTGCCGTCTCCGGCGATACGGACACCTGTAAAATGCGCAAACGAGGACCGATCCGCTTCGTCGCGGATGGCCCTACAAAAAGCAGAGGACACAGCATTTCGCGCGTCATGCGTGCAGCATTTTTTGTAGTCAGCGTGCGTTTCGAACCTTGTTTGAGGCGAACTCCAGAACGCGACGTTCCGAACCAGCCAGCCTCACATGGGCTCCGATGCGGCGGGGTGTACTGATTTCAAGGCCGACAGTCAAGGGCAATTAACAAATATTCTCCCGCCAACAGACCCGCCATGCCCGGAAAACAAGGCTTTGGCGGGTGTCGGGGTGGGTCCTGGCGACCCTGTCTGCACTTGAACACAGACAGCTTCGAACAGGGTTAAGGAATCGGCAACCAGTTTGTGACGGTTTTCCACCGCCATGATTCTGCCGAGTCGCCAAAGCCTGTGGCCTCGCAGCTATTTCTTTCGCGCTGCACTGAAAAGGGCGCTAAAGTCGGCCGCGCACTCGAAAGGATATTCAATGAGCGTCACGCCTGACAACGACAATGCACCGGACGAGCCGATGGTCTTCATCATCATCGGCAAGGCCTATGAGACCGACGGAGACGACGAAGGCGTGGACATTCACGTGATGTTGCGCGCACCCGACGACGATACGGCCGTGCGCGAGGCGCTGAACGCGCTCGCCGAGGAAGGCTTCCTGGAGGCCGACCTCGATCAGATCGGCACACTGACAGACGTGCCGAACGAGGAGCCGCATGCCTCGGCCTACCAGGGCGCCCTCGAAGGCGAAGTTGCGATCATCCGTTTCAGCTGAGGCCGTCGACGCCCCAACGTCGCCTCCCCTTCCAGCCTACCACAATGAAAAAGCCGCCCGGATCGCTCCGGGCGGCTTTTCTGATTTGAGGAAACGAGGGCGAGAACGCCCTCCTCCCATTATTCGGCCGCTGCGTTTTCCTTCGCGAGATCGGCGAGCATCGGGGTGGCAACATCTGCGCCCGTACCCTTGCGACGCTCTTCGAGAATCATCTCGTCGCGCGCCGTCGCGATGCGGCGGATCTGCGTCATCGTTCCGCCGGTACCAGCCGGGATCAGACGGCCGACGATGACGTTTTCCTTCAGACCCTGCAGGCCGTCGACCTTGCCGGCGATCGCCGCTTCGGTCAGCACCTTGGTGGTTTCCTGGAACGACGCCGCCGAGATGAACGACGGTGTCTGCAGCGAGGCCTTGGTGATGCCGAGCAGGACCGGATCGCCGTATGCCGGCTTCTTGCCCTGTTCGATCAGGCCGTCGTTGACGTCTTCGAGCTCGATGCGATCGACATTGTCACCGACGATGTAGGTCGAGTCGCCGGCATCGGTGATTTCCACCTTCTGCAGCATCTGACGAACGATGACTTCGATGTGCTTGTCGTTGATCACAACGCCCTGCAGTCGGTAGACTTCCTGGATTTCGTTGACCAGGTAGGAAGCGAGTGCTTCCACTCCCTTGATCGCCAGGATGTCGTGCGGCGCCGGGTTGCCGTCGAGGATGTAGTCGCCCTTTTCGATGTAGTCGCCATCCTGAAGATGGAAGGGCTTGCCCTTCGGGATCAGGTATTCGACCGGCTCAACACCGTCTTCAGCAGGCTCGATCAGAACGCGACGCTTGTTCTTGTAGTCGCGGCCGAAGCGGATCGTACCATCGATCTCAGCGATGACGGCGTGATCCTTCGGACGACGTGCTTCGAACAGTTCGGCAACGCGCGGCAGACCACCGGTGATATCCTTGGTCTTGGCGCTTTCCAGCGGCGAACGTGCCAGCACGTCACCCTGGGAAACCTTCGTGCCCGGTTCAACCGAGAGAATGGCGTCAACCGAAAGCATGAAGCGGGCGTCACCACCACGCGACAGCTTCAGGACCGCGCCGTTCTTGTCCTTGATGACGATCGCCGGCTTCAGGTCGGTACCGCGCGGCGTCGAACGCCAATCGATAACCTGACGCTTGGTGATGCCGGTGGACTCGTCGGTCGCTTCGAGCACGGAGATGCCGTCGACGACGTCTTCGAAGTGAACGGTACCTTCCACTTCCGTCATCATCGGACGGGTGTAGGGGTCCCACTCGGCAAGACGCTGACCGCGCTTCACCTTGTCACCATCGTCGACGAAGATCTTCGAACCGTAGGCGACACGCTGCGAGGAGCGCTCGACACCACGTTCGTCGAGGATCTGGACGGCCATGTTACGACCCATGGCGACAAGGATGCCGTCAGAGTTGCGCAGCATGTTGCGGTTCTTGATCTGTACCGTGCCTTCGTAGGACGCTTCCAGGAACGACTGGTCGACCACGGTCGCCGTACCGCCCAAGTGGAAGGTACGCATGGTGAGCTGGGTGCCCGGTTCACCGATCGACTGTGCAGCGATAACGCCAACCGCTTCGCCCATGTTGACCGGCGTACCACGTGCCAGGTCGCGGCCGTAGCAGACGCCGCAAACGCCCGTCTGGATTTCGCAGGTCAGCGCCGAACGGATGCGGATCGACTGGATACCAGCCTTTTCGATCTCGATGACGTCGGGTTCCAGGATCATCCGGCCGGCGTCGACGAGACGAACGCCCGTGACCGGGTGATCGATGTCGTCCAGAGCCGTACGGCCAAGAATACGAGCGCCAAGCGAAGCCACAACCTGACCGGCATCGACGATCGCCGTCATGGTGAGGCCATTCTCGGTGCCGCAATCGACGGAGTTGACGATGCAATCCTGCGCCACGTCGACGAGACGACGCGTCAGGTAGCCCGAGTTCGCGGTCTTCAAGGCGGTGTCGGCCAGACCCTTACGGGCACCGTGGGTCGAGTTGAAGTACTCGTTAACGGTCAGACCTTCCTTGAAGTTCGAGATGATCGGCGTCTCGATGATTTCACCCGACGGCTTGGCCATCAGGCCGCGCATGCCGCCCAGCTGACGCATCTGGTTCGGAGAACCACGGGCGCCGGAGTGCGACATCATGTAGATCGAGTTCATCGGCTTCTGACGGCCGTTGTCGTCAAACTCCACAGCCTTAATGCGGGCCATCATTTCGTCGGCGACCTTCTCGGTAGCCTTGCCCCAGGCGTCAACGACCTTGTTGTACTTTTCGCCCTGGGTGATGAGGCCGTCATTATACTGCTGCTCGTATTCCTTCACGAGCGCTTCAGTATCGCCGACGATCTTCACCTTGGTGTCCGGAATGACCATGTCGTCCTTGCCGAACGAAATGCCGGCGCGGCAAGCATGGGCAAAGCCGAGCTGCATGATGCGGTCGCAGAAGATGACCGTGTCTTTCTGACCGCAGTGACGGTAGACCGTGTCGATCATCTTGGAGATGTTCTTCTTGGTCATTTCCTGGTTGCAGGTCTCGAACGGCACGTTGACGTTGCGCGGCAACAGTTCACCGATGATCATGCGGCCAGGCGTGGTTTCGTAGATCTTCGAAACCGGGTTGCCCTCGGCATCGACGGTCTTGAAACGGCCACGGATCTTGGCGTGCAGTGTCACGGACTTGGTTTCGAGCGCGTGATGCAGCTCGCCCATGTCAGAAAACGCCATGCCTTCGCCGGGCTCGTTCTGGTTCAGGATCGACAGATAGTAGAGACCCAGAACCATGTCCTGCGACGGAACGATGATCGGCGCGCCGTTAGCCGGGTGCAGAATGTTGTTCGTCGACATCATCAGCACGCGTGCTTCGAGCTGCGCTTCGAGCGACAGCGGCACGTGAACGGCCATCTGGTCGCCGTCGAAGTCGGCGTTGAAGGCCGTGCAGACGAGCGGGTGCAGCTGGATGGCCTTGCCTTCGACCAGGGTCGGTTCGAAGGCCTGGATGCCCAGGCGGTGCAGCGTCGGTGCGCGGTTCAACAGAACCGGATGCTCGCGGATGACCTCGTCCAGGATATCCCAGACTTCCGGCTTTTCCTTTTCGACGAGCTTCTTGGCCTGCTTGACGGTCGAGGAATAACCCTTGGCGTCGAGGCGAGCGTAGATGAACGGCTTGAACAGCTCGAGCGCCATCTTCTTCGGAAGACCGCACTGGTGCAGCTTCAGCTCCGGACCGGTCACGATAACCGAGCGGCCGGAGTAGTCGACGCGCTTGCCGAGCAGGTTCTGACGGAAGCGGCCCTGCTTGCCCTTGAGCATGTCGGACAGCGACTTCAGCGGACGCTTGTTGGCGCCGGTGATGACGCGACCGCGACGGCCGTTGTCGAACAGCGCGTCCACAGATTCCTGCAGCATGCGCTTTTCGTTGCGGATGATGATGCCTGGAGCGCGCAGTTCGATCAGACGCTTCAGACGGTTGTTACGGTTGATCACGCGGCGATAGAGATCGTTCAGATCCGACGTCGCGAAACGGCCGCCGTCGAGCGGCACGAGCGGGCGCAGGTCCGGCGGGATCACCGGAACGACCTTCATGATCATCCATTCCGGGCGATTGCCGGAATCCATGAAGTTCTCGACGATCTTCAACCGCTTCATCAGCTTCTTCTGCTTCAGATCCGAGGTGGTCTCGGCCAGATCCGAACGCAGATCGCCAGCGATCTTCTCGAGGTTCATCGAAGCGAGCATTTCATAGATCGCTTCAGCACCGATCATCGCGGTGAACTGATCTTCGCCGAACTCGTCGACGGCGAGCATGTAGTCTTCTTCGCTGAGGAGCTGGTTTTCCTTCAGCGACGTCAGACCGGGCTCGGTGACGATGTAGTTCTCGAAGTAGAGAACGCGCTCGACATCCTTCAGCGTCATGTCGAGCAGCGTCGAAATGCGGCTCGGCAGCGACTTCAGGAACCAGATGTGGGCAACGGGAGCGGCGAGCTCAATATGGCCCATGCGCTCACGGCGAACGCGCGACAGCGTAACTTCAACGCCACACTTTTCGCAGATGATGCCCTTGTACTTCATGCGCTTGTACTTGCCGCACAGGCATTCGTAATCCTTGATCGGACCGAAGATACGAGCGCAGAAGAGACCGTCACGTTCCGGCTTGAACGTACGATAGTTGATCGTCTCCGGCTTCTTGATCTCACCGTAAGACCAGGAAAGAATCTTCTCCGGCGAGGCGATCGAAATCCGGATGGAATCGAAAGTCTGTGCAGGCACCTGCGGATTGAAAAGATTCATGACCTCTTGGTTCATGCCTGTCTCCTTTACGGGCTTAACGCCCTGAGCTTGGCGAGAGTGCCGACAAATCCCGGGCGCCGGCCCCTCTGCCCCATAAACAGCTAAAACCGCATTTGATGCGGCCCCGTTCCTCTCGCTTGCCAATGAAGCCTTGCGGAGGAAGCGGTGCGCGCCGCGACGCGGCACGCACCTTGATGTTTCTTATTCGGCTGCGTCAGGCAGCTGCGCTGCACCGAGTTCGTCGACCTTGGTGTTCTCGAGTTCGACCGAGAGGCCCAGCGAGCGCATTTCCTTGACGAGAACGTTGAAGCTCTCGGGAATGCCCGCTTCGAAGGTATCGTCGCCACGGACGATCGCTTCGTAGACCTTCGTACGACCGGCCACGTCGTCCGACTTCACCGTCAGCATTTCCTGCAGGGTGTAGGCGGCGCCGTAGGCTTCGAGCGCCCAGACTTCCATTTCCCCGAAGCGCTGACCGCCGAACTGCGCCTTGCCGCCCAGCGGCTGCTGGGTGACGAGCGAGTAAGGACCGATCGAACGGGCGTGGATCTTGTCGTCGACAAGGTGGTTCAGCTTCAGCATGTAGATGTAGCCGACGGTCACCTGGCGGTCGAATTGATCGCCGGTACGGCCATCATAAAGCGTCGACTGACCGGTTACCTTCAGGCCCGCCTGCTCCAGCATCTCGTTGACGTCAGCTTCGACAGCACCGTCGAAGACCGGCGTCGCGATCGAAACGCCACGACGGGTCTGCTCGGCAAGCCGTACGATCGACTCGTCGTCGTACTGCTTGATCGGCTCACCCTTCGGGCCCGACCCGATGACGCTGTCGATGGTGTCGCGCAGCGGCTGGATATCGGCACCTGCCTTGTAGGCATCGAGCATCGCGCCGATCTTCTTGCCCATGCCGGCGCAAGCCCAGCCAAGATGGGTTTCGAGGATCTGGCCGACGTTCATGCGCGAAGGCACGCCGAGCGGGTTCAGAACGACGTCGACGTGCGTACCATCTTCCAGGAACGGCATGTCTTCGATCGGCACGATACGCGACACGACACCCTTGTTGCCGTGACGGCCGGCCATCTTGTCGCCCGGCTGGATCTTGCGCTTAACAGCGACGAAGACCTTGACCATCTTCATGACGCCCGGAGGCATTTCGTCGCCGCGCTGGACCTTTTCGACCTTGTCCATGAAGCGCTGTTCAAGGCGCGACTTGGATTCGTCGTACTGGGCGCGAAGCGCTTCGATCTCGCCCTGAGCCTTCTCGTCTTCGATGGCAAACATCCACCACTGCGAGCGGGGATATTCGCTGACGACGAGGTTGGACAGCTCAGTGCCCTTCTTGAAGCCCTTCGGACCTGCAACCGCGGTGTGACCGCGCAGCATGTCGACGAGACGTGCGTAGACGTTACGATCGAGGATCGCCTGTTCGTCGTCGCGGTCCTTGGCCAGTCGTTCGATTTCCTCGCGCTCGATCGCCATCGCGCGCTCGTCCTTCTCAACGCCGTGGCGATTGAAGACGCGAACTTCGACGACGGTGCCGAACGTGCCCGGGGGCATGCGCATGGACGTGTCGCGCACGTCGGAAGCCTTTTCACCGAAGATGGCGCGCAGAAGCTTTTCTTCCGGCGTCATCGGGCTTTCGCCCTTCGGCGTGATCTTGCCGACCAGGATATCGCCCGGCTGAACCTCAGCACCGATGTAGACGATGCCGGCTTCGTCGAGATTACGCAGCGCTTCTTCCGAAACGTTCGGAATGTCGCGGGTAATTTCTTCCGGACCCAGCTTGGTGTCACGCGCCATCACTTCGAATTCTTCGATGTGGATGGAGGTGAACACGTCGTCACGCACGATGCGCTCGGACAACAGGATCGAGTCTTCGTAGTTGTAGCCGTTCCACGGCATGAACGCGACGAGCGCGTTGCGGCCGAGTGCCAGATCGCCGAGATCGGTCGACGGACCATCAGCAATGATGTCGCCCTTGTTCAGAACGTCACCGACGGTGACCAGCGGGCGCTGGTTGACGCAGGTGTTCTGGTTCGAACGCTGGAACTTCTGCAGACGGTAGATATCGACGCCCGACTTCGACGGATCGAGGTCTTCGGTGGCGCGGATAACGATACGGGTCGCATCGACCTGGTCGACGACACCGCCACGACGGGCTGCAATGGCAGCGCCGGAGTCGCGGGCAACGACCGGTTCCATGCCGGTACCGACGAACGGAGCTTCGGCGCGCAGCAGAGGCACGGCCTGACGCTGCATGTTCGAGCCCATCAGTGCGCGGTTGGCGTCGTCGTTCTCCAGGAACGGGATGAGCGCCGCGGCGACCGAAACGAGCTGCTTCGGCGAAACGTCCATCAGGTTGATGTTGTCACGCGGTGCCAGCATAACTTCGCCGGCATGACGGCAAACGACGAACTCTTCCGAGAACGCACCATCGCTATCGAGAACCGAGTTTGCCTGGGCGACGTGGTACTTCGCTTCTTCCATTGCGGAGAGATAAACGACGTCGTTCGTCACCTTGCCGTCAACGATCTTACGGTACGGGCTTTCGATGAAGCCGTACTTGTTGACGCGGGCAAAGGTTGCAAGCGAGTTGATCAGACCGATGTTCGGGCCTTCCGGCGTTTCAATCGGGCAGATACGGCCGTAGTGCGTCGGGTGAACGTCACGGACTTCGAAGCCTGCGCGCTCGCGGGTCAGACCACCCGGGCCAAGTGCCGAAAGACGGCGCTTGTGGGTGATTTCCGAAAGCGGGTTCACCTGGTCCATGAACTGCGACAGCTGCGAGGAGCCGAAGAATTCGCGGACGGCGGCGGCAGCCGGCTTGGCGTTGATCAGGTCCTGCGGCATGACGGTATCGATTTCGATCGACGACATGCGTTCCTTGATCGCGCGCTCCATGCGCAACAGACCAAGGCGGTACTGGTTTTCCATCAGTTCGCCGACAGAACGAACACGGCGGTTGCCGAGGTTGTCAATGTCGTCGATTTCGCCCTTGCCGTCACGCAGCTCGACCAGCATCTTGACGACAGCCAGGATGTCTTCCTTGCGCAGGATACGAACGGTATCAGCCACTTCAAGGTCGAGACGCATGTTCATCTTCACGCGACCGACGGCCGAGAGGTCGTAACGCTCGGCATCGAAGAACAACGTGTTGAACATGGCTTCCGCAGAATCCATGGTCGGCGGTTCGCCCGGACGCATTACGCGGTAGATATCGAACAGAGCATCCTGACGGTTCTCGTTCTTGTCTACGGTCAGCGTGTTGCGGATGTAGGCGCCGACATTGATATGGTCGATGTCGAGAACCGGGATTTCGTCGAAGCCGGCCGACAGAATGACGGGAAGCGTCTTCTCGTCGATCTCGTCGCCTGCTTCGAGGTAGATTTCACCGGTCGAGAAGTTGACGATGTCTTCGGCAAGGTAGTTGCCATAGAGGTCGTCATCGGTCGCTTTCAGGGCCTTGAGACCCTTGTCCTGCAACTGGCGCAGCAGGCGCGGCGTCAGCTTCTTGCCAGCTTCGACAACCACTTCGCCGGTATCGGCGTCGACCATCTCGGTGATCGCCTTCTGGCCCTTCAGCGCATCCGGCTGGAACGGCACGCGCCAGCCAGCGCCGTCGCGCTGGTAGAGCGACTTCGTGTAGAAGGTGTCGAGGATCTCCTCGCCGTCCATGCCGAGCGCCATCAAAAGCGAAGACACGGGGATCTTGCGGCGGCGGTCGATACGGGCGTGGACGATATCCTTGGCATCGAACTCGATGTCGAGCCAGGAACCGCGATACGGGATCACGCGGGCAGCGAAGAGCAGCTTGCCGGAAGAGTGGCTCTTGCCCTTGTCATGGTCGAAGAACACGCCCGGAGAGCGGTGCATCTGCGAAACGATAACGCGCTCGGTGCCATTGACGATGAAGGTACCGTTGTCGGTCATGAGCGGCATATCGCCCATGTAGACGTTCTGTTCCTTGATGTCCTTGATCGACTTCGCGCCGGTATCCTCGTCAATATCGAACACGATCAGGCGCAGGGTCACCTTGAGCGGTGCTGCGTAGGTCAGATCGCGCTGACGGCATTCTTCGACGTCGAACTTCGGCTGTTCGAATTCGTAGGACACGAACTCGAGCATCGAAGCGCCGGAGAAATCCTTGATCGGGAAAACCGATTTGAAAACGGCTTGAAGGCCCTCATCAGGGCGTCCGCCCTTGGGCTCTTCAACCATAAGAAACTGGTCGTAGGATGCCTTCTGAACCTCGATGAGGTTCGGCATTTCTGCGACTTCTGGAATTTTACCAAAAAACTTGCGTACGCGCCTGCGACCGTTAAACGAAAGGGTCTGAGCCATCGTCGCTCCTTGTCAATCTTGCATCCGGGCCTGCAACGGACGGGAACCGATGGCCAGTCGACCCCGTCAATCAATGAGTAGTTCAATCTCGTCTAACTTGCGGAAAACGCCCAGCGCGGATTGCTGTGCTGAATTCCGTTCGAGACCATCCTCTTGAAGAACCCATTACCCAAAAGCCGTTTTGCGACAGGCTTTTGGGTAATATGTTCTAAAAACGGTCAAAGAGAGGCGGCCGAAATGGCCACCTCCCCTTGCAAAATGCCGAATTACTTGACGTCAACCTTGGCGCCAGCGTCTTCGAGCTTCTTCTTGAGGTCAGCAGCTTCAGCCTTCGAAACGGCTTCCTTGACCGGCTTCGGAGCGCCTTCGACCAGGTCCTTGGCTTCCTTGAGGCCGAGACCGGTGATGGCGCGGACTTCCTTGATGACGTTGATCTTGTTGGCGCCAGCGTCAACGAGGATAACGTCAAATTCGGTCTTTTCTTCTTCGACCGGAGCAGCAGCACCGGCGCCGCCAGCAGCAGCAACAGCTACCGGAGCAGCTGCAGAAACGCCCCACTTCTCTTCGAGCAGCTTGGAAAGCTCAGCAGCTTCCAGGACGGTCAGCGAGGAGAGGTCTTCAACGATCTTTGCGAGATCAGCCATTTTACTTTTCCTTTTGTTCGGTTCGAACTGGTTTTAAATACAACAGCGAAAATCCGCCTTAGGCGGCTTCGTCCTTCTTGGCATAGGCGGCGAACACGCGGGCAAGCTGGCTTGCCGGTGCTGCAACAACCGTAGCAACGCGGGTTGCCGGGGCATTGAGAAGGCCCAGCAGCTTTGCGCGCAGCTCGTCCAGCGAAGGCAGGGTCGCAAGCGACTTGACTGCTTCGGCGGTGAGCGTGGTTGTTCCCATGGAACCACCGAGAACAACGAGCTTGTCGTTGGTCTTGGCGAAATCCATGACGACCTTAGGAGCCGTGATCGGGTCTTGGCTGAATGCGATCAGCGTCTGACCCTTGAAGAGATTTGTCATCCCTTCCGACTCGGTGCCCTGAAGAGCGATCTTGGCCAGGCGGTTTTTCGCGACTTTGACGGTGCCGCCAGCAGCTCGCATCTTCGAACGGAAGTCGTTCATCTGCGCAACTGTGACACCAGCATAGTGGGCCACGACAACCGAACCGGAAGCCTTGAAGACTTCGTTCAGCTCCGTGACGAATTCGCGTTTTTCCGCTCTTTCCACTGTCTGTCTCCAGTTGACAGGGTTGCATGAACTGCAGCCCCTGCCGGGTTTGCCTTTGTCACCAGGGATCTCAAAAAAGATCCCAAGTAACGCTTGAGGATCCTGTCCCTTGGCGTTCCCGGAAAGCCGGGTCTGACACAAGGCAAGCGAGGCTCGAACCGAATTTCGACGCCTCCGGCGTCATCGTGAAATTCAGATCTTACCCGTCTCATGCAGGCCGAAGTGATTAAGGTAAAACCACCCGCAATCTCGGACAGGAGTTCCGGATCGAGATCCGGATTTCCGGCCCCGAAGGGCCGGAAATTATTGCTCGGGCCGAAGCCCGAAATTCATTAGGCGACGCTGAGCGTTGCCGGGTCGATCTTCAGGCCCGGGCCCATGGTCGACGAAATCGCTACGCGCTTGACGTAGTTGCCCTTGGCGCCAGCAGGCTTCGCCTTGACGACCGCGTCAGCGAAGGCGCGGATGTTTTCTTCCAAAGCCTTGGCGTCGAACGAAGCCTTGCCGATGCCGGCGTGGATGATACCAGCCTTCTCGACGCGGAATTCGACGGCGCCGCCCTTGGATGCCTTGACGGCACCGGCAACGTCCATGGTGACCGTTCCGACCTTCGGGTTCGGCATCATGCCGCGCGGGCCGAGAACCTTACCGAGGCGGCCGACGAGCGGCATCATGTCCGGGGTCGCGATGCAACGATCGAAGTCGATCTTGCCGCCCTGAACGATTTCGACGAGCTCTTCAGCGCCGACGATGTCTGCACCGGCAGCCTTGGCTTCATCAGCCTTGGCACCACGTGCGAACACGGCAACACGAACCGTGCGGCCCGTGCCGTTCGGCAGGTTGACGACGCCGCGAACCATCTGGTCGGCGTGGCGCGGGTCAACGCCAAGGTTCATCGCGACTTCAACAGTCTCGTCGAACTTGGCAGTTGCACGTTCCTTGACCAGCGATACGGCTTCGGTGAGGCCGTAGATCTTCGTCGGGTCGATGCCCTCGCGGGACTTCTGTACACGCTTTGCAATCTTCGCCATGGTCTTAGCCCGCCACTTCCAGGCCCATGGAGCGGGCAGAGCCCTCGACCATTGCCATTGCGCCTTCGATATCGGCCGCGTTGAGGTCCTTCATCTTGGCCTCTGCGATCGTGCGGATCTGAGCCTTGGTGATCGAGCCAGCCTTGGCCTTACCTGGGGTCTTCGAACCGGACGTGATCTTCGATTCACGCTTCAGGAAGTAGCTGACCGGCGGCTGCTTCATGACGAAGGTGAACGACTTGTCCTGGTAATAGGTGATGACGACCGGGATCGGCATACCCTTTTCCATTTCCTGCGTGGCGGCATTGAACGCCTTGCAGAATTCCATGATGTTAATGCCACGCTGACCGAGTGCAGGACCGATCGGCGGGGACGGATTGGCCGACCCTGCCTTCACCTGCAGCTTGAGCTGGCCTGCAACTTTCTTAGCCATTTCTCTCTGCCTCTCATTGCCTCATCGCGACGGATCGAAACGAGGAACTGTTGCGCCGGTTTCCCGGCATGTAGCCGATCAGGGATCGGCGGCTGCGGTTGCGTGGTGCGGACCCTTCGTCCCGGCTAAGGCCGACGTCCTTCCACGCGCATGCGGATTTCTCCGCCAGGGCAGGCCTAAACGACTTGCCCAATCTCTTTTGATCTTCTCAGACCTTCTCGACCTGGCCGTATTCCAGTTCGACCGGGGTCGCACGACCGAAGATCGAAACCTCGACCTTCAGGCGCGACCGCTCCTCGTCGACATCCTGAACGATGCCGTTGAACGAGGCGAACGGACCATCCGAGACGCGAACCTGCTCGCCGATCTCAAAGGAGACGGACGGCTTCGGACGCTCGACGCCATCCTGGACCTGGCCGAGGATACGATCGGCTTCATGATCCGGAATCGGAACCGGCTTGCTGTCGGTCCCGAGGAAACCGGTGACCTTCGGCGTGTTCTTGATGAGGTGAAAGGCCTCATCCGTCAGGTTGGCGCGCACCAGGACGTAACCCGGGAAAAACTTGCGCTCGGCATCAACCTTGCGGCCGCGGCGAATCTCGACAACCTTTTCGGTCGGAACAAGGATCTTCTCGAACAGATGCGAAAGACCTTTTTGCTTGGCCTTTTCCTCGATCGATTCAGCTACCTTCTTTTCGAAATTCGAATAGGCGTGAACAATATACCAGCGTGCAGCCATACTACCCTCCACCCAATCAAGCGCCAGCGTTGAGGACTAGGCCAATCAGCCAACCCATCAACTGGTCCGCAGCAAAGAAGAAGGCAGCGGCAAAAAAGACCATGACAAAAACCATCAGCGTCGAGATCATCGTCTCGCGCCTGGATGGCCAAGTTACTTTCGACGCCTCTGAGCGAACCTGCTGCAGAAACGTAAACGGATTCGTTTTGGATGCCATGTAATGCTCACGCCATTACGGCGCGTAAAGCCGATGATTCAGCCCCACGCACCGCGTGTCTGTTTGGACCCTACATAAAGACCGATTCTACAAATCACAAGAGGCATTCGGTCTTTTCTGTGAATTTCGATGGTCGGCTTATCCGACCTCCTTCCACCTTACCCGGCTTTGAGCCGCTTGCAAAGGCGAAGGCAATGGCAGGGGCAGCCGGGCTTGAACCGACGACCTGCGGTTTTGGAGACCGCCGCTCTACCAACTGAGCTATACCCCTAGATCGCTTCAGCCGGTCATTCTCGAACCGGTCAGCGCATCAAGTCAGCGGCTTATTATTCAGTTTATCGGGCGATGACAAGCGTCTTTGACGGAAAAGAGCAAAAATCCTCAATCAAGTCTTCCCCCCTCCGCCCAGACGGCCGCTCGCCCGCCATATGACCTAGCGAAAACGCATTGTTTTCAATGATGCCACCTCCTCCTCTGCGATTTTCGAGCACCGTTTCGAAGCCAACAGATAGGATTGCGAATCGGTCGAGTGCGACAAGGCAAACCTATGACTGATATCCGCCTGGTTGAATATGATCCGTTCTGGCCAGAGGATTTTGCAGCGCGTCGCCGCGTCATCGCAGGCCTCCTGGCGCCACTCATTGCCGACATTCAACACGTTGGCAGCACAGCCGTACCCGGACTGGCGGCCAAGCCGAAGATAGATATCGACGCCGTCCTTCAATCTGAAGGCGACATTCCGGTAGCGCTCGAAAGCGCGGCTACGGCCGGCTATCACTTCCACGGAGATCCCTACGGCAATGGCCTATGGACACTCACCATGAGCGGGGCGCCCTATGGTACCCGCCTCTATATATGCGGGCCTGACAACCACGCGCATCAAGCGCGCATCCTGTTTCGCGACTACCTGCGCCGACACACGGGAGTCGCGCGACAGTACGAACTGCTCAAACGGAAACTGATCATCCAGGCAAGAGGCAATTGGGACATCTACGCCAGCGGAAAGAGCGAGTTCATCGCCGGCGTCCTGCGTCGGGCTCAAAACGAAAAGCCCCGCTGTTTCCAGCGGGGCCTTTTTGAAGCGAAATAACCCTGAGATTACTCGACGATCGAAGCAACGATGCCGGCGCCGACGGTACGGCCACCTTCGCGGATAGCGAAGCGCAGCTTTTCTTCCATCGCGATCGGAACGATCAGCTCAACGGCAACCGTGAC
>NZ_LMDX01000036.1:0-15994 GCF_001425225.1 Ensifer sp. Root127
GCCCTCTCCATCCCGCGGGTTCTTTCTCTGGAGGCTTTCGGACGCCGGCCCGGCGCCAGGCCAACACGTGGATAGCCGGCATCCGAAACCCTTCACACAAGCAGCCATGCCGTTTTGGCGGTGTGCTAGTTGCGTCGCGTCGATGGGTGTAGACTGCCCACACTATTGCATGTTCATGCAAGGCAACGATGATGAGTATCCCTGAGCTAGGCCACAGGAAGCTGTTGGCGATCCTGGCTGCGGATATGGTAGGCTACTCGAAGGCGATGGAGGCCGATGAGGTCGGCACCATCAGCCGACTGAAGATCATCCGCGCCGAGCTGATCAATCCCGCCATCTCCCAGCGCCACGGCACCGTTGTCAAGCTGATGGGAGACGGATCACTCGTCGCGTTTGACAGCGTGGTTGATGCGGTTGCCTGCGCAGCGGAGTTTCAGAATGCCGTGGCGGCGCGCAACGCCGACCTACCGGAGCATCAGCGCACCGTATTCCGTGTCGGGATCAATCTGGGCGATGTGGTGTTGGTGGACGGCGATGTGTATGGCGATGTGGTGAATGTCGCCGCGCGGCTGGAGCAGTTGGCTGAGCCGGGCGGCGTGATGGTGTCGGGCACGGCCAACGATCATCTCCAGGGCAAACTCGACTGGCCGCTCGATTTCGCCGGCGAGCAGCAGGTCAAGAACATAAGCCGCCCAGTGCGAGTGTATCGGCTGAGACTCGACGGCAAACGGGCGCGTCGCCCGCTTCTCGGAATGATGCCGCGCTGGGCCAAGACGGTTGCGGCGGCGATCGTGGCGCTGGTTCTGGCGGGCGGCGGGGTCTGGTGGTTCTACCAGCCCGAACCATTGAGCTCCAAGCCGTCGGTGGCAGTACTGCCCTTCGACAATTATGGCGGCGACGAGGCTAGCGGGCGTCTGGCCGATGGCCTGACTGAGGACATCATCACCGACCTCGCGCGGTTTCCCGAATTCGAGGTGGTGGCGCGGAATTCGACGGAAGTTTATAAAGGCAAGCCGGTGGATGCCCGCCACGTCGCAAACGCGCTCCATGTCGGCTTTGTACTGGAAGGCTCGATCCAACGGCAGGGGGGCCGGGTACGGATCACCGCTCAGTTGATCGATGCTAAAACCGGCCACCATCTTTGGTCGGAGAATTGGGACCGGCCCGCTGAGGACGTGTTCGCCGTTCAGACCGAAATCGCAGAGCAGGTCGCCAACCGCCTCGGCGGCGGAGTAGGACTAATTCAAGCGGCTGGGCGGGCTGCAGCCAAACGTAAACGGCCAGAAAACCTCAATGCCTATGATTTCTACCTTCTCGGGTCCGAGAAAATAGAAAAGCTCACCAAAGCCGATGAGGAAGAGGCCATCACGTTTCTCAACCGCGCCGTCGAGCTGGACCCGGAGCTGGCACGGGCCTGGGTAGAACTTTACCATGCTCATGAAATATTGGAGTTGTTTGGTGTCAACCCAGAGAGCAACCGAAAGTCCGCTGACGATGTGGCCGAACACGCGGTTCGGCTTGATCCGAGCGACGCTGAAGCACACGCGGTGTTTGGTATGAGCCTTGCTAATAAGGGCGACATGGGCCGCGCCAAGTCTGAGCTGGACACGGCTCTTCGTCTAGCTCCGGGTTCGTCCGAAATCCTGACTTTCTATACCGGCTTTGCAGCACGCTTCGGTGAACCCGAACGCGGCGCTCAAATGGTCGACCAGGTAATGAGGCTGGACCCGAACTATCCGATGTGGGCGTCCAACTTCTTCGCACCTGCCTATTTTATGGCGGGCCGATATGAGGACGCGGTGAAAATGCTGGAGCGCATGACGCCAAACAACTACCAAAAGTGGACTTGGGTGGTCCGTAGCAGCTCTCTCGCGGCACTCGGTCGAACCGATGAGGCGAATGCTTCGGTTATAGAAGCTCTCAAGCAGCACCCGGACCTGACTGTCGAGAGCATGATCAATGAACCCGGCCTGAGCACAGTGGAGCGCAGTCGGTTCATAGAGACGATGCCGTTAGCTGGCTTCCCGGTATGCGCCAAGCCCGAGGCACTGGCGAAACTCGCCAAACCTGTGCGACTGCCGGAATGCGAGGCGGGGAAGGCGAACCCTCTCGGGCAGCCATAAAACAGCCCTGTGCAACGCGTTTGCGAGCCGCTGATCGCCCCGGTACCATTGGCCCTGTGACGGCCCCTTTCTCCTCCCCGTTAACTTTCCGGCTGATTAGTCTTACAGGGGTAGATAGCACGGTTAACTAAGTATTTGTTCCTTCTCAACTAAGTTTATTTTCAAGCGCACCTTTGTAGTGACCGCTTCCAGGACATTCCTAGCCGCGCGCTAACCTGCGCGTAGTGGCAAGGTTATCTTTTGTTGCTTGCAGGACCGGCTTCACGAACTATGCCCGAACCGGCAGACCCGCTAGGGGTCGGATCGGTGCTGTCGCCCTGCAGAAGTGCGGTGAATGCCACCAACAAAATTGCGGAAGGACGCGATAATCCGTACTGCCCTTGATCTCCTGAACGAGGTCGGCGTCGACAATCTTACGACACGGAAGCTGGCGGAGCGTCTGGGCGTTCAGCAGCCCGCGCTCTACTGGCACTTCAAGAACAAGCGCGCATTGCTCGACGCGCTGTCCGAGGCCATGTTGGTAGAAGATCACACACACTCGGCGCCGAAGGAGAAAAACGACTGGCGTTCGTTCTTGGTTGGCAACGCACGTAGCTTCCGGTTGGCACTACTAGCTTATCGCGACGGCGTGCGCATTCATGCCGGCACCCGGCCAAGCGCGCCGCAATTGGGAGCGGCCGAGGCGCAGCTTCGTCTCCTGTGCGACGCCGGCTTCTCGGCCAGCGATGCGACCCATGCCTTGATGACGATCAGTTACTTCACCGTTGGGGCGGTTTTGGAGCAACAGGCCAGGGAGAAGGACGATGGCGAGCGTGACGGCGTCATCAGTTAGATGGCGATGTATCCGCTGCTTCGGTCAGCGATGGACATCCTCGACGAGGCTGGCCCTGACGCAGCGTTCGATCATGGCCTGGCAGTGATTCTGGATGGATTGGAGAAAATCCCTGCCACCGAGGAATAAGAACGTTCACCGATGATCGGGCCGGAAGTTCGCGCAACGGCGCCGGTACCTCATCTGTCGAACGGAAATTGGTGCGGAACGCCACCGGCCCCTCACGGAGACCTTCACCAGGTTCGGACTGAATAGTCTGATTATGCCGAAGCCCGGAAGACGCCCATTGCCGGCATTCCGATTGTTCCATCGGTTCGGGCGGTCATGTGGCTACCGGCTAAACTGATGGCGGCGCCAATCACATTAGGTAAAAATTTCTTGTTTACAGGTTACCGGACCATCGCCGCTCGAACTAGCTGCCGCGTCAGATGTTCCCAGAATCGCAGCCGGCGGAGTTGGAACCATGGAGGAAGTCTGAGGTTTGGGGGAAGCCGCCCTAATGGAGCCTCAAGCCACCGGAGATTTCAGATGACCATGACACTGATAAGCCCCGCTTTTGCGGACGGCGAGTTGATACCTGAAACATATACCCGTTTGGGTGGAAACCTTATGCCGGCGCTCAAGTGGACCGGCGCTCCCGAGGATGTCAAAAGCTTCGCGTTGATCGTCGAAGATCCGGACGCACCACGAGGCGTGTTCCGGCACTGCGGTGTTTTCAACATACCACGCCACTGGAGTGAACTACCGCAAAGTTCCGACACAGCACCTGGCGGTGGCCCGAGTTTTTGTCGAAATGATTTCGGCAATTCCCGTTATGATGGTCCCGAGCCCCCAAAGGGTCACGGCCCCCACCGCTACAGGTTCTGCCTCGCGGCTCTCGAAGTTCCAAGTTTGGCAGTGCCTGCCGTGGCGGGTATCGAGGCGATGTGGATCATGGCTCAAAAACACGTCCTGTCCCAAGCAACTCTGACCGGTACCTACGAACAGGCGTGAGCAAGGGAGAAAATGAGCTCAACGACGCTCCTGAATGGACACGACGCGAACTATGTCGCCAGTGTCCGCATTCGCCTCTCGGTATTGCTCAGCCGTTGAGTCTCACAGCCCGTTTCAGATGAGTTCTGAGCAGAGCCCGCAGTAGCACACCCACCGAAACTGTGACCAGCATCGTCAGCGACGGCAGCCACCATATCGCGCAGCCTACCGTCCGTGCTGGCACAATGTTGGCGGATAAATTGGAGGCGCTGAAAAGCTCGGCTTGCGCTCCGCCTGAAGCGGGGCATACAATGCGAGTGTCTGTGAATTCGAACGCTCAGACGGGGCCTCTTGTCCTATTCGTAGGAGAAGGGGCCTTTTACGTCTCAGCGCTCTCGTCACAACCTGCGCCGCGTGCTTCGAACGGGATCTCTCAGTATGAAGATTGCCAGCTAGCTCGAATCCGTATGCGACTTCGAAGAAGGCCACTTTCATGGGATGTGGCAGACAGGGAGTTGTTGACCGGATCGCCGTGGATCTCAGTCAGACGCCGGGTTACCTCCTCTTCGATCCCTCTGCTTGCCACCTCGTACTCGAATAGAAGACTTTGGTCTGGCTGCTCTGGCTCTCGCAGTTCGGCCAACCGTTCGGCTGCGAGTGCATACGCCTCAAAAAGGTCATTCAGCTCCGCCGAACGGGTCCCAATTTCGAGCGCGCGTCGAAACTTCGGCAGTCTCGCCCACAGACGGCGACGTCCTAATTCGCTAAGGTTCTGCATCTTCCTCTCCCTTTCGGTGCAATCTAAGATGGCGCCACCAAGGAAGGGTTAAACCGAAATTTCAATTGCGAGAGATCTCGCCATCAAGCCGACAGGGCAAGGTGATAATGCGCAAGCATCAAGACGGCTGGCGGCCTGCCGCCACCTCGCGTTCTTCCGCCATTCATCATGGCAACAGCGTTGGCCCCCATTGCGCGGCACATGGTCTCGCATTCGGCCAACAGCTCAGCTCGAACAGGATCTTCCTTGCGTAGATCGTCGACCATCAAAACCGACGCGGCATAGAACTCGCAGAGATTGAGGAATGCCACAGTGTGGATCGACTGTAGCTTTTCACGATAGGCTGGGAGAGCGAAACGGAGCCGTGCTCTTCCTACACATGGCCAGCCCTGATCTGGCGATTCCCATCAAGGACATTGCTATAAACTACCGCCAGATCTTGCTCGCGTTAAATGTTCGCAGCAGTCGATCGACCTCGCTTTCGATTTCAGTGCAGACGGCTTCCAAACCGTCGAGATCGACGGGGTCATGACTGACCGCAGCAGTCAATTCATCTATAGCCATGGCGGCGAGGGCGTATTCTTCACATAACGCACTAAAGGCCCGGCTCTGTTGGGCATCAATCAACGCTCGCAACGCTGGAAGCTTCAATTTCAGACGGGATCTACCGATCCTTTCAAGGTTCATAACGGTCTCTCCTGACCGTGCCTTCCCGCCTATCAACTATCGCATGTTTCCCTGAAAACAAAAGAGGTTAACACCATGAACCGACGCATCAAGGCGGCGGGCCTTGCGCTCGTCAAGCAGTGGGAAGGCCTGAAGACGAAGGCCTATCGCGACGTAGGCGGAATTTGGACCATCGGATATGGCCACACCAGCGCGGCAGAGGTGAGGCTCACGATGGTGATCACCGAGGCACGCGCCGAAGAGATCCTGCGCGCCGACCACGCCCATGTTTGAGGAGCGAGTTGCGCGCCTCGTCAAGGTACCGTTGACCGACAATCAGCACGCCGTGCTCGTGTCCTTTGATTTCAACACAGGCTGGCTCGGCAAGTCGACGCTGCTGAAGAAACTGAACAAAGGCGACCACGACGCCGTGCCGGCCGAGCTGATGAAGTGGGTGAAGCCGGCGGCAAGCGGGTGAAGGGTCTCGTCAACCGGCGGCGGCTGAGGCAGGTCTTTGGGCTAAGGGAGAGTTCGTCTCCAGGAGGATGGCGCACGATCAGTCAACAACGCATTCGAGAGGCAGGCAATGCGGCGGCACATTCCGCGGGCGATGCCGCTCTGACTATGACACTTGCCCGGACAGGCTTTCGAATTTCGGCGCCAGCGAGTGCCGACGGTCTGCGTCGGGTCGTCGGAACTGACCTGGTCGGCGCGCGAGGGCGACGCCGGCGGATCAGCGGAAGATAACCGGACAGTCGTCGGCCTCTGCGCAGGCGGCGTCTGGACCAATGCAGAATGTGTGAGGCACGGGGAAGGGCGCTAGATGGCACCTGCGGATATTGATGCGGTAGTACACAGGCAGCTCGGCGAGCTGGTGGCAGGCATACGCGGCCTGCAAGATTCGATCAGACGATTAGAAGAGGGGGCAGTAAGATCCGAAGACAAGGCTGCAGCGAGCCGGGCCGGCGTTCACACACCCGTACGGATCAATTGGTCGACCGGGTCGGTGATGTCGAGGCGTCGATGACGTCGATCGGCGCGGACGCCGCGGAGATGAAACCGGTCACAGATGACGTAAAGCGTTGGAAGCTGATGGGCATCGGTGCAATCGGGGTCACCGGCATTGCAGCGATGCGCTTGGCGTAAGTGCCGCAGCCATCCGACGCATCGTGTTGGTGATCATTGGGAAGGTTTGACAACAACGGGGGCGCAGGCAAATTGTCTCGCATCAGAGCGAATGCGGGTGTATCCTTGAGGTATTGAAGGCAATCTCCATTGCGGTTTCCGATGTTCCTCCGCTCGGAGGCCGCATTTTCTTTGGGATCGCCTTACGCGAGTTGCCGTATAATAGTTCTTGCGACCCCACCTGAGATGTCTCTCTGATCATAGGGCTGGGTGATGCGTCCTCCGCATCAATCCGGTTCGGCGAATATTTTCTGCATCCGGGCCAATTTGCTTTCTAGAATCTTCAGTTTGCTTTCTGCGGCTTCAAGGCGTTGCAGCAGAGCGTTTACTCTCTTGTCCCCTCCATCCTGCGCACCTTCACCGATGATATCCATTGGGTGCGCGTCCAACACCTCGCAAATTTGCATCAGCACTGGAATGGAGACGCGATTTGTCCCATTTTCGTATTTCTGAACCTGCTGAAACGACAGGCCGATCAAGCTTCCGAGTTTCCCTTGGGAATACCCTCGCATCTTTCGTATGGCTCTGATGCGCTGGCCCATCTGCCTGGAAAGCGCTTTTGCCGCATCTGCCGTCGTCCGACCCATATGTATCCCTGTCGCTAGCACCTGTGTGTGTAATATGCGCAGCCGCTGGCGCATGGGAATTCTCACATATGAGAGTTGAGAAAGTGCAGTAAGCAGCTTGAACTAAAATAGGTTCCTGCGGAAGGTGCCGTGAGAGTGGGACAGTGCTGCGGACTGCTGGAGTAATACGCACCAGGCGACTGGCTTCTCACAACGAAGTTTTGCCGTCCGCAGGATTTCAACCCTTCATAAGCTTTCGGTGAAGCTTTGCTGATAGATGCGGGTATTCCGCTACACCTGAAATCGTTGTAAAGTTAGGTACTGGGTACGCATAGCTTGCGGCCTCCACAGCGGGGGCCGCTTTTTTGAGGGGCGAGGGAGCTGCCTTATCCGCGCGTAAGCTTTCGGGCGGCGGCAGCTCTGCTTTTGCGGAGGCCGCTATGGATGTCCACCATCAGGCTGTAGAGCCATCGGCGCGTATCGGCTTTTGGTGCGACCTGGTCGAGGTCGTTAATCGCGAGTTCGAGCGTGTCCACGAGCTCATCGGCCAGTTTTTGCGACGAACGCAACGAATGAGCCCATGCTCGAACCCGGCACCATTTCGGCCACAGTGGTCGCCCGTGTTTCGATTTTCATGGCTTGTCACTCCGTAGAATTGTACGGGCAACGGTCATACCAACGGGATGTTCCGAATATAACTACAAGTAGCTAGCGAACCTGGTGAAGAGCATCCTGATCGGAGGTCATCTTTGTTCGAACCGACGAATCGTGTAGTTTCAGTCTTCTCGTCCTTGCGTTGATTCCAGCGGATTGAGGAATTCGGAACTAGATGCGATGCAGGTGCTGGAAGGACGGCTTCGGGTGGATAAGCTTGCCGACGGGCGGGTGTTTGCACGCAGCCTCAACCAACTACTCGGAAACGGGTGAAACCCGCTTTTTTCTGTCAAATGGTCCGGTAGCTACAGTCAACTAGCCATCAACTTCAGCGCATCATGATCGTGGATGCCGCTTTGAAAAAGACCGATCAGGCGCGCCGCGAGCTCAACAGCTTCCTCGCTATCAACGGCGAGGTGCTTTTCCTGGACGATTTCCCGGAAAACACATTCTATCTGCTTGAAGTCGTCAGGCGTAATTATCTCGCTGCGAGATCCAACCACTTTGCTCATCGCCCTAATCCCAGCCGGCCCGGGGCGGAACAGGCCGACGTTAGCCCCGCGTTGAGTATGCGCCGTCGCCGGGGGGTTTCAACTCTGGAATTTCGGGGGAGATCCGCACGCCGTGGGCGGCCGTTGTCTGTAAGCCGTAGTTTGTTCCAGGCGGCCGCCGGAGAGGAAGGTAGCGACCGCCTGGCTGTCTTAGAGGGGCGGAGAGGAACTGCCGAGAGGTCGGTTTGTTCCCAATTAGTCTTAATGCCCAAGATTAGATTTTCCTGCTGCTCTTAGCTCGGCGACCTTGCGATCGAGGTCGATTTTGTACGGTCCGAATTTCTCGAACAGTTCGCGTGCGACAAGGGGGGTGAGCCGGTGCGCGCTGATGAATTCTTCCAGGTCATACCGCGTGTTCCAGCCGCGAACCACTTTGCTGTACTGTTGTCTGGTGTCTTCTTGTTGCATGGCTTTATTCTCGACGTTGGGTGTTTCGCAGCACGTGACCGGGCTGCTTGATCAGCAAAAATCGCGTTTTGTGAAAAAGGTTCCCGTGACTCATTGCGCAATGTGCGTTTAATAAGTCACGCCTAAAGTACCTGCGAAAGCCAAGCGCCCGAAGCAATTGCTCCTCGATGATGATGCTGTGCTGCGCGGGCGGCCGAAGAGGCCGCGCGACCCTCCGTGCCTGTCTTTCGATCCCATGCCGGACCGCGTCAAGCCCTGCCTTGCGCTGCTAGCCAAGTGGGTGCCAGCCGCCGGAGACTGGGCGTTTGAAATCAAATGGGATGTGTGTGAACGCCCCGAAAGATGCATCGAAAACTTACTTCGGTATAGACAAGTGGTCAGGCGCTGACATGGTCCGGCCTCATGTGGCGAGATTGACGACGCGGGCCATTATGGAGTTCGGGGATTGGATCCCAATCGGCTACACGTGCTTCTGAGCACTCACCCCACTGCTGGTTAATCCAATCCCCTTCTAACCGATTGCCCATAATCCTCCGTTAGACCTCACCACATCCCCGACGTCTCACGACTTCTGGCTGCTGCATTGGGCAGGACCAAGGGTCGGAGCTCGGTAGACGCCGCCGGGGCCATGACGAGCCCAGGCGATACGCGCCAATTTGTTCGCCAAAGCGACTGCAATCAGTTTTGTCGGTCACGGACCTGCGCGGCCATGGAACAGCGGGCGCGCCGGACGATGCTCGAGGATGCGATTGACGAGGGCGGCCTGCCTCCACACGGGGGGGGGACCGCTTCTCTGTGGGAAGCTGTCCCGACGAGCTCTAGTGGCTAAATGACGGGCCTAGGAAGTCCGCATCTTGGATGCCGCTTTGGTCGAGCCCGATCAGACAGGCGGCAAGTGCTTCAGCCTCTCGCTTTCCAACCAATGCGGTGCCCACTTTTAAAAGTATCGAAGGCGCAGATTACACGCACTTCCCGGACTATTGTCTTAAAGGCGCGCCAGACTAAGGTCGAAACCCCATGCGACTGAAGTCTGGCCATCGGAACGGCAATAGCCCAGCGGCGTTGGTAAGAAGTTCCCGCATTGAGAGTGGGAATACAACAACCAGCCTGGAGAAGAAAATGAAGAAACTTGTCAGCTCGGCCGTCACAGGACTGCTTCTGCTCGGCGCTTCGAGCATCGCCTTGGCTCAGACAGTCATTGTCACCCCAGAGCAGGAAACAGTCGTCCGCGAATACGTGAAGAAGAAGCCCCTCGCTTCCATCAAACTTCCCGGAGTGGAGCTCAATGTCGGTTCGACGGTTCCCGAAACGGTGGAACTACACACCATTGATGCACCGGACATCACCTACCGATATGTGGTCGTTGACGACCGCACGGTGCTGGTGGACCCGGGCACCCGCAAGATCGTTCGGGTTATCGACTAGCCCTGATAGACGGCGTCCCTTCCCCTCCGGGGAGGGGGCAGCCTTGAGGATCTTTGATCATCGACGTTGGTGGTCCTTCCTGTTCATGCCAGTTCAACGCGAGGAAGCTCCAAACCGGACGTCGGGCTACTGGTTTCGCTGAAGCCATCGCGCTTCTAGCAGGGGAAGCAGTTCGACTACATCCGCCTGCAGGTTGCCGCAGACTTCCTCGTATTCCTCGATCAGCGCCTCCCGACGGGGAAGTTCACGTTGAAGATTAGCCAGTGCCGTTGAGGCCAGTGCGTAGCACTCAAAGAGGTCGTCTAATCGCGGGTCCTTGGTTGTGAGCAACCACCCACGATGGCGCGGTAGCGCCATCCCCAAGCGAGCCCGCCCTAGCTTTAACAAGCTCATTTCGCGCCTCCCTTGGCCTGAGTAAAGCTATTTCGCCTCTACCTTGGGAAGGTACACGGCGACGTCCCCACTTTTGTCGTTGAGAATTTCGCCTCCAGCAATCAGGTAAACGGCTATCGCTGCTACCGAGAGAAGCATCACACCGATCGGCAGCCCGGTTGATGCGGTTTTTTCGGGCTGCCCATATTTGTGCCTTTCGTACATCCTGATATCTCCCATGGTCTCTTCTAACCGGTGGCACCAGAGCCGCTCGTAGGGACGTTCGAACGGCTCTGGGCCGTTACCACCCATGGCTTTTCTTGTGAGGGTCTTCAGCGACATGGGCTAATTGATAAATTTAGCGCGACGCGACTTCCCAACAATCGACTTCAGACCTTTGCCGACGGTGAGTCAGACTGAAGTCCCATGGCGGAACTTCTCAGATTCTGGCTGGTTTGATATTCTCGCGGGCGCATCGCCCAGGCGCTGGCACAACATCCGCGTTTGCTCGGGCTACGCGGCTGACCAGTCCAACGATAACTTGCCCACTGGAGTGACCACCCTTGTCGAGCCCCGATCCCGACCCCGCCGAAATCCAGTTTCTCGAAGAAGCACTGCATCGACCATCGGTCAGGCATTCGAAGCTAGCGATCGAAGCATTGCTTGCAGAAGAGTTCGTCGAGTTCGGTGCGTCGGGACGCGTATATCGTCGAGCAGAGGTCATAAATCTTTTGACCCAGGAGGAGGATCACACCGACGGCATTCTCCGAACGTCCAACTATGCTCTCGCGCCTATTTCGCAAAATGCGGTGCTTTTGACGTACGAGAGCCATCTCACTTATCGCGACGGGTCCGAACGATCCGCCTTGCGAAGTTCAATCTGGAAGCATGACGGGAAGAAATGGCAGATACTCTTCCATCAGGGTACAATACAGCGGCCGTGACGCCGTTAATCGACTCCCTAGTGCAGCCTTCTTGCGAGACGTACAAGGCCGCCACCAAGCTCCAACGTTTCAAAATCGGCATTCACGAGGAAATAGCAGTCTGCAAGGTCCATCAACGCCATTGCGACTTCCTCGCGTGACCAACCGGCCCGTTGCGCTCGATCGGAGAGCGACAGGAACTCTGCCTCCAACGCGTCCTGACAAAGGAGGACGCGATCTCGGTGGCCTTCCGGAAGCGTCGGCGCGGGAATTTTCGACATGGCGTATCCTCCTGCCGAAGAGGATAGGGCGCACTTTGCGTTCTACAAGGCTTCGCTAATTTAACGAACGACTGTCGACTAACGCACCTATCAGGTATAGCCGTCCGATAGACTAGCCGAGCCCGTCGCGCAGATAGCTGGTCGTGGATAAAAGAATGGCCCCCTGTTGAGGGGGCCGGGAGTATGGGACAATGGCTGCGGGGGGACTGCCATTATCCATGGGGTGCGCATAAAACGCGCCCGCCGGAAAATTGTTCCAATTTTTCGCGGAACAACGCGGCTTAAAATACGCTCACGAGACGACAACTTACTCTGTGACGCGGATTCACCTCGCCAATCGTCGCATCCAGTCGTATATTTAGCCATTGCTGATATTGACGGCGGCCTTCTCCCCCAGAGCCACGAAAAGTAGGCCGCTCTTTTTCAGTTGTCCCGCCGGTCAGGCTGCCACCCTCACGAAGAACCAGCCATTTGCTTCAGCGCGTCGTGGTCGTGGATTCCGCGTTGAAACAGGCTGATCAGTGCGCCGCAAGCTCATCGGCCTCCTCGCTGTCAAAGGCGAGAAGTCGTCAGACGTAATTAAATCTCAGCGAGATCCAACCGTTTTGGACGTAGCCCTCGTCGCAGTTGCCCCGGAGAAGGTGCGCCGGCTCATGGAATTCAACTGTGAAAAATACGGGGGACCCCAGGCGGTGAGTGTCGCAGCCAGACCGCCCGGAGTCGGCGTTGGGTTGCCTTCACAATATACCAACACCTATGCACCCAAACGCCGGCGGCAGTGCATTGTTCCGTGACTTCACACGTGCTCACAACTCGCAGATCTGCGGGTAGACAGCGCGCCTGATCGATGGCGGAGATCATACACTCCGACGAACTATCTACCGCGAATTGATATCGTGCGGTCGGGGGCAACAGGCGGCCAAATGGAGGCAGATCCGGGTCGCAAGTTAAAGTCTCCGAGAGGCAATGTTCATGCGACTTGTTGTCAACGACGTGTCAGTGGCTGGGGGCGGTGCGACCAAGGTTGCGCTCCAGTGCATAGAGGCAGGCGTTAAGGCAGGGCTCGAATGTTCCGTTCTGGTCGGCGACGACGGCGCAGGCATTCGCTCGCGATTTCCGAGCGTCGAGGTCGAGGCGCTGGGCGAGCGCCCCTTGCGCGACGGCGTCCGCTTCGCAAACGTGTTCGATAGGAATTTCAACGGCCGCGCCTACCGCGCCTTGCGCCGATTGCTCAAGTCCGGAGGCGACATGGTCGTTCATCTTCACGGTTTGTCGCAGATCCTGTCCCCCTCGATTTTTCATGCGCTGGCGCGTAGTGACGCCAAGGTGATCGTTACTGCACATGATTTCTTCCTGAGTTGCCCCAACGGGGCCTATGTTCACTATGGGAGGGGCGAGATCTGTCCTGAAAAACCGCTATCTGCCGGCTGCCTTTCCAGCTCCTGCGACAAGCGCAATTACCTAAACAAACTGTGGCGAGTTGCGCGATCGGTGACCCAGTGTGCAGCGGGAGAGGCGTTCTGGGGCCGGGTCGGCGTCATTCTGGCACATGAAGGCATGGAGCCCTACCTGACCGACGGACCCCTCCAAAATTTCCTGACATTGCGCACTCCGTCGACCCCACTCACCCAATTCCCGGTTGCATCAGGCGGCGATCGTGCCCACGGCCGAAAATCGGACGGATGCCCCACTTCATGGCGAGATCGAGGTATCGGCTGATGTTACGAATGAAGAACTCATCAAAGCCGAGCAGGTCTTTCGTGTCGCTGGTGCGCGTGGCGTTGCGGCTCGCTGACGGAACATGAATTGAGATCGGGTCCATAGCCCCTTCCTTCGTAACAATAGCCCTACCTGACGGGTTGACGGATCTCAAAGAGAGGCAGAGTTCCCCGAACGACCTGCACTCAAATTCAAGAGGCGAGGAGCCCGACCGAGACCCCATGGAATGGCGATGCGGCGGGCGCTTCAAAGTCCAAAGGGGAAGGTGTCGGGCACCCGTCCTGTCGCTCCTTCTTCCGCCAGAGGCCTTACGGCACTGGTCTCATCGAACCAGACATAAGCGTCAAACTGTTTTGAAAGCACCGCATAGGTGTAGTGGCTTAGCAATTCGCTCTCTGGCCGATAGATTACGCCAATAAAGCGCTCCAACCGCTCGACGGACAAGGCCTTTGCGGCCTCTGGATGTCTGGTAAAGTCGATAAGAGCCCGATCTCTGCCCGACAGATGGAAGCAATATTCGAAGCTATCCTCGTGTGACGGCCGAACCGTTTTTATCTCCATGTCACCATCCCAGTCCGTCGCGGCGGCAACCGTGCCGTGGTGGGTACCGAAACCGATCAGCGCTGCTTCAGGACCGTATTTCTCTCGACACAATTGACCAAGATTGAGCTCGCCTCTGGTCTTGCCCATGTCAGTGTGCCGGGCGTCACCGATGTGGGAATTATGGGCCCAGACGACCACTTTGCGGTCAGTGCCGCCGCCCTGGCCCAGCAAGTTGTCGAGCGTTTCGAACATGTGCCGGTCGCGTAGGTTCCAGGCGCGCGCACCACCATAGTACATGATGCGATAGTACTTCTCCGCAGATGCGACGAGGCGGGCGTTTTGCGTGGCGTCGAACAGGGCCTGGTCGTCTGATCCCGATCCGTTCAATTCCGACCCCAGAAGCTCCCGGCACTGTCGTACCACCTCGTCCTCGCAATCGCGGTAGCCAGTGGTCAGCACGGCTCTGCCATAGCTATCGGGCGCATTCTGCCATGGCGACAGGCAACCGTATCGCTCACGCGCGACGGCAGCAGCCCCCGGGTCGACTTCATCGAGATAGGAAAGCACCGCCGCGATCGAACCGGCCATATTGTAGAGGTCCAGTCCGTAGAAACCGGTCTGCTCGCCAGCAGGCTTGTGGGCATTGTGGGATCGCAGCCAGGTGACGAAGCTGTCGACCTCCGCGTTCCGCCACATCCACCGCGGGAAGCGGAGGAAGGGTGGCGCTGCATCCCCCTGTTCCTGCCCGCGAACGAAACGGTTGATCGCCGCAGCGTCAGGCCAGTCTGCTTCCACTGCGATCATTGTAAAGCCGTGCTGTTCGATAAGCCTTTTCGTAATAGCCGAACGCGCTGCATAGAATTCCGAGGTGCCATGGCTTGCTTCGCCAAGGAGCACCACGCGCCGGTCAGCGAACCGTTCAAAGACATCAGCAAATCCCGGTTCATCGACATTGGGGAGATCCTCTCCCGCAGTGGCAATCAGATCGGGCAGATGCTTGCGCAGATGTACGCTCGCCTGTCCCTGATGCTCACTCCATCCTTGTTCGCCGATCAGCGGCACGAACATGACGCCACCGAGGTCTTCTTCCTTATATCGATTGTTCGCAAGTCGGGTAATGCGTAGCAATCGCTGCGATCGCTCTCGGCGCCCAATTGGAATAATCAGCCGTCCCCCGATTTCCAGTTGTTCCTTGAGTGCGACCGGTGCCGCCGGACCACCGGCGGACACAAGGATCGCATCGAACGGGGCTTTTTCCGGCCATCCCCTCGTGCCATCGCCGGTGCGAACTTGCACGTTTCCTCGGCCCAATCGAGAGATCCGATCGGCCGCTTTTTTTGCGAGCGAGGCATGCCGTTCGAGTGCCGACACTTGGCGCACGATGTGGCTGAGGACGGCCGCTGCGTAACCGGAACCGGCGCCAACTTCCAACACATTGTCCGCGGGATTCAGTCTGGCAGCTTCGGCCATGCGGGCGACTATATAGGGTTGCGAAATCGTCTGGCCTTCACCGATCGGCAGCGGCGCATCCTCATAAGCGAATTCCTCGAAGCCCTCGTCGATGAAGTCTTCGCGCGGCACCGCCTGCATTGCCTGGAGTACGCGTGCGTCATCGATGCCGCGCTTGGCCAATTGCCGTTCGACCATCATTTGCCGAGCGTAGTCAAAATCAAACATCGTAAGATCCTCGCTGGGCTGCATCGACCGGAGGTGCCCCAGCGTTGGATTACGGAAACCAAGGCTGTCCCTTTGGGGCTCGTCTGCTGTCTCTCGCCACGATGGGGATCCTTGCCTGCCGCTTGACTGCTTTTTTTGCTTTTCCCAGCGTCTTTCGCCGCCCTGCTGCGATTTCCACCGTGCTCACCGTGTTTTTTGTCCTTAGGTGCGGCTTCAGTTTTAGGGTCCGGACCCAATAAGTGGGTTTCCTTGCGCACTGCGACGTGATTCACTCGCCTCAGCGAGGAGGCGGTTGCATGTCTGATTTCTTTTGGTTTTC
>NZ_LMDX01000037.1:0-15990 GCF_001425225.1 Ensifer sp. Root127
GGAGCGCCAGGCCGTCGAGGAGATGCGCAAGGAAATCTCCGCGCTCTTTGCCGAGCAGCGCCGTGACATCCAGATGCAGCAGATGCAATCGGTCGCYGACACCGCAGGGGGAGGGGGCAMACCGCCGGCCGCCCGCGCCGACGAGACACGCTCCCAGGACCGGSCCGCGCCGCCGACCGTCGATCCTGCTATAGCCGCCCAGCAGCAGGCAATTGCCGCCGGTCGTGCCGCTCGTGCGGCGCGGGAACAGGCTGCCACTGCCAWAGGTGCCCAGGACGAGCAGCGCCAGCAGATCCTCCGGCAGGCTGAGCAGGATCGCCAGCGCAGCAATGACCGCGATGGCGCGGAGCGCTGATCCGTCTGTAGTCTCCCTCATGTGGGGGATTCGGCCGCCGCCCGTGGCGACATCATCAATATTGCTCGGCCGACCGCCTGCCGAGAGGCGACCTGATCACGAACGCGTCTTTGATGCGCTCGATCGCGCCCGCGCCAAATTCCCGGACATGGTCCTGCTGCACGGCGGTTCGCTGAAGGGCGCCGAGCGCATTGCCGCCTGCTGGGCGGAAAGCCGCAAGGTGACCCAGATCACCTTCAAGCCGAACTGGACGAAGCACGCCAAGGCGGCTCCCTTCCGCCGCAACGACGACATGCTCTCGATCATGCCCGCCGGCGTCATCATCTTCTCGGGGTCCGGGATCACCGACGCGTGAGCGCCATGACCACAAGGCACTCTACGACCGGCCACGAGTTGTGCCCGGTCGCGCTCGCATCATGCCGATGGTGGGTGCAGCCTTGTATCGAGAGCGAAAGCCTCCTGGAACTTCAGCGCATAGGCCTCGGTGGCGGCGCTTGCCACGAAGACCAGGTTCCAGCTATGCGCCGACACCGCGCTCGGGATCGCGACAAAGCGATGCCGGCGAAGCAGATCGTCGCCGAACGCCTGTTGGCCCGCGCTCGGGATGCCGGGGCGCAGCCAGTTCGGATTGGGAACGCTGGAAGGATCGACGACATGCACCGCGGAGATGTCAGCGACCACGGCCGCCGTCAGAACATGCGGAACGGTATCAAGCACGCGAAAACCTTTATGGACCGCGACCTCAAGGATCGCCGTCGACGGGTCGATCGAGCAATAGACCGCGCGCATGCCCCTGCTGTTCCAGCGCCCGCCGACACGATAGGCGCCTTCCCCACTATCCCAGGTCGGGGCATAGGCGGCTTGGTCGAGCCGCCATGCAATCAGCTCGGAACCACCGAGCGCAATCGGCAGAGGCGTCATGCATAGACGCCGTATTCGAGCCGTTGGAGATAGTCCTCGATGAGTTCGACGCCGGCGGGCGTTCCCAAAAGATCGATCGGGCGGCGCTGGTCGAGCCCGATTGCCGGACGCTCCAGCCATTGCTCGGCTTCCGCCTGCGTTCCCAGGACATCCGTCGCCTTTGCCAGGATCTCGGCGAACTTCCATGCCCGCCCGCTTTGCTCCTGGCTAAGCGGCTTGGACGGCGCATCCCTGCGCCGCTGCCACGTCCGCAAGCTCATGCCGACGGCCTTTTCGAGGGATTCGGTCTTGCCGATGAAGAGCAGGCTTCCGACGAGGTGATCGATCGCCGAAGCCGGCAAGCCATGCAGCAGGAGCTCATGGGCATCGAGCGCACTCGTCAGACGGCGCGACAGGACACGCGTTCCGCCGAGCAACGCTGCGACCTTCTGCAATTCTCCGCCGGTTGCTTCCGGGAAGCCATTTTCCACCGCAAGTGCCATCGTGCATCTCCTACGTCATCTGTCGTTCCATATATGACAGCTGGCGCGACTTCTTTCAATAGGTCCGTGGAAGCCGACAGCCTCGACCGCGTCACTGCGGCTTTGCGGGGCAGGCAGTTTCACGCCACACTTTTGTGTTCGCTCAGCGAAGGTATGGCGGCCGAAACCCGCGCCGAGATGGATCGGGAACTCTTTGAGCGTGATGCTCAACGAGGCGAAACAAGTCAGTGCAAAAGTAATCATGCATCGAATCATCTTTGGCCCTTGAGGCGCCGGCACATTCAAATGGGCCGTTGACGCTGCAAATGATATGTCACTACATTGCGCTACTTGCGGACGGCCGCTATGAGCGCAGCGAGACGAAGATGCACGTCACGCGATTGATTCACCTCAGTGAACTACTTGATTTTTCGCCAATAGATTTGATCATGGCCGCTGCTCTTATCGTTTGGGCAAAACACTGGCCGAGGCCGAGAGTCGCCGTAAGCCGATCAAAATCGTGGAGACGCTTCCCCTTGATGCGGTCGAGTCGCTGTTGACCCTAGTAGAGACGATGGTCACTCTTCGGCCGGAGCGAAGTGAAACGTAGGTTCTCGATCGTCGCGTTTACGGAAAGTGAAACCGAGGACTGCTCCGCTTCTGGGATCGGTAGATCGGCTTGCACCGCGCTCAAGAGGTTTGGACAAGTTGATGTATGCTGGCGTCAACAATTGTGTACAAAAGCATCGCCGCTCCGATCGCTGAAAACGTAATTGGACGGCCGAAGCGCGAAGAGGACTTCCTGACTGACCGGCAAATAGCCGGCCACGCCGGTAACCCGTCCCATCGAGTGCGGGATGGATATCCTTGCAAGGGACCATCCCGCGCGTCTTAGAACGCGTTCCATTCGAAGGTCCACGACGGCCGCGATTTGCGGATAGTGGCGCTGTAATGCCCAATCCACCATGCCGGCGAAAAGGCTTCGAGTCGCCAGATTGATAAACTCCTGGTTTCGGCATCTTTCAGTGTCGACGCAGAAACGTGATGCTTCGACCAGGCCTGCAGGCAGAGATGGGCTGTTGGTCAACAGGTAGGAGAAGACAGTCGAGAGCATGGTTGACCCGTGCGTCGGTAGAAATCTCACCGTCCCGACGACATGATCTCGAGCGTCGACAACCAGCAGATAGTCAGGCGACAATTGATCGAAGATGTCGGTTTCTTCATCCCGAGAGACGGTCACCTTCCAACCAAGCCGATGGTGGAAGACCTTGGCGCGCAGCCTGTAAGACTGTCTTAGCCAGATCATTGTCTGGCACGACGCCGACCCCTGTATGGCGACTACTTTCATGTTCCCTCACTCGCTTTAGGAAGAAACGATATCGATGGAACGTCGCCGCCGATACTCAGGAAAATGAGCATGTGTCGTCAACAAAATGTGATCTTTGGTTGTAGGCATGGTTATCCCACCCGCCCGCCGTTCCTGGTCTCAGATGCGGATCTCTCGACGTTTGATCGCTGTCACGATCGTATGCACCGAGTTCACGGTGCCGAGACGTTCGCGAGTGTCACGCAAATGCCGTTCGACAGTTGCCTCCGATATGCCGAGGATTGTTGCCGTCTCTGAGGCGGTCTTTCCCGAGGCGATCCAGTCGCAGATCTCGGCCTGCCTTTTTGTCAGAACTGGATGTGCCGTTTCCTCTTTCAGGCGCAGTATCTTCTGGTAACCACAGAAGCCCGCGGCCTCGATGAGAAAGCGAAGCGGGGGCCGTTGTTCGATTTCGCCGCCGGCGATGGAGACAACGCCGATTTGTCCATTCGCACCGTGGACCGGCAGGCAGAAACCGTCTCTCAGGCCGAATGCTTCCGCCGATTTCATGACCTCATATTCCGCTTGTGGCAGCCTCCGGTGCGTAACGCTGCGCCAGCTGAACAACTGATCTGTCCTAAGACACAGCGACGCGCATGGATCATGGGTAACGAGTTTGTTTTCAAAGTAGTGCACCGACCAGCTTTTTGGCCAAAGATCCGCGAGAACCTGCGGTGTCCAGACAGACTCCACGGTCGGAGACAGAAGAGCGACCAGACAGGCATCAAATCCGAATGGCTCCAGAAGATTTCGAAGAGCTTCGCCCACCCCTCGGGGCGTCGTCGCTTGTGTAACAGCGTCGGAGAAAAGGCTAAGCGCTTCCCAAGAATTCCGCATCGCACAACCCGCATAAACTAATCTTCTCGATTTAGTTGTGAACTGAACGGTCGACAATCGGGGGATTATCGATTGCTTACTATAGTAGGTGGGTTCCGAGTGGCGTTTATGACAAATGGAGGTATGCGCCTGAGATCGGTATTTGCGAGAAATCTGCGTATTTTGCGCCACCGCTCAGGGATGTCACAGTCCGAGTTAGCGCAACTCGCAGGGCTGGATCGCAATTATGTTGGTAAATTAGAGCGAGAAGAAAGCGCTCCCACCGTCGACACGCTCGAGGCCCTGGCAATTGCGCTCATGACAGATCCACAGGCTCTTGTAGATAGAGATCTCACTCACTCGCCTTGATCGACTTTTTGGTTTTTCTGTCTGCATCGTGGTCGGTTATGAGCTCCACGACCGTGACCCCAAGTGCTTCGGCGAATTTGACAAGGGAGAGAGCAGTTGGATTCCTTCTGCCTGCTTCGAGCCCGCTGATGTAGGCCCTCGAGGAATCCGATCGAAACGACAGTTCTTCCTGAGAGAGCGATCGCTCTCTCCTAAAGCGCTGGATGTTTTTCCCGATTATCACCCTGATGTCCATGCGTCATGGATGCGCGGGTGCAAACTATAGGACGACAAACTTTAGTGCACATTTTTAATTGACAGGGCCTGCTCATATCTGACCTAATTTAAAAAATGGAACGATGTACGCAGGAGCGGGACAATAAAATGCAGGGAAATATGTCTTTGGAGCGAGGGCTCATGGTTCTGAAAGCCGTCGCGAGCTCGTCTGAGCCACTCGGCGTTCGCGAGATCGCGAGGCGGGTTGAACAAAGCCCTTCAAGCATCCAACGCCTGCTTCATACGCTGTGTGCGCAAGGGTTTGTCGATCAGATTGAATCCACCAAGAGATATTGTGCGGGACACGAGATACTCAATCTCGCTCGCACGTTACTCGAACAGGACGAGTTGATCGCCCTGGCCGACGCCGAGCTGCGTTTGCTTGCGCAGAGCAACGACCTGAACGGCTTCCTCGGCGCCCGTCGAGGCAGTAAGGCCTTCTACCTTGCCGCGGTGCAGAGCAATGGTTCCTTGGTCATTCGCGCAACGCCGGGTGAGAGCATGTTCCTGCATTCAACAGCACTGGGAAAAGCGCTGCTGATCGATTGCAGTGACGACGATATCCGCGCCCTCGCTGCCGAGGAGCCCTTCGTACGCAGGACGCCACGCACTGTCACCGATCCTGAGAAACTGATGGACCAGCTGCGGCGCGCTCGAAGCGTGGGATACACCACAGCCCTCAACGAGAATATTCCCGGCATCTTCTCGATTGGTGCCCCTCTCCGCAATGCGAAGGGGGTGATCGTGGCTGCGATCAGCGTTGCTTTCCCCCGCGCGGCGCAACCCAACCTTGCCGTCGCCGCCGTCGGCGAGAGGGTCATGGCGGCGGCCGCAGCGATTGAAATGGCGCGCGGCGTCGTGCGCGCGAACGTAAGCGAGAAATCCGATGCTGCTTAATCTATCGCGCCTCGAGCGCAATATGGATGCCGAAGGCCTGGATGCCGTCATCGCCACCGGCGCGGAAAATGTCACCTATCTCAGCGGCTTCTGGGCATTGCCACAATGGATCCGCCCGGGCCCACAAGCCTACGCTGTCTGGCCACGGGCCGACGCGGAGACGAGGTCCAGCGTAATCACGAGCAGCGGGACGCTCGATCTGATTGCCGATCAGAATGTCTGGGCTGCGCGCGTCGCGCGTTATGGCGAGTTTGCGGTCGAAGTCGGCGCCGACGTCGAAAACGACCTTACGAGCCGGCGGCTCGCGGAGATGCAGTCCCTTCGGGAGCATGCAAGTCCCGTTGAGGCACTGGCCGCAGAGCTTGAGGAGCTTGGCCTGAGAAAGGCCCGAATAGGGCTGGATCTATCAGGCCTGTCTCCCGGCTATCTCGAGCAGCTCAGCGCCAAATGCCCGCACGCATCCTTCATCGATGCACAGCCGCTCTTCCGATCTACTCGATCCGTCAAAAGCCCCTCGGAGATCGAGCGGCTTCGGCGCGTCGGCAAAGTCGCGGAAATATCCGTAGAGGCGGCCTTGGCCGTTGCGCGGGCTGGAATCACAGAGATCGAAATGGCCCGCGTATTTCACGAGAAGACCGTCCGAGAGGATACGTTACCAATCCTTGGCTGTATCGGGTTCGGTGAGCGGAGCGCCCTGATGAATGTTCAGCCTTCGCAACGCTCACTGAGGCCGGACGACATCATCCGCTTCGACGTCGGTGGGCGGTATCAACACTATCGAGCCGATATCGCGAGGATCGCGTCTTTCGGAGAGCCTAGTTCCGGACTGCGCAGCCAGTACGCCGCGCTACGGGCCGGTGTCGAACACGGCGCCTCGATTGTCAGACCGGGCCTGAGCGCCAGCGAACTTTTCGGCGAGATCATGCGCGCCGTTCAGGACGCAGGTCTCGATCGATACCGAAGAAATCACGTCGGCCACGGTATCGGGCTCGATGGCTACGATGCTCCACTCCTTGCTCCCGGCTCGAAAGACGTTCTCGAAGAGGGAATGGTGCTGTGCATCGAGACGCCTTTTTACATGATCGGCTCGTATGGGCTGCAAGTCGAGGACATGTTCGTCGTCACCGGGCAAGGCGCCGAGCGGCTGACATCCTCCGGAGATATTAAAGTGATTGCGCCATGACCGTCGTTATCGAGCACCTATCCTGTCTGCGTTGCGAGGCAACCTATCCATCCGGTTTCCCAATCGACTCACGCGGTTGCCCACGCTGTGCTGCGACCGCGCCTTCGAACCTGCGGCCGATCTACGAGACTCGTTGGCCGCAGGCGGATCACGGCTTTACCCATATCCCCTCGATGTGGCGGTACGGTTCGATGCTGCCAATCGAAAGCAGCGCGACGGTTTCTCTGGGCGAGGGCCTCACACCCCTCTCGCCGGCGGAGCGCTTGGGAACCAAATTCGATGTCAAACGGCTTCTGATCAAAGACGAGAGCCGCAACCCGACCGGCTCGCACAAGGATCGGTTTTCCGCAGTCCTCACCTCCTATGCAAGGCAGCGCGGATATTCGACAATCGCCACTGCGTCATCCGGAAATGCTGGAGCCTCATTGGCGGCTTATGCGGCGCATGCCGGTCTTCAATGTATCGTCTCCACGTTTAACGGGGGACCGGCTCCGATGCTCGCTCAGATCCGAGCCTTCGGTGCGACGGTTGTGCCGTTCGACGAGAAGATGGATCGGTGGAAATTCCTGGCCGAGGGCTGGGAGCGCCGGGGATGGGTGGTCGCCTCTCCGTTCAGCGCACCGGTGGTTGGAAGCCATCCTATCGGTGTCGAGGGCTACAAGACCATTGCGTTCGAGTTGGCGGAACAGATGAATGGTCAGGATCTCGACTGGTGTGCGCTTCCCGTCTGCTACGGCGACGTGTTGAGCGGGGTCTGGGAAGGCTTCAAGGAAGCGTTCAACGCCGGTCTCGTCCGAAAACTCCCGCGCCTGATCGCGGCGGAGGTTTACGGCTCGCTGGACTCGGCGATGAGCTGCGGGTCCGACCAAGTCGCCGCAATGGCGCGGCCTTTCGCTACCGTTGCCCTGTCGATCGGCGCCACCCAGAGCAGTTTCCAGGCGCTGCGCGCCCTGCGGCAATCCCGAGGGATTGCCTGCTCAGTTGACAACGACCGCCTGCTCGCGGCGCAACGGGACCTGGCGATGCTTGAGGGTATTTTCGCCGAACTGTCGGCTGTGGCACCGCTTGTCGCCATCGATACACTTCGCCGGACCGGCGTCATTGCCGGTCAGGATTGTGTGGCGGCCGTGATCACGGCCTCCGGAATGAAAGATTTCGATATCTCGCAACAGGCGATTCCAGCCGTAAAGGCGTATGCCAGGCCGTCTGCTGCCTGGGACGAAATTGAACAAACTCTGCTTGTGTAAGCGTCGCCACCGCAAAAGAAATCTGTCCTGACCAACAAGGGGGAGCTCTATGAATAGGCGCTCATTTCTCTTCACGTCCGCAACTCTGGCGGCGTTTTCGAAAATCTCGTTCGCCCAGGCGAATCCTGCGCCCACCGACAATGCGACGATCGTCGTCGGTTTCTCTGCAGGCGGGGCCGGTGATTTGGCCGCCCGCGTTGCGGCGGAGCACGTCAAGCTGACGGACTCATATCCGGTCGGCGTCGAATTCCGGCCCGGCGCCGGCGGAACCATTGCGACCGATCAGATCCGGCGTGCCAAGGCCGATGGAACGGTGTTGTCGCTCTATTCGGCAAGCCCGCTTCTCGTTGCACCGCATCTGCAGTCGCTACCCTATGATCCTCTGCGCGACTTCTCCTATATCGCGGCCTATTCGAACATCGCCATTCCCGCTTTTGTCCGAACGGATAGTCCTTTCAAGGAGTGGCCCGATCTTATTAAGTTCGGGAGGGACAATCCCGGAAAGCTGCGTTGGGCGACTGCCGCCCCTCGCGGCATCGGCCATATTGCGACCGAGGCGGCATTCCGCAAAGAGGGCGTCACAGCCGCTTTCGTCCCATTTTCTGGCGGAGCAGATGCGATCACCGCTCTCCTTGGCGGACATATCGATATGGTGGTTTCCTCGGACTTTGCAGCTCATCTCAAGGCCGGCAAGGTGCGGCTTCTGGTCGAAACCGGGCCGGAGCCGGTGAGCGGGCATCCCGATGTCCCGACCTTCAAGCAGCTCGGCTATCCGCTTTCCGTCGCTAGTGCCTACGGGCTCTTCGGACCGGCAAAATTGCCGGCACAGGTACTGCAATACTGGCAGGACTCTCTTCGCGTCATGACCAGGACCGACCTCTACAAGCGGTTCCTGGAAACTTTGGGCGGCCAGGCGACTTTCCAGGAAGGCCAGGCTTTTCACGAAGAGATCGCCCGGAACTATCGCGAGATCGGGAAACAGATCGAGCTTCTGGGGCTGCGGCCATGAGGCTCGCATCGATTGTCGCCGCGTGCTTGGTCGTCGTGTCGATCGTCGCGATCAGCTCATCCCTTTCGCTTGGGGTCTGGAAACACGGGATGCCTGGGCCGGGTCTCTTCCCCGTAGCGGCGGCAATCCTTCTTCTCGTGGCGCTGGCCGCGACGATGCGGGAAGGATGGCGTCAGGAGGGAATGGACGAGAGGATCGAGATCCCTCGCTTCCTCGGATATGGCGTCGCCATCATCGGATTTGTGGGGCTGCTTAGCATCGCCGGGACGCTGCCCGCAATCTTCGTCTTTCTTAGCTTGGTCGTGGCCATCGTTGAGCGGTTGCGCTGGCCACAAGCCCTCGCCATCGCGTCGGGCACGACCTTCGCATGCTGGGCGGTCTTCGAGAGGCTCCTAGGCGTGCCCCTGCCTGCCGGTTTCTGGAGTTGACCATGGACTCAATCATCAATCTTCTTGGCGGCCTGCTCGTTGCGATCGAACCATCCAATCTCCTTGTCGCGTTGATCGGGGTCGTAATCGGCACGGCCGTCGGCGTGCTGCCGGGACTCGGCCCCACCGCAACAGTCAGCCTCCTCCTTCCAATTTCCGTATCGCTCGACCAGACGGCCGCGATCATCCTTCTGGCGGCGATCTATTACGGCGCAATGTATGGCGGGTCGATCACCTCCATCCTGATCCGCGTGCCTGGCGAGGCCGCAAGTGCGATCACGTCGCTCGACGGTTATGCGATGACACGACAGGGGCGGGCGGGCGCCGCTCTCGGCATGTCGGCCTCCGCAAGTTTCATCGCCGGCATCGCCGCCACATTCGGCATCGCTCTGGTAGGCCCTGCCTTTGCCGACGTCGCTCTTCGTTTCGGCCCAATCGAGAAGACCGCCCTGGTGTTCTTTGGACTAACCCTTGCAGCCTCGGTCGGCAGCGGATCCCGGGCAAGGGCCTGGGTCATGATTGGCCTTGGTCTCCTCCTGTCCACTGTCGGGGTGGATCTTGTCACCGGCGAAGAAAGGTTCACATTCGGCACCGCCGATATGCGTGACGGCATCGATATCGCTGTCCTCGCAATGGGTATGTTCGGAGTGAGCGAGGTGCTTGTCGCAGCGGAGCGAAAACGGCCGCCCGGGACGAGCAGCTTCGATAGGTATCGGCTCCGTGACCTGTTGCCCACCCGGTCCGATTGGCGGGCCGCGGCCGGCCCGATATCGCGCGGCTCCGCGCTGGGATTTTTCCTTGGTCTCCTTCCCGGCGGCGGGGCTTTGATAGCGAGCTTTGCAAGTTACGTGATGGAGAAGAAGATTTCCCGCGCGCCGCACCGGTTCGGAAAAGGAGCGATCGAAGGTGTGGCCGGGCCGGAAAGCGCCAACAATGCGGCAGCACAGGCGAGCTTTATCCCGCTACTTTGCCTGGGTCTTCCCGCGAACGCCGTTATCGGGGTGATCATGGGCGCGCTTCTCATGCAGGGCGTCACCCCGGGACCTTCATTGATCGCGGACCACCCCGATCTGTTCTGGGGCGTGATTGCCAGCATGCTGGTCGGAAACGCGATGCTACTAGTGCTCAACATGCCTCTTGTGCGCATCTTCGTGCTGCTGTTGCGGGTACCAGCGGCGCTTCTCACGCCGCTGATTCTAGTCTTCTGCGCGATCGGCGCCTTCAGCATCAACAACAGCCTGTTCGACGTGGGGGTGATGATGGTCTGCGGATTTGCGGCTTACGCGCTGCAGCGAGCCGGTTTCGAACTCGCGCCGCTCTTGCTGGCCTTTCTGCTCGGATCGCTTCTGGAACAGAACCTCCAGCAAAGCATCATTCTTAGTGCGGGAGAATTTAATGTCTTCATGAACAGTCCGATTGCCGTCGCGTTCAGCATAGCAGCCATCGCCATCCTCTTAGTGCCGCTGATCAGCGGCCGGAGAGCACGTCATGTCCGAAGTGGCCTAGCTATGACGTCCTCGATGGACCTGCGAGCCCAGGCAAACCGAAACCAGTCGGCCTCGCTACCGGCGACGATCCGGTCGATCAGGATCGGTCCGCCAGTCTCGAAGCAAGAAGATGAGCGTTGATCCTCAAGGCAGGGCAGAGCGGCATAAACTGCGTTGTAGCGATGCCCCTCGTCAGGAAGCAGAAAGACGATCTTCGCCTCAGGATTTGCGCGGGCGTACCAGTCGGCAACGAGGAATGCCGCCCCGCTTGTCGGCCCTACAAACAGGCCGTGGGAGCGGAAGAGATTGAAGGCGGCCTCCACCGCAATCCGGGCGCCGACCCAATGAACCTCGTCGACAAGATCGTGCCGAAGGTTCCTCGGCACGATGCTGTTGCCCATTCCTCGCAATTTTCGCGGAGCCGGTGGCTGCCCGAAAAGGATGCTGCCGTGGGTATCGACCGCAATCACATGGGTTTCCGGAGAAACCACCCGAAGAAAATGCGCCGTGCCGCTGATCGATCCGCCCGAGCCGACGCACGCCACCAGACAATCGATTGACCCAACTGTCCGGATGAGATGCTCTGCGACCGCTGCATAGGCGAGGGGATTGTCCGGATTGTCATACTGATTGGGCCAGAAACTGCCGGGAAAGATTTTTTGTATTTCCGCAAGCCGCTCCAGTCGAAGTTGCTGATTGCCGGAACCTTCCGGATCGTCGGTGATTGTCAGCATGGTGCCGAGGTCCCGGAGCCTGCGCGCGAAGTCCGCGTTGATCAGACTGGAGGCGGTAACCAGCGATAGTCTGTAGCCGCGCACGGCAGCCAGCATGGCCAATGCCATTCCGAACGTGCCGGACGTTGTCTCGACGATATGTCCCCCGGGTTTCAGCCTGCCGACATCTTCGGCCCGGTCGAGCATGAACCGCGCGGGAAGAAGCTTCATGAGCTGGAAGCACGCAGCATAGAGGTTGGCATGCATGGGAACCATTCTGGGAAGCTCGAAGGCTGAAAGCCGAGATCGATTGAGTTCATTCATGGTTCTGCAATTCCCTACCACTGGGAAAATGGAAAACGCCGACATTGCCAAAGCCGGAATGTTTAAGGGAGCGCGTGCCCGTCAACGCAGCCGATAGGTTGCCAACGTCAAATAGCAGGCCTGCGATATTGCCGCTGTGGGCCACCTGTATTCCTCGCGCATTGCACTCCTGGGCAAGCCAGGTGATCTCGTCAAAGCGCGCACGGGGTAGGTGGCGTTGATTGATCTGTGCGCTCAAGGTTGCGACGCGACAGAATAGCGGGGTGTCGCGATCGGTGATCGCCCTTGAAACGAGGCCGCGAAGCACGGCGAAAAGTTCGATCTCATCGGACGAGTAGCGAGCCGGCTTGTGCTCGGTCGTGTTGATAGGGTCGTCTCCGGTATCGAATCCGACAATGAGAAGGTCTGGAAAGTCACCGGAAAAAGCTTCGATCAGCCCGCTCTGGCGATGGGCGAAAAGGACCGGCTGAATGCCGAAGGCGATCGCGTCAATGGCAGTTTCCGCCCGCACGGCGAGATCGCACAGATCGAGACGTGAAAGCCGTTGTCCGAAGGCATCGGCAGTTGCCCGTATTGCCGCGACGACATCGGCCGTCGAAGACCCAAGACCGCTCCCGAACCGGATATTGCTGCTGATCGTCAGGTCGCCGCCGACCTTGTTCTGGCCAAGGAAATCGAGAGTCAGGCGCGCCGCAGCCGCGGCCTTTTCCCGGTCGTCCGGTCGTGTTCGGATCTGCTTGCCTGTCCGCGGCCAGAAGTTGACGACGCTCTTCAAGCGAGGATGCGGTACCGTGAGAAGGCCGCGCCTCAGGCCGCCCTCCGACGTCTTGAACACGCCTTGGAGAAATTCTCCATGGTGTCCAATCGCTTCGCCGTAGCCGGCACCGGGCGTGGATGGTGGAAAACCTTGCTCAGATGCCTGTGAACTGACCATCGGCCGTAACTCCGGTTGCGCCTCTATCCTTCCTCCTGCGGCAGAGTGAGGGCCATTCGCGATTTCCCGGAGATTTCATCAGCTTGTGCGGTATTTTGGCGGACCTCGTCGGCTGAATGCTAAAACGGCAGCGCTTGGGAATGCTTGATCTGGCTCAGCGCGAAGCTTGCCTCTATGGAGGCAACGCCTTCCAGCCGCGTCAATTTCTGCTTCAAAAATGCTAAAGACCTCGTTCCTGGCTTCAATGAGGCGGCCGCAGCCGGAGTGCCGGTTCTCGTCCACGTTACCGCACCATGGTGCGAAGTTTGCCAGGCGCAGAAGCCCGTCGTCGCCAAGCTGATCACCAACGGCGACTTCGCGGCCATGAAGAGTTCGACGTCGACTTCGACAGCCAGAAGGACGTTCTTCAGAAGCTTATTGACCCGGCGATTATGGAAAGCGGTGGCCGCATCGTCAAAACCATGGGCGACGGGCTAGCATTTTGGTCGGCGTCGAGGGAAGCTTTCGAGAAGTCGCTACAGGTTTTCAAACGTCCGAGATGAAGGCGCCAGCAGTCGCCGTTCCCATTACCCGATACGCGCAGAGGTTTACTCAGGCCCGACGTCAAGGCGCTGTTTCAGAAGCCAATCCCAGAGCTCCGGATCATTTAAGGCGGCCCACTCGACGCCCGAGTGGTCCACGCCCTCCAGAACACTCAAACGAGCATTTCGCTTCAGACCCACAAGGCGCTCGTAAAGCACGACTGAATCCGACAAAGGGATGACTTCATCGTTCGTGCCGTGGAACACCCAGAAGGCTGCCTTTTCATTTGTCCTGCTAAGGTAGTGGCGGTTACCGCCGCCAGCGATTGGAACGACAGCCGCAAATTTTTCGGGAAACTGTTCTGCCATGGCCCATGCACCGAAACCGCCGCGGCTGAACCCCACGAGGTAGACACGCGTGCGATCGACGCGATACTTCGACATAACCTCGTCGAGTGCGGCCTCCACTTTCTCGATCGGATAAAGCAGTTCTTCACTCGGATTCTGCGGCGAAAACACCAGGAACGGGAATGTCTTTCCATCCTCGACCAATTTCGGAATGCCACTTGATTTAACTTTCTCGATATCGGTCCCGCCCTGATCGCCGCCGTGTAGCCACACAACAAGCGGATACGCGCTGCCGGACGAGGCATAGTCGTCTGGCGTGTACATCAGATAATTAAGATCGTTCTTTATGCTGGCGCTCGATCTCGCCGCCAACTGCTCGGCATGCGTCACTCCCAGACTGCACATTCCGCATACGGCCGCAAAGACCAGCGCCATGATGTTCCGCGTCATTCGATCACCTCCTTCATGTTGTTCGGGTCTAGGCACATCAAATGGAACCGAGGAACCAAAACTCAACCGTTGGCTGCCATTTGGGAGGCGAACCGTCGATGCAGCTACGCCAGACGGCTTCGAGCCCGTAGCGGTCAAGACGCCTTGGCCGCTGCCGCGGTGGTGAAGGTCAACAACGCGTCAGAACTCCCGGTTCAGGCTATGCGGGAGCCGTTCTTGAGGAGCAGCCGTGTGCACAGCTTGTTGCGAGGCTGTCTCGCGTTTTGGGCTAAAATGAACGCATAACGTGCCGACTGGAATGCCCCTGCGCCGGTCACTGCCGTGGAGCATGCGCGCTCAAGCGTATGCTCCACTTGTTATTTCGTCCTCCAGTGCTATATGTAGGTAAATGCCTACATGGAGGTGACCCGTGAGCATCACGACTCTTTCCAGTCGAGAACTGAATCATGACGTCAGCCGCGCAAAGAAGGCGGCGAAGAGCGGTCCGGTGATCATCACCGACCGCGGCAGGCCTTCCCATGTGCTCATGACTTACGATGAATTCGAGCGCTTGAGCGGCAGGCGGCGCAACCTTGTCGAGGCTCTCGCTATGTCTGGCCTTTCGGCGATCGATTTCGAGCCGCGCCGCGTCGAAGTCAGGCCGCGCGAAGTCGATTTGTTTTGAAGTATCTGTTGGACACCAACGTGATTTCCGAACTGCGCAAAGTTGGCGACGGCAAAGCCAATGCCAATGTGGTAGCGTGGGTCGGATCGGAAGATGCGGCGCGCTTCTTCATTTCCGCCATCACGGTTCTTGAATTGGAGCGAGGAGTGCTCGGCGTGCAGCGCCGGGACGCCACACAGGGCGCTCGGCTGCGCTCTTGGCTTGACAGTCATGTGCGCCCTGAGTTTGCCGGTCGTATTCTTTCAGTTGATGATGCGGTTGCGACGCGTTGCGCGCACCTGCATGTCCCCGACCGGCGCAACGAAGCCGATGCGTTGATTGCAGCGACCGCTTTGGTCCACGACATGATCGTCGTCACGCGCAACGTCAGGGACTTTGAAGGCACCGGCGTTGTTGTGGTTGATCCCTGGCAAAGCTGACGGTTACAGCGCAAACAGGCTTGTCCCATATGCCGAACCGGCTCTGCCAGAAAATCCGGAAGCTTCTTGGCGCGATACAGCACAACGGGCGCTTTAAGCAAGGGACTGAGGTACGCCTCGTGGCTCAGGGTGCGGAAGAACCGCCCACGCAGAACGCACGGTCACCTGCCTGCATGGTCTGCAGCCGGATGTCGATGAACGCCAGCCAGCTGGACCGCGGCGCCGCGTGAGCCGGTATGATGGGCGAGGGATATTCGAGCGTCGCCTCGTGCCGACGCGTCGAATATCCCAACGGCTGCCACCGTGCGCCAGTCTTTAAACTTCCATTGCTGTACGCACCATTCCCCAAACGAGTTATGCCGACCGAACTCGACCTTTGAAAAAAATGCCCGCAGCCGCGGCTGCGGGCAACTTCAAAACCCGATGAAGAGGCGGTGAGCGAAGCCTTCTACCGCACCGGTTCAACGAAGGGGATCCAAGTGGCCCACGCCATGCACCACGAGCAACCGCCGGTGCGGCCGTTCCAAAACCCGGCGGCCCGAAAAGGCAGCGAAGGACGTGAACCAGGCATGGTCCCCGTGGTGCGGAGAATGCAGCCTGGGTGACGGGTTTTTTCGATCACGACGAAGCCCGTAACATCTTTCTGACCTTGCGCGAGAGTTCATCAAGGGTCGCCATAAGCCGGCTCATCTGTGAGATCGAGGCAGTCAGGTCTGGACGATACTGGATGACGAGATACTCTCTGTTTGAGGAGAGACTGGCCAGGTGCTCCGCCGTGCGCCTGCGCAGAACGAGGCCGGCGTCTACTGCTCTTCGTGTCCGC
>NZ_LMDX01000038.1:0-15787 GCF_001425225.1 Ensifer sp. Root127
GCTATACCGCGCCATCGCCGCATGAGCGCGGCATACATCGATACCTTGCGCTAAGGCGCAGGGCAGATAACCGATGACCCCGCGCCCAAAAGACCAAAACGGGCGGATGGGCGGAAATCCATCGAGTTTTTCAACGAAATCCGCCACAAGCGGTCGTCCTATGCCTCGCAAGATTTATGGGGCCGGCACGGGTGATTTCCGACGCGTAGAGTGTAATCTGGCAAACCGTCGAGCACGTGGAGAGAGCGCCAATGCCCCGTTTTCTTGCCGTTTACACCATGAAGCCCGAAGACCTCGCCTCCTTTCGGAGGCTGCCCAAAGCCGAGCAGGACGCGATCGACGCCGTCGGCATAGAACAGTGGGCCGCGTGGGAGAACAGAAACGCCGCATCCATCCTTGATCGTGGTGGCATGGTCGGCAAGACGACGCGTATAACGAAGGACGGTGTCGCCAACGCCGTGAACCCCTTCTGCGGTTACCTTGTCGTCGAAGCGGAAACCATCGACGCTGCGGCACGGCTGTTCAAAGACCACCCGCACATCACCGTGTTTCCAGGTGACGGCGTAGATATCATGCCCTTTTTAACATGAACTCCTCCGGGTCAGCATCAGCCGTCGGCGGTTCCCCCATCTGAGGCGGCGGAGGCCGCGAACGGCAGCTTATGGCAAGAAGCAATCGTTGGTGGCATTAGCTACATAATTCCTCAAACTCCGATGGTAGGACTCTGATGGATTGCCTCCGGCTGGCCAACGCCACGATCAGGATCTGGCCAGCCGACATGATCTGTTGGCCGAAGGCATCGCAGCTTCGATCGAAATCGTCCGCTTTTAGCGCATTCCCTCGCCCGTCGACGGCCGATGCGCAGGGCCGCAATTAAACGCGGTCAACGTCTCAAGACATTTGCCACAAGATCCCAGGAATGCGGAAGAAATTGATCTTCAAGTTCATATGCATAGGCAGCATTGGTGGCCTTCGCTACCGAACTGCGTACGGTTCGTATCGGCTAGTTGGATTGCTAGGGCAAACTGGCGGAAGGTCTAGGACCACCTACCCCTTCGTCGAGAGCAAACATCGTGAGAACAGCGCCCTGGGGCGATCGCCCGTTGGCGTGATCTGATTACGCATTGCAGCGCAATACCGTCCCGATCTCTTGCGGCCTTTCCCAGGCGATCTCTTTTTTTGTGCCGCGGTCGCCAGAACCACCAAGGAGACCAAAATGAAGTCCATCCTACGCACCATGCTCGTTTCGGCCATTATCGGCTTCGGGATCTTGCCAGTCGCGGCTGAAGACGGCGCAAAGGTCACGCCATTGATGTCCAAGGATTTGCAAGACTATCCGGGAAAAGAGGGACTGATGCTGTCCGTAGAGTATCAGCCAGGCGGCTCCTCACCCGTCCACCGACACGAAGCCCACGCATTCGTGTACGTGCTGGAGGGCTCGATCGTCATGCAGGTTAAGGGCGGCGAAGAAGTCACCGTTGCTCCTGGAGAAACCTACTACGAGGGGGCCTCCGATATTCACCTGGTCAGCCGGAACGCGAGCAAGACGAGCCCGGCCAAGTTCATCGTAGTCCTGCTCAAGAAGAAGGACACGCCCGCTGTTATTCCAGTGGAGTGATCGCGGCGAATATCGCGAAGCGGATCACCCCCATGGGACGACGGCCTGCTTCCCAAGTTCGTCACGTGCGAGCTCGCAAATCAATTCGTGTGTGTTCTGCATTCATCTGCACACCACAGAAGCCCTCAAAGACGGGGAAGAGCCCATGCGCCTCTATTTGCTGACGGGGTGGCGTGAGGCAACGCTTTACTCCCCGCGCGAGCGTGCTGCTCTCGCCTGGACGGAAGCGCTGACCAACCTCGCGCAGACTGGCGCTCCCGACGATGATTGGGCGCTGATTGAGGCTGCATTTACGGCAGAAGAGCGGTCCTGGTTGTCTCTTGCCATCGGTGCGATCAATCTTTGGAATCGGCTTCAGGTAGGGTTCAGGGCTACTCATCCCGCTTAACGGCTCAACGTGCGCCACTGACACGGCGTCTTTGTGGCGTGGCGGTCCGAGCCGCCGCGCCTTTCTTGTCGGTTCGAGCACGGAACGCATCATGAACCCCACGAGCCTCGAACCAACACTCGAAGAAATGCTGTATCGCATCAAGCAGCCGCGGGCATGGCAGCGCCTGTCGAAAACGAGAACCAGCCGGCGCATGAACTGCGCGCCATAGAGAGCGATCCGACCGAGGCCAGGGCCCCACCCGCTGATCCTGGCGCCAGCCGGTCCGCCGCCGCCGCCAGCTCCACATCACTCCCGATCTTGACCCGGATCCGCTGGTCCTCGGTGACGGCGGCATTCCGTTCCGCCAGCCCACGCTGCAGCGAGACGGCGCATTCCACGGCGTCCACCACGCTGCCAAATTTGGCGCGCATCCCGTCGCCCATAAGCTTGAAAATCTGGCCGTGATGGCGGGCAATCTCCGGCTCAAACAGTTCCTTGCGTCCCGCACGAAGGCGCTCGAAACGACCGCCCTCAACAGCGCTTCTGGGGAACCCGCGTTTCATCCAACACTTCTACTGAACGCCCCAGGCAGTCCTTCGGTGCGATGTCCCATGTGAGCCCGATTGTTCGTGTGCCTCCCGCAAGTCGCTTGCAATGTGAGGGCCGTCGTCGAGGACAGCCCCACTCCCCACCTCAGGCGACGGACCATCCACCGTCCACCAGCAGGTTCGCGCCGGTGATTAGGCTCGCAGCTGGTGACGCAAGGAAGACCACGGCACCCACTACATCGTCGGTTTCACCGATCCGGCCGAGTGGAATGTGACCGAGCGTCGCTTGGCGATTGTCGGGATCGGATAGAAAAGGTGCGGTGCCATCGGTGTGGATGAAGGTCGGCGATACGGTATTTACCGTTACGTTGTAGCGCGCCCACTCGGCTGCAAGGCAGCGCGTCAGGTGATTAATCGCCGCCTTGCTCATGCAATAGATCGCCTCGCCGCGCAGTGCCACTGTACCGGCCTGCGAGCTGATGTTGATGATCCGGCCCTCTTTACGCTCGATCATGTGCCGACCTATTGCCTGCGTCATCAGAAAGGTGCCCTTGATGTTGACATCGAGTATCTGGTCAAGGTCCTTTTCCTCAACGAGTTCCGCGAGATTGCCCGGAGCCACTCCGACATTGTTGATGAGGACGTCGATCCGACCGAACGTTGTAAGGGCCGCATCCACTGCTTGTGCGATATGCGCCTTATTGGGAATGTCTAGCTCAACCGGGAGGACTTTGCCTCCGGCGCTCTCGAGTTCGCCAACCAGGCCAGCCGACGCCGCGATGTCGCGGACGCCCAGCACGATATCGGACCCTGCTGCGGCACAGGCAATTGCGCAAGCACGACCGATGCCACGGCTCGCTCCCGTCACGAACGTCACTTTGCCGTCAAGGCTGAAATCCGGCGCGTTCTTCTGCATTATGATACCTCCCTTGATAAAGCTCATTCATGGCAGCGTCGAAATGCGGATGCCAGACTTTCAACGCATGTTGCGGAGCATCCCTTGACCACGTCCGCAAGGGCCGACCATAGAAACTCTGCTCTTGAAGGGTTTCGAACCGCTGACCTTCGCTTCAGCGCGCTGCTTTGATTGGGTTCTCATCCGTAGCCAAGAAGTTTACAACAGAACCTGCTGGCGCTTGGGTTTGTCACACGATACTCTGGAACCGACGCGTCACTCGGGCTGGCCTTTGCCAAGACCGGGGTCCTTTATTCGTTCTTCGGGGGCGCTCGTCAGCTCGCTCGGTGTCGCGCTGACGGGCTCCGACGCCTCGCCCAACGGCGTCCGCCAATAGCTCGGATGGGCAAAATGATCGACGCCCAGAGCACCGTGGTCGCGCCCACCGCCACCAAGATGTACGGACAGGAAGGGGACGACCCTCCGCTTCGTCTTCTTCCATAGCCTTGCACTTACTTACCTCGTTGGCGTGCTCGTGTTCAGCCAAGCAACAAGCTCTCCCGCATCGTGGAATCCGCATGCAGTCGCAGCGTGAAGATTCTACTTGCAGTGATTGCAATGGTTGCTTGCGCGAGCAACCATAACGACACCCCCGGCTCGAACTTTCCCACAAGGCAACGAACATCCTTGAAAATGGCACTGTCTGACAGGGTTTGGGATCGTCGTCGCAACGTGCGTAGGTTTGAAACGCATCTGGGCGATGATAGGCATGCTCGGATGGTTGCAGAGGCAGACGCCGGCCGCGCAGCCGGAAGAGGCCTCAGACGTTTCAAACGCAAACGCACGTCCAACGGGAAAGCCGTGTCGAGCGGCTTGTCTCGTTTCTGCAATGGGTTTACTTTGTCGCCGCAATAGACGCGGATGCGCGCCAGTCACTTAGAGTTGGGACCGAAATGCTCGTCAAAGATGTCATGACATCGACGATCGTAAGCGTGTCGCCTGACAACAGTGTCAGACAGGCTGCCATGACCATGTTGAGCCATCATATAAGCGGCATTCCGGTCATTGACGGGGATGGGCATCTCCTCGGCATCATCAGCGAAGGTGACCTGATACGCAGAACGGAACTGGGTGGAGCAATGTTTGCCTCCGCTGAGGATTTGGCAGCGCCCGCCGAAGACAGAGCCAATGCGTATGTGAGGCGCAGCTCCTGGAGAGTTGCGGAGGCAATGACGCCTGCTCCAGTGACAATCGACGAAGATGCGTCACTTCTGCAGGCCGCAAGGCTGATGCAAAAGCACGGCGTCAAGCGCATACCCGTCATCAGACATGGCGAACTTGTCGGAATTGTCAGCCGAGCCGATTTGCTGCAGGCGATCGTCACAGCCAAACTGGATGGGACACCTTCAGGCGATGAAGCCATTCAGCGCAGTGTCATGGTTCGGCTCCGGGAAAACACTGGCCTCGAAGCGTTCGACATCAAGATCGCAGTAACCAACGGGATCGTGCATCTGTCTGGCGCCGTTGCGATACCCGAATGCAGGCGCGCTGCCCGTATCGTTGCCGAGAGCGTTCAGGGCGTCCAGGGGGTCGTCGATCATTTCACCTAAACCGACAAGGTGAGGTTTCTGAGATCGTCGATCCGCACCGACTTTTGACGACAGCGCCGTCGTCGTTGCGTATGCGTCAGGCGAAATGCATTTGGCGTTTTCGCCGGACCGAGGCACTGCCTGTTTCCAATCGGGCTTGAAGCAGGCTCTGTCTGCATAAAAACGACTTCGCGACAATAAATCCGACTTCATAGGGAGACTTCGATGGCTTCGCATGAGACGGAAATGACCGGAAAAAATCAACCAACGAACCCACCTCTTTCAACGGAAGATCTTCGACTAATCGACGCTTACTGGCGGGCATCCAATTACCTGTCGGTAGGCCAGATATACTTGCTCGACAATCCGCTCCTGCGAGAACCGCTAAAACGCGAGCACATCAAACCACGCCTGCTCGGGCACTGGGGAACTTCTCCCGGCCTGAACATGCTCTACGTCCACCTGAACCGGGTGATCAAACGCGATAATCTCGACATGATCTACGTGATCGGCCCTGGCCACGGGGGGCCGTCCCTGGTCGCGCACGCCTATCTGGAAGGGACCTACAGCGAATTCTATCCGAATATCAGCCAGGACAGGGAGGGTATGCAACGGCTCTTCAAGCAGTTCAGCTTTCCCGGTGGCATTCCAAGTCACGTCGCACCTGAAACTCCGGGCAGTATCCACGAGGGCGGCGAACTGGGGTACGCTCTTAGCCATGCTTACGGGGCGGCATTCGACAATCCGGAGCTGATCGTTGCCTGTGTCGTGGGCGACGGCGAGGCGGAGACGGGCCCGTTGGCGACGGGGTGGCAGAGCAACAAATTTCTCAACCCGGCGCGCGATGGCTGCGTCCTGCCGATCCTTCACCTCAACGGGTACAAGATCGCCAACCCATGCTTTCTAGCTCGCATTCCCGAGGATGAACTGCGAAAATTCTTCGAAGGAATGGGCTATGAACCCTATTTCGTTGAGGGCCATAGCCCGGAGAACGTCCACCAACAACTGGCCGGCACGCTCGACACCATCGTGGCCAGGATCAAGCACATCTGGGCTGATGCGCGCACCAACGGCAATCTAAAGCGCCCGGCCTGGCCAATGATCGTCTTTCGCACGCCGAAGGGATGGACGTGTCCGAAAGAAATCGATGGCAAGAAATGCGAGGATTACTGGCGGGCACACCAAGTGCCGATGGGCGAGATGGATAAGCCAGAACATATCCGCATTCTCGAACAGTGGATGAAGAACTACCATCCTGAGGATCTGTTCGATGAAACGGGCAGGTTACTGCCCGAAATCGCTGCGTTGGCTCCGGCGGGCAACCGTCGAATGAGTGACAATCCGCATGCCAATGGCGGCCTGCGGCTTCGCAGCCTGAAGCTGCCTGCCTTCAGGGATTATGCCGTGGATGTTCCAAGCCCCGGTGCGACGACCGTTGAATCAGCGCGGGTGATGGGCAAATTCCTCCGCGACGTCATGAAGGCCAACATGGACAGCCAGAACTTCCGCCTGTTCAGCCCGGACGAAAACAATTCGAACCGATGGCAGGACGTGCTTGAGGTGACCGATCGCTGCTACATGGCCGAGATTTATGAGGACGACGATCATTTGTCGCCAGACGGTCGCGTCATGGAGGTCCTGAGCGAACATCAGTGCCAAGGGTGGCTGGAAGGCTACCTTCTCACCGGCCGCCATGGCTTCTTCTCCTGCTATGAAGCCTTCATCCATATAATAGACTCGATGTTCAACCAGCATGCCAAGTGGCTTAAAATCTGCAACGAGATCCCTTGGCGCAGGCCAATCGCTTCATTGAACTACTTTTTGAGTTCTCATGTCTGGCGACAGGACCACAACGGCTTCAGCCATCAGGATCCGGGTTTCATCGACCACGTCGTGAACAAGAAGGCCGACGTGATCCGGGTCTACCTTCCGCCGGACGCCAACACGCTTCTGTCGGTGACAGATCACTGCCTGCGAAGCCGCAACTACGTCAACGTCGTGATTGCTGGAAAGCAGCCTTCACCGCAATGGCTTACGATGCCCGAGGCGGTCAGGCATTGCAGCATGGGCGTGAGCATCTGGGACTGGGCCAGCAATGACAGGGGAAGCGAGCCCGATGTCGTAATGGCCTGCTGCGGTGACGTTCCTACCCTCGAGACGCTGGCGGCAGTCCAATTGATGCGCGAGCACCTGCCCGAGTTGAAGATACGTGTCGTCAACGTCGTGAACTTGATGAAGCTTCAGCCTCCCGAAGAACACCCGCACGGCTTGTCAGACGGGGACTTCGACGCGCTCTTTACCAGAGACAAGCCGATCATCTTCGCCTTCCACGGCTATCCATGGCTGATCCACCGGCTCACCTACAGGAGGGCCAACCATGGAAACCTGCATGTGCGCGGATACAAGGAGGAAGGAACGACGACAACCCCGTTCGATATGGTTGTCCTCAACGAGCTCGATCGCTTTCACCTCGTCGGCGATGTCATCGACAGACTTCCTCAGTTGGGTGCACGCGCCGCGTACTTTAAACAGGCCATTCAGGCGAAGCTCATTGAGCACCGTGAGTACATTCAGGAGCATGGCGACGACATGCCCTCGATCGTCGGATGGAAATGGGGCACGCAGCCACAACCTGACGTGACCGGGAAAACCTCGACTGAGGGAGACAATCTATGATGGGCCGGCGAAATGACCGGAAGTTCCGGCAGAGTTTTGCCGCACCACGATAGAACACTGCAATACCCGACGCATCTTGAAACGAGAATAGCGGCATGGGTTCGATCACTGGAAAGAGTTCATCGGCAGCTATCGGCACTCCGATCGATGGCCGTGCCGTGGCGTTGCTTTCCAACGGCGCGTACAGCGTCCTGCTGACATCCGCGGGTGCGGGTTATGGATCCTGGCGGGACATTGACGTCACTCGTTGGAGAGAGGACGGGACGCGCGATTGTTGGGGACAGTTCTGTTATGTTCGCGATCTCACGGACGAGAGCTACTTCTCCGCAGGCAAACAACCGGCTTTTCGCCTGGAGAATACCTACGAACACTCTTTTCGAGGCGATCGCGCTGAGTTCCGATGCTGCGCCGGAGACATCGTCGTTGCGTGGTCAGTCTGCGTGGCGCCCGACAGCAACGCGGAGGTGAGACTGTTCGATGTTACTAATCAGGGTACCAAGCCCAGAGACCTGGAACTGACCAGCTACGCGGAAATCTGCCTGAACAATCGTCGCGCGGATTCGGCCCACCCCGCATTTGCCAAGCTCTTCATTGAGACCCGGTTCGATGCCAAAACCGGCGCATTATTTGCGCGCCGTCGCCCGCGTAGTCCCGAAGACGCGCCGCTCTGGGCAGTCCACGTTTCCGCCCTGAGTACGACAGCACTCGGCCCTCTTGAATTCGAGACAGATCGGCGAAGATTTTTGGGGAGAGGCCGCACGACGGCAAACCCGTTGGCTTTGTCTGACGAGGCAGCGCAACTCTCAGGAACGACGGGACCCGTGCTGGATCCGATCTTCTGTTTGAGACGGCGTGTCCGTGTCCCACCGGGCAGCACCGTACGCGTCGCATTCACAACCGGTGCTGCCGATAGCGCCGCTACGGCGATGGCAATCGCCGAGCGATACTCGAGTATCAGCGAAGCCGAAAACGCATTTTTGCAAGTCGGGGTGGCCCTCGATCAAACGTCTGTTGATCCGGACGTGACCGAAGGTGAGATAGATGTCGCTTACAGTCTGATAAACAACATCGTGTTTGCCAACCCGTCTGCCCGTCCGTCGGGCGCCGTTCTGGCGAAGCCGATGAGCAGAACCGCACTGACGTCCAGGGGAATTCATAGCGATCCGCCGATCGTCGTCGTAACGCTTGAGGAAAACAGCGATGGCGCGTTGTTGGACGAAGTGCTGCGCGCGCACAGATTCATTTCGCGTCGAGGGCTCCGGTTCAATCTTGTTCTTGTCGATGGTCGTGATGCGCAAGCGTGTCTAGAACTGGCGGCGGCTCTCGCCGGACCACAGGCAGAGTTCCTTGGAAAGCCAGGTGGAATACATCTCGTGCCTGCGGCCACACTTTCAGAAATGGAAACAACCACCCTCGCCGCCGCGGCACGTGTCAGTCTTTCGAGCGGCAATGGCTCTCTGGGCGACCAACTCAAGAGCGGTCGGCGAATAGCGATATCGCACGAAGCATCACCCATAATCCGCCGCGCATCGATCCAGCGGTTCACCGAGGCGGACACGAACCTGCAGCATTGGAATGGTTTCGGTGGCTTCAGCGCTGACGGACGCGAATACGTCATCCACGTGAATGGCGCGAAAAAACAGACGCCGATGCCGTGGTGCAATGTGATCGCCAACCCGGAATTCGGCTGCCTGACCAGCGAGAGCGGCCTTGGCTACACCTGGGCAGGAAACAGCCAGCTAAATCGCCTGACGCCGTGGTCAAACGATCCGATTTCAGACCCGCCGGGCGAAGTCATCTATTTGCGTGACGAGGACAGCGCTGAGTATTGGACGCCGACGCCATTGCCATTGGGTGCCGGGGAAACCGCTACGGTCCGGCATGGACCAGGGTACAGCTGCTATGAGAGCGACATTGGGTCCCTGCATCAGGAATTGACGGTGCATGTCTCCTCCAAGGATCCCGTCAAGATCATTCGGCTTGAACTTCGAAACGGCGGCGATCGACCACGCCGACTGAGGGCGACATACTACGTGGAATGGGTGCTTGGCTCGCTGCGTGAAGACGCAATCACGCACGTCCTGTGCGAACACGATCCTCGTTCCGGGGCAATTATCGCGAGAAATGCGTGGGAGGGGTGGTTTTCCGACAAACTTGCATTTGCAGGTGCGAACAGACCAGTGCGTTCGGCTACCTGCAGTCGCTCGCAGTTCCTTGGCGCGCTCGGCTCGATAACCCGACCAGCATGGCTGGCGGACCAAACTCAGGAAGACGATCTCCATTCGCCCTGTGATCCGTGCGCCGCATTGACGGTGGAAGTCTTGATCGCGCCGAATGAAAGTTCGCAGGTCGTCTTTGTTCTTGGACAGGGCGACAGTCTCGATCAGGTTCGAGCTCTCATGGGGGATTATTGTCGACCGAGACGGGCGCAAGATGATCTGGATATCGCATCGCGTAAGTGGGCCGACATTCTTGAAACGATAGCAGTCAGGACGCCTGATAACCGTTTCGATCTAATGATGAACCACTGGCTGCTGTATCAGGTCCTTTCCTGTCGTGTTTGGGCACGCTCGGCATTCTATCAGTCCGGAGGCGCCTACGGCTTTCGTGATCAACTCCAAGACGTGATGGCTCTGGTATACGCTGCTCCGAGCGAAACACGTTTGCAGATTTTGCGTGCGTCCTCTCGTCAGTTCTGGGAGGGAGACGTCCAGCATTGGTGGCATCCTCCATCGGGTGTGGGCGTGCGCACCCGGATGACCGACGATCTCTACTTCCTCCCACTCGTGGCTCATCACTACGTTTCGACGACGGGCGATGCCAGTGTGCTGGACGAGGTGGTACCGTACATCACATCGCCGGTGCTCAACGATGATGAACACGAAGCATACGGCGAGCCCGGCGTCAGCGAGAAGGTGGGCACCGTCTATGATCATTGTCTTCGCGCATTACACCATGGGTTCCGTCTCGGTCGCCACGGGTTACCGCTCATGGGGACAGGCGACTGGAACGACGGAATGAATCGGGTCGGCTCTGACGGCAAGGGTGAGAGTGTCTGGAACGGATGGTTCTTCCTGACGGTGCTGAACGCCTTCTCCGAAATTGCAGATGAACGCGATGACGACGTAAACGCGTCATGGTGCAGGGAAAGCGCCGAACAGTTGCGAATGGCCCTGGAGGCCAATGCATGGGACGGAGGATGGTATCGACGCGCCTATTTCGATGACGGTACTCCACTTGGCTCCTCCCGGAACGACGAGTGTCAGATCGATGCCATTCCGCAGGCATGGGCGGTCATCTCAGGCGTTGCCAACGAAGAGCGCGCTTCAAAGGCAATGTCGGCGGTCTGGGATCGGCTCGTTCGCGCAGACGACAAGCTCATCCAATTGTTTGATCCGCCATTCGACAAGGGAAAGCTGCAGCCAGGTTATATAAAAGGTTACGTCCCCGGAATACGGGAAAATGGAGGCCAGTATACGCATGCCGCAGCATGGGTGGTGCTCGCGACCGCATTGCGCGGCGACGGCGACCGCGCCTTTTGGCTTTGGAACTTGATCAACCCGATTACTCATGGCCTGTCGGAAGAAGACGTCCAACGCTACATGGTCGAACCCTATGTCGTCAGCGCAGATGTCTACGGCGCAGCCCCGCATACCGGACGCGGTGGCTGGACCTGGTACACAGGATCCGCCGCTTGGCTCTATCGTGTCGGGCTCGAAGCTCTTTTGGGCATTCGACGCGAGGGGCAGCATCTGTCGATCGATCCGTGCATCCCCAAGAGCTGGCCCGGTTACGAACTTGATTTCAGGCTCGGATCGGCCACGTATCACCTCAAGGTGGATAACGCAGCGGGCACAGGCCGAGGTGTACGCGCGCTGGTGATGGACGGCAGGCAGTTCACTGGCGGAAAGGTGCCGTTTGTCGACGACGGTCGTGTCCACGACGTCCAAGTCGCACTTGGATAACGAGATGTCCGAGCTGCTGTCGACCGATCCGGAACTTCACCGAATGCCGAGCGAGCAGGATCTCGGTCGGCTGCAGTTTACGACGCTCCTTTACTACCTGCATTGCACTAACCCGGACAACGGGTTGGTGCGAGACAAGACATCGCCCGACGCCCCAGCAAGCATAGCTGCGGTTGGCATGGCGCTCGCGACAATTCCAGTCGTGGTGGAACGCGGGATCATCATCCGCCAGTTCGCTGCAAAGATCGCCCGACGTCGGTTAGAATTCCTGTTGTCGTGCCCGCAGGGCCAGGAGCCGGACGCCTCGGGTTACAAGGGTTTCTTCTACCACTTTCTCGACATCGAGAGCGGCCGTCGGGTGTGGCAATGTGAACTCTCCACGATCGACTCGGCGTTTCTTTTCGCCGGGGCACTCACTGTGGGAGCCTACTTTGACGGCGCCGACGCAGACGAGGTTGAAGTTCGCCGCCTGGCTAAAGCGCTTTACGAGCGAGCCGACTGGGGTTGGGCTTGCGATCACGGGCTCACGCTCACGCACGGTTGGAGGCCAGAGAGCGGTTTTATCCCTTATCGTTGGCGCGGATACGACGAGGGCCTCCTGCTCTACATCCTCGGACTTGGCTCGCCCACATACCCGTTACCTTCGGAATCTTATGCCGCCTACACCGAGAGTTATGAATGGCGAAACATCTACGGCCGAGAGCTACTCTATTCAGGCCCACTTTTCACTCATCAGCTGTCACACATGTGGATCGATTTTCGGGGCATTCGCGACGATTTCATGCGGGATCATAACAGCGACTACTTTCTAAACAGCCGCAGCGCCACCTTTGTCCATCAGGAATACGCGATGCGCAACCCGAAGAACTATGCAGGCTACGGAGAGCATTGTTGGGGTTTTACGGCGAGCGACGGTCCAGGTTGGGTGACAAAAAGTGTGAATGGGATTGAGCGTGAATTTTACGACTACATAGCGCGCGGCGCCCCCTTTGGGCCGGACGACGGGACGGTATGTCCCTGGGTAGTGGTGGCTTCGCTACCATTTGCACCCGAGATCGTCGTTCCTACCGTGAGACATTTCGCGCAAATGGAACTAGGGATGACCCGTCTCTATGGATTTAAACCGTCCTTCAATTCGTCGTTTCCTATCGAGGGAAAGCCGACCGAGCCGTGGGTCAGTCCATTTCACTTCGGCATCGATCAGGGTCCTGTCGTGCTCATGATCGAAAATTTCAGGACCGGCCTGATCTGGAATATCATGCGACAGTGTCAACCCATTGTCAGGGGTCTGCGTAAAGCAGGTTTCTCGGGAGGATGGTTATAGAATGTTGGCGCCCCGTTGCTTTCGGCGAGGCATTTCTGACAGCCGAGCGCAAGTGTGGCCCGCCCTTCGCCCCGCTGTCGGCGCGTTGAAACTTGCAGCTCGCCTCGACGTGGCTGGCATTCGCCGCCGAGTGCAGCATATCGCGTCCGCTATGCGCCGCTGCGACTACTGTACACCGCGAAACACGCTGGCTGATCCGGATGGTGCTGCCGCTGGATCTGCTCGGCGAAGACAGCGCCCAAACCCATGACGACAGCCCTATTGCCTCGGTGAAAAAAAGCGGGCTGACGGCACATCGCAAGACGACGGCGCCACGTTGCTCAAGCGATGCCGTGTCAGGCGGTCATCGAAGGTGGGTTGAAGATCCACGGGAAAAATGGGTCCGCAAGGCTTGTGCAACGACATCGAGGTCGAGTGCGTGAAGGCAGAGAATGCATGACCATCGATCATCCGGGTTGGCGCCGGCTAAGCGCTCTTAACGTTGTGAACAACTACGTCGGACGAAACTTCATGACTGCCATCGCCGAACGCCAGATGGCCGAGTTCATACGGCAGGCGATTTTTTATATCGCTGTTTGGACTCATTCACGTTCGCGAAAACGCTGAGTCCATCATGCTAACGCGTGGTGAGAAGCGACAGAAAGTAAGGGTGCTGCATAGGCTTGACGATCTGATCGCAAACATACGCCGCATTACTGCCGTCAACCGCAACCTGGGATTCTTTACCGGCGGCTACAACTGGATGATTCAAATCGTGCCGGACTTAATCATCGCGCCGGCATTCATAAGAGGAGACATTGAGTTCGGTGTCGTCACCCAGTCCGGGGCAGCGTTCGCTATACTTGTTGGCGCGTTCTCGTTGATTGTCCGACAGTTTAATTCGATCTCGAATTTTGCGGCCGTGGTCTCTCGTCTGAGCTCTCTGCATGAGGAGATCTCAAGGTCCCATGAAATAGAATCGGGAATCGAGTTCTTTGAACGGGACGGGCCTCTGATGTGCGAAGGGATGACTTTAGCCTCAACGACGGACGCAGAGTCCCCTCTTCTGAGGGACTTGTTGGTATCGATTCCGGTCGGGATCCGGGTATTGATAACTGGCTCCAGCCACGAACCAGGTGCGGCGTTGTTCAGGGCGATGGCTCAGATTCCGACCCCGGGTACCGGGCGCATCGTTCGCCCCGCTGGCACCCTCTTTCTATCGCAACGGCCATACCTGCCATCCGGTCCCCTTCGTGACGTATTGATCACCCCTGAAAAAGAAGGCGAAATCTCGGATCACCTCTTGCTCAGCACGTTGCATGACCTTGGGCTCGAACGGGTCGCGAACCAAGTGGGCGGGCTAGATGCCGAGCGCGATTGGGAAAAGGAACTGTCCCTGAGAGAACAGCAGCTTTTAGGCCTTGCGAATATTCTTCTCTCAGCGCCGCGCTTCGTCATCCTGGATCAAGCTGAGATGACATTGGGGCCTGCTTTGCTCGAAAAGATAATGCATCTGCTGTCCGAGCGTTCGATCACCTGCATCCACTTCGGAAGAGCCGAAGGTGATCGTGCTGTCAAGCGAAGTGAAGATTTGACCGGGGGGGTCAATTTCTCATTTCGCCTGACACGTGCATCATATCAAGCCGTCCTCGAGTACGGTGTCGATGGTCAGTGGACATGGTCAATTGGTGAACACGCTTCCTAGACGAACCACAGTGCCGCGCGAGCACACTGTCCCCACCAGCGCACGAACAGCACAGTACGCGCGGCATCAGACGCAGCAAGTCGCCGCGAACCGATGCATAATTGCGCCCGATTCGCTTGCTTCGGGGCACTTTGCGATCGTGGACCCTGTCGGTCGTGCGATCCTCTTGCCTCTCTTCGCTTGTCTCGCCACCAACGACAGGGCAATCTGCGCCAGCATCCTAGGGACGAGATCGATCGGATCATTCCCCTCACCTCCCCGCCCTGACCAGCGACCTTGCGATATCAATTATGTGGTCTCTCGCTGCTGTCGGATCATCCTTGGACCATGCGACACCGAGCCCGATCCTGAAGTCGACGCCCTCGTAGGCGATGCGATCGTAGGCATGTTGTGCTTGCGATGCCGGCGCGGCGGAATGACCGGTTCGCGGCCTTGATCAAGGATGAGGTCATGCAGGCTGTCTGCATCATAAGCGCAATCGGCAAGCACCTGTTTGGCCGGCAATCCACCCATCAGGTCGCAGGCGCAGCCATGTCGTTCTGTTGTCCGGGGCCAAGGCGGAAGCGAACGGGTAGCCCGGGCGCATCGGCTACAGCGTGGATCTTGCCGCCAAAGCCGCCTCGGGAGCGACCGAGGGCATGGGCTTCAATGTTGCCATCAGGCTAGCGGCGACGGGGGCGTCGCCCCGCCGACCCGGGGTTACTTCAAGCGCGATGGACGGCGGCAACCATCGACAACAGCATGGATTTTTGTCGATCTGCCCCCTCGCGAGCGACCGATCGCCTGCGCATCTGCCCCCTTTTCCTCCGGCTGCCGATCGATGCGCTGAAGAATATTCAATGGTTTGATTAGGTTTTGACGCTAGGGCTGCTTGCGGGCCGCTTTCGAGGCGCTCAACTCGTCGCGCCGTTACGAGACAAACAAAAAGCCCGCGGACCTTTCGGTCTTGCGGGCTTTTTTTTTGATTTGGTTGCGGGGGCAGGATTTGAACCTGCGGCCTTCAGGTTATGAGCCTGACGAGCTACCGGGCTGCTCCACCCCGCGCCATCTCGGTAAACCGCTATGCGGTTTATCCGGTGCGTAAACCGCTGTGCGGTTTATCGCGATAAGGTAAATCC
>NZ_LMDX01000039.1:0-18518 GCF_001425225.1 Ensifer sp. Root127
CAACAATCACCTATGTCCGCACGCTCAAATATGTCGCCGAAATTCTCGGCGAGGATCCGGAGCTTCTCCGGGCAATCGTCTCCAACGATGATAACCTGACCTACGGCAGCATCATCAGCGTCTATAACGGGGAGGACGAATCCGTCACCGCTCTAACAGACGACGGCATGGAGGAATTGGAACAGATGCTCTCCTACGCCCGCCGTTCAACCGACGAATGGAACGACTTCCTCGACAGCTTTGTCGACGACGAGGAGCTGATCGCCCGCCTCAAANACAGATGCTCTCCTACGCCCGCCGTTCAACCGACGAATGGAACGACTTCCTCGACAGCTTTGTCGACGACGAGGAGCTGATCGCCCGCCTCAAAGCGAAATCTCCGCGGTAACAATCGGTCGGTTACGCCGTAGGTCAGGTTATCATCGTTGGAGACGATTGCCCGGAGAAGCTCCGGATCCTCGCCGAGAATTTCGGCGACATATTTGAGCGTGCGGACATAGGTGATTGTTGGTAAGCGGGTAGGCCATCCCACGTAGCGCGGTATCGAAAGATCGCTCATTTTCGGCATGAATCATGCGGAGAAACCTATGAGCGACAGTGTGAATCAGGCTCGTGCCTTTGAGGTTCTGACGGCGACACCAATACGGACGAGGCGCAAGCCACGAGATTGGCCGGATGCTGAGAAGGCTCGGCTGATTGCGGAGACAATGCTGCCGGGGGCGAATGTATCAGCGATCGCCCGCGCTGAGGGGCTAGATCCCTCGCAGCTTTACGGTTGGCGTCGCAAGGCATTGGCCTCGGGATCGGTGGTGCCCCTTTCGAAAGAGGCTAATGAAAGGGTTAGTTTTGCGCGCGTCGAAGCTGTTGCAAGTTCACCGGTGGAGATCGTCATGGGTGACGTCGTGGTGCGCGTGGCCGGAGATATCGAGCCGGATCATCTTGCCAAGATCCTACGGGCGGTGCGCAAGGCATGATTGCGTCTGGCGTTGTCGTTTACGTCTCCTGCCAACCGGTCGACTTTCGCAAGGGAGCGGCTTCGTTGATGGCTTTGGTCAGGGATGGCGGTCTCGATCCTTTCAATAGCGCCCTTTACGTGTTCCGTTCCAAACGGAAGGACCGTGTCCGGATCGTGTGGTGGGATGGCAGCGGGGTCTGTCTCTATTCGAAAGTTATCGAAGGAGATGGCTTTTGCTGGCCGGCAGCGACGGCGGCGCGCATCCGTCTGGATCATGCCCAGCTCATGGCCCTACTGGCCGGAATGGATTGGAAGAAGATCCGCCCGGCGACAATCAGGAGGCCGCTTTCGACGGGCTGAACCCATCCAAGAAATATCACGCATGTTACTGTAAACGCTAGGAAAAGATCACTATTTGTGATCTAGTTCCTGCTATGACGTTCTCTGCTTCGGACCTTCCTGACGACGTTGATGCACTCAAGGCGATGATCGTCGCCATGAGCGCAGAAGGCGCCGCTGCCCGAGCCGAGATCACCCGGCTTGAGGCGCTCAAGAAGGATACGGACGAGCGGATAGCCACTCTCACTGCGATTGTGAAAGTGCTTGAGCGGGCTCAGAAAGGCACGCGCTCGGAACGGCTGCGACTGGGGATCAACGACGATCAGATCGACTTTGCGTTCGAGGAAGTCGAGACCGGCCTGGCAGCGATCGACAGCGAGCTCGACCAGTCACGGAAAGACAAGCCGAAGCGGGAAGCACGCCCGCGCAAGAGCTTTGCCGCCCATCTCGAGCACATTGAGGAGGTCATCGAGCCTGAAATCCCCGAAGAATGCCGAGGGCTGGAAAAGGTTTTGATTGGCGAAGACCGATCAGAGCGGCTCGATGTCATCCCACCGAAGTTCAGGGTCATAGTTACCCGCCGGCCAAAATACGCGTTTAGGGGCCGTGACGGTGTGCTGCAGGCTCCAGCGCCTGGCCATATCATCGAAGCCGGGATTCCGAGCGAACGGCTCCTGGCTTACATCGCTGTATCCAAATACGCCGACGGCCTACCGCTCTACCGTCAGGAAACAATCTACCTGCGCGATAGCGTGACGCTGAGCCGCTCCTTGATGGCTCAATGGATGGGACATCTCGGCTTCGAGCTCAAGATCCTGGCCGATTACATCCTGGAGAAAATCAAGGCAGGTGAAAGGGTCTTTGCCGACGAAACGACATTGCCGACCCTGGTGCCTGGTTCGGGAAAAACAATGACGGCATGGCTGTGGGCCTATGCACGTGATGATCGGCCGTTCGGGGGATCAGGGCCACCAATGGTCGCCTATAGATTTGAAGACAGCAGAGGTGGGCGCTGTGTGGCCCGTCACCTGAGCGGCTTCAACGGCATTCTCCAGGTTGATGGGCACGGCGCCTATACGAGCATGGTCAAAGAGCAGGTCAAGGCCGGCAGCAACGAAACCATCACGTTGGCCGGGTGCTGGGCGCATGTCAGGCGCAAATTCTACGAACTGCATATCGGTGGTATCAATCACGCCGCGACAGCCTCGGTGAAGGCGATGAGCGAGTTGTGGAAGGTCGAGGACGAGATCCGGGGAAAGGATGCCAACCTCCGTGCTGCCGCACGACAAGAGCGGTCTGCGGCCATTGTCGCCAACCTTTTTGACATCTGGGAAAAGGAGCTGGCGAAGGTCTCTGGCAAGTCCAAAACCGCGGAAGCGATCCGCTATGCAATGACCCGCCGACAATCTCTGGAACGCTTTCTCGGTGACGGCCGCATCGAGATCGACTCCAATATCGTCGAGCGCGCAATCCGTCCCCAAACGATCACACGGAAGAATAGTCTATTTGCCGGAAGCGAAGGCGGTGGCAACACATGGGCCACGATCGCCACGCTTTTGCAGACAGCTAAAATGAACAACGTCGATCCGCTCGCCTGGCTGACACAGACCTTAGTTCGCATGGCCAACGGATGGCCCGCGCAGGATATCGACGCTCTGATGCCGTGGAACTTCGAGTCGAGCGTGGTCGGCTAACCGCTTACGATTGTTGCCATTAGGCTGCCTCGGCGCGGATGGTGGCGACAGGTGACCAATGCCAAGGAAGCAGTTCGTCGAGGCGATTGATCTTGTGATCCTGAATGCGGTCGAGCACGTCGGCGAGATAGGCCTGTGGGTCAATTCCATTCATCTTTGCCGTCTCGATGATCGTCATGGCACGCGCCAGGGTCTCCGCGCCGGTGTCGGCTCCTGCGAAGAGCCAATTGCGTCTTCCGACGCCTATCGGACGCAGGGCGCGCTCAGCGGTATTGTTGTCGATGGCGACACGACCGTCGTCCAGAAACAGGCAGAACGAGGACCACCTGCTCAGGCCATACCGGAAGGCTTGAGCCAAATCGCCCTTGCCTGGAATGCGGGTCAGTTGCGCTTCGGCCCAGACGCGGAATGCTTCGACCTTTGCTTTACTGTGCTTCTGACGTGCGGCAAGGCGGATATCGGCAGGTTGACCGGCAATGTCACGTTCGATGTCGTAAAGCGCGCCGATACGATCGAGAGCCTCGCGTGCGATCTCGGATTTGTTCGATGTCCAGTTATCATGGAAGTCGCGGCGCCAATGCGCCCAACAGGCTGCTTCCCGAAAGCGGCGCGCGCCATCTGCTCCAGCTTCATAGAGCTTTCCGTACCCTTTGTAGCCATCGGCCTGAAGGATACCGCTTGCCTGCCGGAGATGACGATGGACGTGTTCTTGCTTCCAGTCCGGGGCGAAGTAGTAGACCGCCCCAGGCGGGGCAGCACCCGCCCATGGACGTTGATCTCGGACATATGTCCAGATCCTGCCTTTCTTCACGCCTTTACCCAATCCCTTGTCTCGTAGCGAACGATCCAGCACCCGGATCGGGGTGTCGTCGGCATGGAGGAGGTCACTGCCCATGATCGCCGCTTCGATCCGCTCGAGCGGCTGGAGCACCTGCATGGCACGACACACCAATCGACCAGTGTGCTATCGGGGATATCGGCGCCCATGCGGGCGAAGATCTCGTTCAGACGATACAGTGGCAGATGGTCGTCGAACTTGGAGACCAGGATGTAGGCCAGAAGACCGGCGCCCGCCATGCTGCCCGGTATCGGACGGCTGGGTGCCGGCAACTGCACCATCTTTTCGCAGCAGCGGCAGGACTTCTTCAATCGAGCGACCTCGATGACCTTCATCTGCGCAGCGATCATGTCGAGGATTTCGCTGACGTCTTCGCCAACAAGGCGCAGTTCACCACAGCATTCGGGGCAACAGGTGCCAGGATCGAGTTCTTTTCGCTCGCGAGCTGCCTTTTCCGATACCCGCGGCCGGCGGCGCGTGACCTTTGCGGGCGCGTCTTGCGAGGCTATCGCCGACCCGGCTTCCTCGGCTTCATAGATCGGCGCCGTCTTGCTCTCCGCCGCAGCGATCAAGAGATCTTCAAGCGCCAGTTCCAGTTGCTGGATTTCCCGCTCGATCTTTTCCGAGGACTTGCCGAAGACCTGTTTCTTCAGCTCGGCGATGCGCAGCCGCAGTTCGCCGATCAATTGGTCGTGCGCCTGCAACGTCGCCGACATCTTCGCATTTTCCGCCTGCAGGGCGGCGATCATCGCCTTCAGGAAGGCCGGATCATCGGGAAGATTTTGGCTCGCGTTCGACATGAACCTGACTAGCATAAGCCAGGAGGAATATCCATAAAAACAAGCAGATTCAGAGGGATAAAATCAACCGACACGTGCCGGCGGGGCGCCCCATTTGGGACGTCGCCAATCAATCCCTTCCCACAACATCGCCAGTTGCGCGGTTGTCAGTCGGGCCGTTCCATCTGCTGCTGAAGGCCAGGGAAAACGCCCCCTCTGCAAAATTTTGTAATACAGACAGAAGCCCTGGCCATCAAAATACAGAAGTTTCAGGCGGTCGCCACGCCGTCCCCGAAAGGCGAAGACTGCACCTCCCGTCGGCTTCTGGCGTAGCACATCCTGCGCAAGCGCAGCCAGGCCCTCAACTCCTTTGCGCATGTCCGTGATCCCGCAGGCGAGATACACTCGAACACCGGTTCCTGGTCCAATCATGCTGCTTCAACCGCTCGGATGAGCCGAGTCAGGACCGCGGCATCGACCCCACTGTCGAAGCGAAGGCTGCGCCCATCGTTCAACCGCAACTCGATCAGTGCGGGTGCGCGCGCAACGTCCTCACGCACGAGCGGGGCGTCGTCCATGGCGGACATGTCTACGGGAAGGAAGACCGTATCGGCCGTGGGCGGCGACAACCCCTTCTTCTTCAGCTCATGCCGCCAGGCGTAAATCTGCTGCCGGCTCACATCGTGCCGATGCGCAACCTCAGTGACCGTCGCACCGTCGAGCCCAACCGACATGACAATGTCGAGCTTCTTCTCGTCACCCCAACGCCGCCGCCGTTCCTGACCAAGAATTTCGACACGCATCCCATACCTCGCCTAAGACACGTCATCAGCGATGTCGTTTCGTAAGCGCGATTTTCCCCGCACATTGACGCGGACGATTAGACGGATCGCCTTGGCGTTGGGAACCAGGCGGTGGCAGTTTTTGCGAAGTTGAAGGGCAACAGGTCATCAGCATGACGGGCTCTACCAAAATTTGGAGGAAGATCAGGGATCTCAGGTCATCAATTTTGCGAAAGTCGAGGCACTACCAAAACGCCTCACCTCCAAGCTGATGGTTTTGCGTTATACTGCGTTCGCTCGTTTTGCAGATCTGCTCGAACTGCAGATTAGCATTTAGAATCTTCATGGCCGACCTTCGTTGACGATGAGCTCGCCTATCTTGTCAGAAAAAAATTGTGGACCATAAAGTGGACAGCCTGACATTGCTGTTTTTGTTCCCTCGTAGCGAACATTGAGGAAAAATCTCTTGTTCTTATTCTGCGAAGCGAGATAAATCACGCAGGTCCCGTTGTGCCACCGAGTGACAGAAACGCATTATCTATGATCATTTACGAAGACGATGAAATTATTACCCACTTCGACGGACGCGGTGGAGACACCATTGTTATCAGCTTTGCTCACATGGACTTCCCCACGGCCGGCCGGCGCTATTGGGGATCGCAACCGCTCGAGAAGTTAGGCCTCTCAGCTATCGGCATCGTTTCAAAGCGAAACGTCTGGTATCCGCCGTCAATCATGGCACCGGTCCTGGACAGCATTTCAAACGCAACCGCTTTGTTCCAGCGCGTCCTCATATACGGGTTCTCGATGGGAGGTTACGCTGCACTTAAGTATAGCAAGTCGCTGCACGCAGACACAGTGATTGCTCTCTCTCCACAGGCATCAATTGACCCGGATGATGACGTTGGGGGGGTATATCGCAGTTTTTTCATAGAACCTCTCCATGCGAAAACTGGTATCACTTCATTAGATGTCTCAGGGAACGCTTACCTTTTCTATGATCCCTATCAGGAAGGGGACTCTTGGTCGGCGCGGTTTGTTGCGGATGCATATCCCCCGATTCATCTCATCAAAGTCCCTCGAGCACAACACGAAACTATCGATCTCTTCGCGAGCACACAAGCGCTCGAGGAGCTTTTCAGTTACTGCGCAGCGGGCGATATATCTGGCTTACACTCGCTTGTGACAAAGCGCCGCCGGCTCACATGGCGTCGCGTCGAAGCTGTTACAGGCTATGCAATATCCCGCAATCGGGACTTTGGATGGCGCCTTGTTTCAAGTAATCGCGACAAAGTCACCGACTATATCGTGGGCCTTTTAGCTAGGAGGTACGGTCCATCGCCTTTCGAGCCGTGAAGAACAACACCGAAGCTAACTTTCAAGCGACTCTTTGAGAATTTCGCCTTCCATCGTCTTCTTGCTGAGCAAGCGCTGCAGCTCTTTGACCTAGTGCTGAAGGGCGCCCGGATGCCGGAACGACATCCTCTTCTGCCGCGGTTGCCGTCAATGCACGTTGGGTAGCGAGCTTGCGCCAGGTGAACTACTGGTTCGGCTGGTTGCCATAACACCGAGCAACAATGCTGACTGTCGCATCCGGGTCTCTCGGTTGATGGCAAGCTTCTCGGCGGTCGACCAGCGACGCCGCCGCTCTGGGCCGCACAGGACTTCTATCTTAGAATTACGACTGGTCATAATGGGCACATTACCTCGCACAGCAAGTGGGAGATCCTGTCCCGTCATTTATGGGGCCGTTACATTCACATACTGGACAGGCGCGCTTTGTCCGCATAGAAATGCCCCCCGACAAAAAAGATTCAGTCCATATGACGAAACTGTCACTGATCGACTTATGTCTACAATGGAGCTTAAATTGGATGATATTTCCTTAAAGAATCTACTGAAATCAAATTTGCTGTTTGACAGTGATTGGTACCTAAACAACAACAAAGATGTGCAGGACTCCGGTATAGACGCTGTCGAGCATTACCTTCTTTATGGGTGGAAAGAAGGTCGAAATCCATCTTTTTACTTTAACAACGATTTTTACATCGACTGCAACAGTGATGTCGCAAGCTCCGGAATGAACCCTTTAGTTCACTATGTCCTCTATGGAAAAAACGAGCGCAGAGCCATCAGGTGCATCACCAACCGATGAGATCAAGACTCTTAATAGTTCGAACTTTAGAGTCGTTTTCAAAGAGCAGAATACAATGATTAGGTATATTGCCTTCTACCTCCCACAGTTTCATCCGATAGAAGAGAATGACAATTGGTGGGGGAAAGGTTTCACCGAGTGGGCAAATGTAACCACGGCCACCCCGCAGTTTCCCGGGCATCAACAACCTAGACTCCCAAAAGGAATGGGCTTTTATGACGTGCGGGTACCGGAAACGCGCAACGAACAATTCCGCGTGGCGCGCAAACATGGCATCGATGCTTTCTGTTACTACTATTACTGGTTCAACGGACGAAGACTTCTCAATCGACCCTTAGATGACGTCATGCAAGAAAAGGTTGATCCTTTCCCATTTTGCATCTGCTGGGCCAATGAAAATTGGAGCCGAAGGTGGGATGGCCAAGAAAACGATATTCTGATCTCGCAGGAACACGATCTCGCTAGTGACGTCGCGTTCATTCATGATGTCCTCCCTGTTCTGACCTCCCCAAACTATTTGCGGGTTGATGGAAAGCCGATTCTGCTAATCTACCGCGCCGACCGTTTGCAAGACGCGAACGAAACAACCCAGGCGTGGCGCGCTGAGGCGATAAAGGCTGGCCTTCCTGGACTGCATCTCGCCGCAGTCCAGTCCTTCGGGTTAAATGACGTAAGGGAATTCGGCTTTGATTCGGCCGTTGAGTTTCCTCCTCACTTTCTCCATCACTATGGGCCATTACCAAGAAACATTGCTGGAGAAGTCGTCACTTCCCCGGAATTCAAAGGATTCGTCCATGAATATGAAGATGTTGTGAATTATGCACTCTCGCGTCCAGACGAGCCATACAGACTTCATCGAGGACTTATGTGCGCCTGGGACAACACCGCGCGACGCAAGCAGGCAGCGACCGTATTCCACCGACCATCTCCGTTTCTCTACGAGGAATGGCTAACGGAACTGACGCGTCAAGCCCATGTCAGGTCGGACAACACTTCAACCGACCAACTCGTCTTCATTAACGCGTGGAACGAATGGGCAGAGGGCAGCGTCCTTGAACCCTGTACAGTCTATGGCAATTCATTTCTGTTGGCGACATCGCGCGCGAAGGATCGGGGTCGGGCTGCGGCTTATCTTCCAAGTCTTCATCCCAATCAAATTGTTTTTCCACACGCAGGCACCTACGAAAGCGAGCCGATTGTCTTGATCGGACATGACGCTGAGCGGAACGGTGCGCAGATCAACCTGTTGCATTTCGCGCGAGTACTTAGATCGCGCGGCGTGCCGTTAACAATTCTGCTTCTGGGTGGGGGACCTTTGCTCGATGAGTATCGTCGCGTTGCTCCTACTTTCGTCAAAGACAGGGCATTCGCCAGCCGGCCTGAATGTATAGAGTTTTTCAAAGGTCTCCATGCTCGAGGTTACAGGCGCGCCATTACAAACACTGTGGTCACCGGCTCGGTTATCAAGTCGATGAAGGATGAAGGGTTTACGGTTGTCAGCCTAGTCCATGAGCTACCTAATATTATCTTAGAATCCGGTCTCAGTGATCTATTTGGAGCCATCACGCAATTTGCAGATGTTGTCGTTTTCGCGTCGAAAGAGATCCAAAATCAGACCGATAGGATAACCCCCACGCCGGGCAACAAGGCCGTAATCCTGCCTCAAGGATGCTACCGTAAGCTGCATTCTTCTGACCGGAATGCGATCAATGATGAGCCAAGGCTGTACTGGAGGCGATTGGGAATCCCCGACGATGCAAAAGTAGTCGTTGGTGTGGGATATGGCGATAAGCGAAAAGGCATCGACATGTTCGCTCTGATCGCCCAACAGACCTACTTTGTGGACAAAACCGTTCACTTTGTCTGGATAGGTGATATCGAGACTGACATGCGGAAGGGCATCCTTGCGCAAATGGCTAATGTCGGCTGGAGGGGACAATTGCACTTGATGCAGTTCACGACTGAAGTAAATCGTGCGCTATTAACCGCTGACGCCTTCCTCCTTACTTCGCGTGAGGACCCCTTCCCAACGGTTGTTTTAGAGGCCCTGGATGCCGGAACACCAGTGATAGCTTTCAAAGATGCGGGTGGTATCGCGGATCTCGGTCAAACCGGCTTCGTCAGGCTGGTGAATTATCTAGATACTAGAGCTATGCAGGATGAGCTTCTCCGTACCCTCAAAGATATCGAGTTTCAGGCTATGGTGCGAAAAAACGCGCCTAACTTCATAGCGGAGGAATTCGACTACGGGCGCTACGTTGACGAAGTCTGCCGCCTAATCATGCCTGGTGCGCAAGTCGGGGGGATATCCAGAGCCGGTCTTCGAGCCACATTACTTCGAAACCCGCCGAAAATCTCTGTGGTCGTTCCAAACTACAATGCAGGTAGCTTCTTAAAAGCAAGACTTGCCAGCATACAATATCAAACGGTGCCTCCGCAGGAGGTAATCCTGCTTGACGATGCGTCGACCGACGAAAGTCGGGATTTTTTGAAAACGTATTGTGATGAAGGTGAACTGGTATGGAAGATTGATCTCGCGGCAAAGAATAGTGGATCTCCGTTCATTCAATGGAGCAAAGGAATCTATGAGTGCACAAATGATTTGGTGTGGATTGCCGAGTCGGACGACTTCTGCCGTTTGGATTTCATTGAGGCACTTGCACCAGTCTTTTCCGATCCGGATGTCGTCCTGGCGTACGCTCACTCCGTTCCGGTTGGCGAAAACTCCGAGCGGCTGAACTTCAACTACGACCAATATCTCGCGGATGTGGACCCAACGCTTTGGAAGCGTTCGTTCAAGATGGATGGATCATTCTTTGCTTCGGAGTATCTTACCAGCCGCAACACGATCCCAAATGCGAGTGCCGTTATTGTTCGCAGGAGTGCAGCCCTGCCTATCATGGACGAGATCGTAAAGTATAGAGCTTGCGGAGATTGGTTGTTCTACTTCCGGCTCGCACACAAAGGTAAGGTTGCGTTCATCCCGGAGGTGCTTAACTTTCATCGGCGCCATGGAAAAAGCGTGATTTCGAAATCGGAAAAAGACCAAGCCTATCTCGAAGAGCTACTGATGTTTGCGAAAGCTGTTCTAAATGAGCCGTCTGAGATGGCTTCGCTCAAACGTCGTCGCGAACTTATTCGACGAATTGAAAGCGAATATCAGAGGCACAGAACGCCTGAAATGGCCGAGGAAATTGCCAAGAATGCGCGATACTCCCGCGCATTCAAAATGCTTGTTGGTTTAGTTGAAGGACACTGAAATGGCGCAGAGACTACGTGTTGCCGTACTCGTGGGCGATTTTGGTGTTGGTGGCGGCCAGATTGCGGCATTTCGTCTCGCCGCGTCTCTGTCGAAGAAACATGATGTTTTTCTCGTTAATGCGCGGCCCTGGATAAAGTCCGATTTTGTTGACTCTGACTGGCCATCTGTGAGCCTAATTGACACTTCTGGCAGCGAACGGGACACACTCGCACCGCAGCTTGCAGACAAGTTTTTGGAACTGAAGATCGATCTCATTCACTCGCACATCTGGTGGGCAGATCGCTTAGCGATACAGATTAAAGAACTGATCGATTTACCGTGGGTCACGACGCTGCACGGCTGCCAAGAGTTTTTATTCTCGGCGCCGAGTTCAGATCCCCAATTTTGGCCTTTCGTACGAGAGTTCTATCAAAAGATAAATGGCATCGCATATCTAAGCGCCAAAAATCTCGTTGGAGCTAGGACACTTGGCCTATTGCCATTCGTGCCCGTGAAACAGATCTACAATTGCTTGCCCAACGATCCGGCTCAACCTAAACAGGCCGAAAAGAACCCACCTGTCATCAAGTTCGTCTTGGCCTCGCGGGCCATTGCTGAAAAGGGGTGGGACACGGCACTAGAGGCTTTGGCGCTGGTCGAAAAGACGCGTCCTGGTCAAAGTCAATTGCTGCTCGTAGGTGACGGTCCGTTTTATGACACCGCGCGGGCCCAGGCATCAAAGTTGGGTCTCGCCGAGAAGGTTACATTCACTGGCCATGAACCCAACCCAATGAAGATTATGCGTGAGTGCCACGTCGGGCTACTTCCATCTCGATTTACTTCCGAAAGCTTGCCAAATAGTGTCGTCGAATATCTGGCCAGCGGATTGCCCGTCATCGGGTCGGAACGCGGTGAGATCGCCAATATGATCGAGAGGGGACCGATTCCCGCAGGCGTCATCCTTCCAAAGGTCGATGGAATACAACTTGCGCACGATCTAGCTGCCGCCATGATCGAATATATCGATAAACCAGCATTGCGCGAACTTCACGCCGAAAATGCCAGTATGCGATACAGGGCGCTCTTCAGCGAAGAGAAAGCATCTTCTGCTTATACCGCGCTCTATTATTCCACCATAGGCTCCTGCTCAGGCGCAAGCCGGCGAGCAATAGCAGAGAACTTGCCGCGCTTCTCTCAAGATGTTGAAGCAATTACTGAATCTGAACCAGATATTAGCATCCTCCTGCCCGAAGGAAAACGCATAGAAATACTGCCCCTCGACAAGCAGCTCTCCGAACGAATACCTACGGACGACAATTATGTACAAGGTGAGTTCGTCTATTTTGACAAGCACACCGGTAGCGTTGTCATTCAGCCGCACCCACTAGGTCCAGTGTGGGCCTCAATTGGATCTTTCGAGCATGTTGCATTAGGAGCGTCGACTGCTAAGGTCAAACTCAAATTTGTCGGCGCGCGTGAAATAAATATTGCACATGTATGCGCTACATTGGCGATCGCTGAGAACGATAGAATTGATCTAAATCGATTAGAGTCCCTCGAAGGTAAAGTTGAAGTGCTCTTACAAGAGAAGGACAGCATTGAGGTTGAGTTAGCGTTACCTGGGTATGAACGGTGGCATCTCATTTGCGGTATCCAAATGAAAAACAACGACCTAGCCGCCTATTCTGCGGTGAGCATAACCTCCATAGTAACCGTAGAAAGCCATAAGGACAGTAACTAGCATATGAAACGCCCATATTTTGTGAGCCTTTTCCCTTACGAGGATATCGATGTAAGGGGCAACTTGAGCGACCTCATGCAAAAGGTCGGCAGAAACACCGGCAATCTATTGTTTACCTGCGCTTTGCACCGAATTGTTCGGACGGAAGCGTACGCATCAGGTTATAGCTTCGACCCCAAAGAGGTCGCGGAACGCCATGATGGCATTATCGTGTCGGCGGCCAACTGGCTTTCGTCAAGCTTCGACATGACGCCCTTGGTTGAGCTGATCGAACAAACGCAGCTACCCGTGATTATTGTGGGTATTGGCGCGCAGTCACCGAATGCTTCTGTCATCCCAAAATTAACTGAAAGCACGGAACGTCTGGTCAGAATCGCCTCGGATACAAGCGCTACCATTTCTGTTAGGGGAGACTTTTCTGCCCATGTCTTGGAACGTTATGGCATAAAGAATGTTCGGGTGACTGGTTGTCCCTCATTGCTTTGGCATTACGGCGCTCCCATTTCGGTGGAGAAGAAAACGTCCATTCCAAAGAAGCTGACACTTCATTCGACGCGGCACGACTTAGGTTTCCTGCGTCAGCAACACACGCCAGAGCATCGATTGAATTTGCATCTCTATCGAGTTGCTATTCGGCAAAAGCACGACCTTGTTTTGCAATCTGAAACACCAGATATGGCGGCCATTATCGGCGACACTGTCACAGAGGCGATGACACGCGAACTTTATGAGGTGTACGGCGGGCTGGAGCATGAAATCGTTGCAAAATTCCTCAGCCAGAATGGGAAGTTGTTCTTTGGCGTAGAGCAGTGGGTTTCTTATCTTAGCCAGCGCGATTTCGTGGTCGGAACGCGTATACACGGCTGTGTGGCATCTATTCTGGCAGGGACGCCAACACTTCTCATTGCCCACGATTCCAGGACCGAGGAGATGGCTGTGACCCTTGGTGTGCCGTTTATTAGGGTAAGTGACATTGATATCGACAGAGGAATTGATTGGCAGGTTTTATATGAGATGTGTGATGTTGGCGTCTTCGAGAGGAAATACCCCAACTATCTAAGTGGCTTTTCGGAGTTCTTCAAGGAAAACGGTTTGGTATCAAACCTGGGCGCTGGCACCTCGATGCGCTAAGTCGCGTGGGTTTTGGAATGATGCGTTTTTGACGAACGGCTACAGCGACGTAATCATCTGTGACATTGCCCACCGCGGCTCTCTTATGTTTGACCTGCCCCTGAATCTTCATCCAGCTGCGACTAGAGCCTCGGCGGCCCGATCGGGCCCGAAATAAAGATCGGGCACAACGCGGGATACTCGTGGCGTTCCGAGCAACATGTTGTATGTCCTTCGCGTTGGCTGCCTGTGGAACTTCGTCCTTGGCGCTTCGCACCATGCGCAAATTGGGGACTCTAAGTTGTCACCGGAGAAGTTGCCGTCGGTCGGCGAGGGATATATGGGTGCGCGCGGTTCTTTCGAGTGTGGAGCAGGATGTTAGATAGCGCTGCCTTCGAAAGCTTGGAGGCGCCGCTCCATCGTTTTCCGCGACGGTTCAGCAATTCGCAAATGGTCATTGAAAAATGGCAGCCATCAAATACTAATGGCCCGAGATAGGGGAGAATCGTGGCTGAATGGTTGAACTTGTAAGTATTCGCGATATCCATCATGTGGCCGTCGCAACCGAGGAATCGCCACCATTCTTCGCGTCCCCGCCGAAGGTGACGCATTTGGATTTTATCCCCTTGAAGTGCCACTCTGCTATGGCGCCGGCTTGGTACACCCGTAACTTTCCAGCGAGCAATATTACGATTGACAAGGTTTTTGACGTGTTTGTGACCTCCGAAGGACTTGCTCTGACGCGGGACGGCAGAATTATTGCGGAAACGGTCACGCAGCACTCCTTGCCTGAGCAAGAACAAGCAGTCGAACACGTAGCTAAGGGTGGCAGTCCGACAGTAATCGATACCTCTTGTTTGCTCATGAGAAAGCGTGGTGACAGCAACTATGGTCACTGGTTAATCGAAATACTACCAAAGCTCGGTATCGCGCGATCTCATTGTCATGTATCTGGCCTTGCTATACCTCTCTTGGAGGGAGCGATGCGCCTGACGGTGCACGGTTCTTTGAAAATTGCGGATTCACTGGTCACTACGCCTCGCTACGAGCTCGCCAAGGAATCATTGTATTTCTTCAGAGAACTTATCGTTGTATCAGGTGCCACAAACCACGGCGTATTTATGTCGCCGCTTGTCGTTGGTGAGATCAAGCGCCTGACAGAGGGGATGCGCGGAGAACGAGCGGGAAAAATTTTTGTCTCTCGGAGGGGAGCAAATCGAACTCTTGCGAACGAAGACGTTATCGAGAGAGAATTGGCGGTCCGCGGCTTCGAGATCGTTCACCCAGGCAGTATGACATTCGAGGAGCAGATTCGCGCTTTCCTCAATGCAAACATTGTTGTTGGAGTAATGGGGGCAGGCTTGACGAACATGGTTTTCGCACAAACGGGTGCGAAGATAGTCAACTTGGCACCAGCTGCCATGCCAGACACGTTCTTCTATTTCCTCTCGGTACATCGCGAGCAGCGCTACCATGAAATCCGTGGCAAGAATGTTAGCGGTTCTGATTCATGGGAAGAGCGTTTTGACGTTTCGCTGGATGATATTCTTGAAGCCGTTGCTTGAGCCATGAAAACTCTTCGCGGACTGGTCGCAAGTGCCGGATGCTTAATCGATCTGAGGTGCCAACAGGTGCCCAATAAGTCGCTGCTCTCGATGCTGTGCCGTCCATGATCAACCGCATTCGTCACGACTTCGTTGGCGTGAGGATGCGACGCGCTCTTGAAGTACTCGATCATATTACGGTCCCGAAAGTACGAACAGGGACAGACCGACGCACGGCGTCCGTTTGAGAGTGGACCGGCAATTTTAACCTCAAATCGCCGAGAAAGAAGAATAAGCACCACAGCCCCAGCTTGAAGTTAAAATCGACGTGCGATTACATGGGCGTTCACCTAGCTTCAAGGGGAGCAAACTACGTGATCCGTTCATCAACACTTGAATATCTACAAGATACAACAGATGGAATCCCTGGATGGATGATACCGTATGCCGGTCGTGTCACCGCCGAATTGTTGGCGAAGCAAGTCGAGATGGCAGTCGAGGGCTCGCTGCTGGAAATTGGCGTGTACGGCGGTAAATACTTGTCAGTGATTTACGACGACGCACGCACAACAGGTTCGCTGGTTCTTGCAATCGACCCCTTCGAGCATTTCACGCCGGATCAGATTGCCGGAGCTATGAGGACTCGAGCAGATGACAAGCTCTTGAAGTTCATCAAGGCGTACTCGACAGATGTTAACTCGACAGAGTTGGCGGGCATGCTCGGTGGCCGCTGCCGCTTCGCAAGCATTGATGGATCGCACTATGCCGCTGACGTCGGATGGGATATTCAGATCGTTTATGACAACTTGCATCCCCAGGGCATAATTTCAGTGGACGATTTCCTGAACACCGAGTGCCTTGGCGTGGTTGAAGCGGTGGGCCGATTCCTCGAGCGCAAGCCCAACCTTGCGCCCTTTCTGTTTACTTCGAACAAGCTGTTCATGTGCCCTTTGCGAGCAGTAGATACGTATAAGAAAGCTATTATGGAGTTCGCCCGGCGTGCACCCGACGTGGGGGGTAACGAGCGCTTCACGACGTCTCACGACCAAAACCCTCTCTGGGGTTCGACTGAGTTTTATGGGCATCGGCTGTTCGTTATCTGATGTAAACCAGATTGACTATAAAGGCATCTCGTCGATGCATCTGGTTACCAGGTGTAAAACCATAGCTCAGTTCACGTTAGGAAGCGGCAGTCGCCTATGGTTGGGGGGGCTGAACGTATCTGTTGCCGCGATTGCGCTTCCATTTGCTCAGCGAGTTGGCGACGGTTCGAGATATCATTGATGTCACGATGTCTAGGATCGTCACCATCCCACCCACCGTCTGGTTGCTTGAAGCACTTCCTGGCTGGAGCTGCACTTTGGGCTAGTGGGGAAAGTGCTCGACAAAGGGAACGGCGCAGCCTATTCGATGTGCAAGTGTGTCAGAGGTTAAATGGTGCCACGTGATGTGTGGGGAGCGTGCAGAATGCTGAGGCGGGTACTTGCACAGTGGCGCAATCAGCCACCTTTGAGCGATCGGCAAATATCTTCTCTCTTCTCCCAGATGTCAGAGGATCTGACGAGCGAGTTCAATGTTGAGCTGTTTTCCAAGTACACCGTGGAACAGCGCGAGTATTTCGCACTTAAGACAGGCAAGCTTGTCCTCTACCTTGGGCATGAGGTTTCGCTTGTTCTTAAGGCCGAGGAGGATGCGGCGCTAGCCGCCGCTCCCAGAGGTTATGAACTCTCTCAGCTACAGGGTTTGAACATCGGCTGCGGTGCTCGGACCATTTCACCCTACCTTCTACCAGTTGACATAATGAGAAAGGGCCTGTTCGGATCAGCTTCTGGTGAGCACGGCCAGCTCTGCGAGTCCGCCTTTCTAGCATTGTCGAATGATCTACCATTCAAGCCAAATTCGGTCGACTACATCGTCGCGCTACACATGCTTGAGCATGTGGAAGAACCCGTTGAAGTGCTCAAGCATTGGTTAGATATAGTTAAACCAGGCGGTGGTGTCGGCATTGTTGTGCCGCATTGGCAATACACTTGGGATGCTCGCAACGACGACGCGCCGTATGGCCATAAATGGAATCCGACGCCTGCGCTCATTCAGCGGCTGTATGATGAGCATCTGGCCGATCTTTGTGAGCTGGAGACTCTGGATACCTACTGTTACAAAATTTCGTTTGACTTTGTCCTTCGAAAGCCAGGGGAATTTTCCAGATTTGAGGTGCCACCGATTAGCGCCATGAGGACTGGGAAGCGTCGCCTGGGTGAAGGGACCTTCCTTCACGGCGAATAACATCGCGCGGTATGACTGCGAAGCACAAGCCGCCGATTTCGTTGGATATTGCAGACAAGCAATTTCACAAACTGTGAGTTTCTATGTCTGCGGCTAGCTCTGGAGCGTAAGCATGCGGCAAAGGCGCAGTCTGAAGGACTTTCAGACTTTTCGGCGTGATTTGCGGGCCCACTTTGCGGCCAGTTCGTCGACGGCTTTGTCGAGTTCGGCGAAGTTGGTCTTTTCCGGATTGTAATCTTTTCTGCCCCATCATTCGACGAGTTCGGCGTGCCGCTCGTGGGTCGGATCAGCGAGAGCCTCGCGGAACTCCTGATACCAATCCTCACTGATGTTGACTCACGGGATTCCCAAAAGCCGACGAATCTGAATCGATGGTGCAAACAGGAGGTTTGCGATGGGTTCAGCGGTTTCGTTACGGGCGGATTTTGATGGGGAGAGGCTGCGTCTTTTGGCCCGACAGACAAAGGATGCCAGCCAAGCTCGTCGGCTCTTGGCGCTTGCCTCGATCTATGACTGCGCGCTTCGCAAAAGCTGGACAGTGATTCCGCTAAATCCCGGACGGCGCTTTCACTAAAGTCCGGACAGTTTGACGAGGTTGGTCCTCGGCAGCCTGGTTACCATCTGCTCGGTGGCAACTGGAAGATCCGGCCGGCGGCTGGCCTCTTGTTCCGNTGCGCGCTTCGCAAAAGCTGGACAGTGATTCCGCTAAATCCCGGACGGCGCTTTCACTAAAGTCCGGACAGTTTGACGAGGTTGGTCCTCGGCAGCCTGGTTACCATCAGGGTTGATTGATTTCGCCGTTTTCTGCAGCCGTCAAGAGGGGAGCGCTTTTTTGCTTTCGCATGCTCTCGCCCCGGAGGGTGATGCGGTGAGCATTGTGCACGATGCGGTCGAGTATGGCGTCGGCGACGGTGCTGTCGGCAATAAGGTCGTGCCAGCTTGCCACGGGGACTTGTGCTGTGATCAGGGTGGATTTTCTCTGATAGCGCTCCTCGACGATTTCGAAGAGGTGGAAGCGCTGCTGATCGGAGAGCGCATGTGTTCCAAAGTCATC
>NZ_LMDX01000040.1:0-13354 GCF_001425225.1 Ensifer sp. Root127
CCATACCCTCGCCTAAGACACGTCGCAAACGACGTCGCTAAACACGTGTCTTAGGCCATCAAGGCGCTATCCGGCAGGCGGTGCCAATCGGGCGCTTACGAGCGGCGCGGGATTGGTGGTTCACATACAGCGCTCCTTGGAGGCGCTGATCGCCAGTCCCGGCCTAACAGTTAGGGGAAATTTGGGGGCCGACGGCATGCTGCGTAGTCCGTTGCGACTGCAGGCTGGTGCATTGCGGACCGGACGTGGGGCGATATGATATGACTTACCCGGGCGGCGTTTGGCAGTAGTTGTTCAGGTCGCCCATTATACTTCGCGTGCAGGACTCGCGGTACATTGTCACAAGAGATCCCAAAAAAGGTTCTGTTCTTCGTCCTAATTGATATGACCGCGCCGAGCTCAATTAGTCGATACAGATGTCTGAACAAGCTGGACTGAGGAATGCCCATCTTACGAGCTAACGCGCTCGCTGAGAGTTCGCGTTCGGTAAGCAACTCCAAGATCAGAAAACGTTTTGGATGGGCGAAAGCCGTAAGCAGATCAACGGCGGGATCGATGCATCGGTTGTCCCATTGATTTTCGTTCAACTCGGCGACTCCGCGGCCTGTGGTACTGTTCGGAGCTCGTATAGCAGAATGTAGTGGGCTCGAAAGTTACCAGATTTAGCCGGACCATGCCGCCCCGCAAAGCATTTCAGACCGATGCGTCACAGTCTGCCATCGTTCAACTCAGGCCGTACAGGCGATCATTTAAGCGAAACCTCAGGCTTTGACCTCCTTCATACCGGACATCGGAGACGGAAAAGACCGCCACATAGTCAGTCCGGGTAAAGCCCGACACCTCGCCCGCGAGATTTCGGTGAACAATGTCGTTCGTCAGGACCACCTTCTTTAGGTCCTCGATCGCCTGGACGTACTCGTGGAGTTTTTTGGGTGGGGCCACCGGTCACAATTTCGAACGGGTCGTGATAATTCAATTGTGTGAGCCAGTGTTTGTGGGTGGAGGGCAAAGATGTCTCTTTGCCCTCCACCGACGCGAACCAGGAACCGCGGAGGCCTTTGGCCGTTCTATTTGTCATCGGAGCAAGGCCGTTTCGTGCCGGAGTTGACTGCAGGAGGTTCGCAAACTTTCAATTATGGCGCGGGCCAGAGAACCACAGCGCGGTCGGCCAATATTGCGGAGCGGGCCTCGACTTCCTTAAAACCAAAGTCGTTCTCAGTAGCGAGCTCTTTCGTCAGCAGAATTGACGACTGGCTGTACCCACTCTTCTTGTATGTGAATGGGTTATTTGAGGCGACAATATTCAAGCTGCCCGCAAATAGTGTCAGGTTTCCGATACGGTTGACGTATTGCGGATGTCGGCTCAATGAGCGCTCGCCGAGATAGGCAGACCAGTCGCCGAATTCGTCTCTGCTCTTCTTCGACTTTATCTGCTTAGGAATGATGTGTTCGACGTGCACTGCATCCGTTCCAAGAACCCCAAGCTCAAGATGGTTACCGTGCTTAGACAATTCCAGTTGCTCCAGACAGTACCGCGCCCTTTCCAGAATGTTTGACGTAAACTGGGCAGAGATGAATTCATCACGAAATTTGTCGTCGGCCGGGCATGCTTCCCGGTAGGCGGTCATGGTGTCCGGCAACGGATCAAGGGGATCTACGGCGCAAAGGTTGGCGAACAGGCTTTCCGTCTCGTTTGCTCGCTCTCGGCATACGTGGCGACGAAGTATGAAGTTTTCGGTGAGTTTCAGGATACTGACGAATGTCTTTTCATCTGTGCCACCCGCACGGAGATGCATCAGGTACCCATAGGATTGCGCTGACTTAATCTGACGCAAGTGCCGAAGGTGCCTGTCAACTTTCGGGATCCCCGTCGCGGCGCGTACGATTTCCCCATAAGCCTTTGAGGCGCTGACAAGTTGTTGCAGGAAATCCTTGAAGCTCAACTGGGCGCCGCACTGGGTTGTGACTTCCGCGTTTTCATCCGCAGCGTCATCGTCTGTCAGATCTTCCTCATCCGTCTCTTCGTCGTCGGAGTAGTGGTGACGATCAGGGAGTCGTGAAGCCTCGGCCACTTCATTCATAAAGTAGGCTCGGAATTCGTACACCACACCTGACATGGTTAGGCGCGAATGCAATCTGGCGATCAGGAAATATCGGAAGAACGCATCTGAATCCACGCCATCAAGATACGCCGTCAGTTTGCTCCAACTCTTCTTCGCGTCATCGAGCTCCGTCCTCCCAAGGCGGGCTGCGTTTCCGAGCATGAAATTCTTTATCAGATCCGTGGCGCTGAGTTTTAGACCCCGATCGTTGATGGTTTCGAAGAGTTTGAATGCATCTTTAGCGTCGCTGACATCCAGACGCACAACGATCGTTTGATTTAAAAGCTTGTAGGTGAAGCGACTCAATTGTTCTTCTTCGAGATCGCTCAGCCATTCACGCGTCTGCAGAAATGCCCCCTGAAGTGCGCGGTTGCGGATCTGATGGTCTGGACTCAGTTGCGTGCTGCCTGCCAGTGTTCGGAAATCGTCAGCATCCAACGTTTCCAGTTTGATCTTTGACTGGCTTGGTCCCCCAAATGCACGTGCCGAAAGGAGACGCGTCAGATCGTGCACCATGTCTGTCTGGTTGAGCTGTAAAAATCGCTCTCGCAAGCACTCCAAGAGGATACACAACGTCGTTAGGCGCTGCTGTCCGTCTACAAGATCTAGTTCATTGAGAGCCGGGCTATGGGGCCCAATCAGGCAGACAATACTCCCGAGGAGGTGCGTGTCAGTGCCTTCAATCAAATGTATGTCGTCTAGCAGGTCCCAGACCTGTTGTTTTCGCCACGAGTACCGCCTCTGGTATGAGGGTATGATGAACTGCTCATTGGTTGATCCTAAAAGCTGGACCAGCGTTAGGGCGATAGGCTTTATCAACACGGCGACACTCGACTTTTGCGTTTTAAACGTAGAATTGCATGTATAGGCTGGCAAATGAAAACAATTCCTTTCTGCATGCGCCAAGGATGTACCCGCGAAAGGTCAGCCCGCTCGTTGCTACGATTTGGAACAGGCTCCCGCCGTTCCCAAGCGTGGGCCTTCTGGCAATCAAAGAAATGAGGGTTGAGGCCAGATGGCTCATCTGGAGCGGCACGGTTCAGGGAATAAACCTCGCGGTGAAACCGACCCAGGCGCCTGCTTTGCCCGGACCCTGGTCGCTCTGTAAACGATTGCGTCAGCGGGTGTTTGAAGCTCGCTCACTACGAGTCTTACCCTGCGGAACTACTCCGAACTGTCGCGTTCACAAACTGTGACGGCGCCCAAATCTAGAAAGCCTGTAACGCCTGTGCACTTGATGTTCGAAGTAGGTGCTCGACTTCAATTTCGATCTCAATGCAGACGGCGTTCAAGGCAAATGCACAAAAGGCCGGGCTCTGCTGCGTTTCTATCAGTGTTCGCAACGCTGGCAGCTTCGCGAAGTGCATATGTCACTACGCTTAACAGGAGATTAGCATGAGAACCGCCACCGGACTTTTCGATGACTATTCCGACGCCATGATCGCCGTCGGAGAATTGGAAGACGCTGGGTTCACCGGCGAGGAAATCAGTGTCGTTTCAAACCACGCTTCCTTGCGTCACACGGACATTGATAACGGTGCAGCCCAAGGTGCCGGAACTGGCGCTGCCGCTGGCGCTGTTGTTGGCGGTTTGCGACAGATGTGTCCGGAATCTTCGACCCTGATATAATCGCCGGCGGCGCTGGAACAGCCGCACCCCGGGTGAATACTTCGCACGGCTCCCTGCGCCACGAGTTCGATCATCTTGTGGCGGTACGGCCGACGTCGTTCGGATCACGCACCTGACGATACCTCTTGGCACTGAAATACCTCTTGGCACTGAAATGCTTGCGCTCGCCCTGACCAGCATGAGTTCCGGGTTGCAATAGTGGGTGAAATCCTCATCCGTCGCATCCACACTGAGATTGGGCCAGTCGGTACAGTCGGTCGGGCGAGCCGTGTTCGCACGAAATGTGTGGGCGCCGCACGATAGAGTACTATCTCAACATCATCACGAGGACGATGTCGGGTATGGCGGCCGAACAACTCCTTTTGAATGCTCAGATATTGCGGATTTCTTCTGGAGCGACAACAAGCTCAAGCACGTGGCCTTAGCTGTCATGGTCGATGACGTGGATGAATCCCACAGTCTGGCTGACGTAGAGCTGCGTTTGCCGGCACTCGTCGGGTAGGAGGTCGCCAAGCTTACGATGAGCTTCCGGACATCCCTCAGGCGGTCTTTCGCAATGGTCATTTCCTGACCACGCACGTTCGCCACTGGAATACCCCCGCGTTCATCGAGGAACCGGAGCGAGTCCTTGATCCGCTTCACCGCCGCCTTCAGGACCTTCTTGTCGAACCATCTGCGCTCTGTGTCAGGATCCTCGGTCACTCCCTCTCGCTCCTTCATCTGGATGATGAAGGCAGTTTCTCCGAACCAGACGACGTTGTCCGCCAGTTCCACTTCGCCAGAAGGCACGCGGAACTTCAACTGGGCGAAGGTGAATTCCTTCCAAAAGGTAATGCCGTTCCGTTGGGCGATAAATTGTTCGAGGTTCATGACGCAGCCTTTCCTTGAAGATTGTTCCAACAAGGAAGGGCGTTGGCAGCTGCCGTGATAAATCAGAGCAGGCGGGCCGCCTTAACCTCAACGCAACCCGCCGGGTGCCATACGCGGCCGAGGATTCGAAACAGGTGAAGCCGGGAAATGACGGATGAGCAAGACTCCCAAACAAGAACGACGTGAACCTTCCTTTCGGATGCTCTTGGGCGATGCAGTGGCGAAACAGAAGTTTCGCCCCTACGACACGGAGTTGAAGGAGCTTTTGAAACACCCGGGAGTCCTTGCGCGACTATGGAGCGACTGGCGTGACGCGCGGAAGGTCGACTTCGGACCTGGTTCGGAAGACCCGGGTTCAATTAACACGAGCGAGGGGTTGACTTGGCTGGGTGAGGAATTCCGCGACAAGCAGGTCACGTTCCGTACCGATCTCGTTGCTGATCTAGGTAACCAACGCATTGTGCACGTGGAGCAGCAGACAAAGCACCGCGAGCTTACGATGCTCCGCAGGATGGCGACCTATTCCTCCCTGATCAGCTCGTACTACCAGTTCAAGATGAATCTCTTCCAGATCTACTACTATACTGGAGATACGAAGGTCAGTTGGCAATGCAAGGTTTCGTCCGAGGCGGCAGTGAGAGTTGCCAACTGGGCGTTCCAGAACCGATTTTACTTTATCGACGCTGGAATGCATGACGCTTGGAAGATGCTTTCCACCGGGTTCCCCGAATATGCAATGCTTGGCCTCCTCGCACGCGAGATACCTGAGGAGCAGCACTTTATCAGTCAACTGGTGAAACTGATCGAGAGGCACTACGGACGCGGAACCTTGGACGGTGCCGATAAGCTTGTGACTTGCTTCATGGTGGCTTCTCTTCGGAAAAGGGAGAACGCTGTAATGGATAAGATCTCGATGGAAAGCAGAACCAGGATTTCGAGAGAAGAAAAGAAATTTGCTGCACGCTTCCAGCCTTTGATCGATATGGCTGTCGACTTTCGCGTAGAGACCGCCCTGGAGACCGCCCTGGAGACCGCCCTGGCGACCGCCCTGGAGGCTCGCAATGGAGTGGTCGAGAACATGATGACCCGAATCCTTGAGCTTCAGGATAGTAACCAGAAATTCTTTCCGGTCAGATTCCTCGTATGGTGCTCGATGCACCTTCAATCCGACCAGTTCGAAGCTCTCGAAGCTGAAATGCCAAAGCACCACAATGTCCGGTCTCTTGTCGAGGCCTGTGGACTTCCCTTGTCTTCGCTTGGCTCGGATGAAGCGGGGTACGGGTATTAAATGACCGCGCTGTTTCATTCGGCGGACCTCTTGATCTCGCATCGCAAGGCGGCCGCGAGGCGCTGATATAGCCGCGGCAATAATTCTTTGCGCTCTGGAGCCGTTGAGAGTTCCGCGACGGGCGCCGGATCTTCGTTCCATTTGGCGAACAGGCTACCATTCGCTCGGCCTCTTCCCACTTCTTGTCTGCTATTGTTGAGAGCCGGTACCAGGATTCGCCTTTGTCCGTGATGGCGCCGAAGCCTGCAATTGGTGGTGCCGTCAGGTTCCTCGCGGGTAACGCAACTAATCCGGGCCTATGTTTCGCTCTAAAGTGACAGAGTTTCAGCAGCGTTTGTCGGTCACGAGAAGACACCGTTTGATGGTGCGCGGATGAACATTGAACCGCTTGGCTAACTCGCCGGGTCGCTCTGCTCCGCAGACAATACGCGCTCTGATTTCATCTCGCTGTTCGGGACCTAGAGATGGGCGGCGGCCCAGTGGCCGGCCTTTGGCGCGGGCGGCGGCCAATCCGGCAGCAATTCGTTCCCGGATCAACGCTCTCTCAAATTGAGCTACCGCGCCGAGAACATAAAGGATCAGGAGACCTATATCGGACTTTGTATCGATAGCTTCGGTGACAGAGAGGAAGCCGACCCCCCTTTTCTGAAGGCTTGCGATTACCCATGCCGCAGCAACTTGAAGAGTCATCTAGGACAATCCCGCATCTTTTTCCAAACGTAACCTTCGCACCAGGCTGTTGACTATATTTCGAAGGAAAACAGGTTGTACAATTGCAAGGGAAAATCATGTCGGATGAGAACAGTTCGGAGCTGAAGTTGCCTCAAACAGGGGTACCTTTGCGGGCGCGCAAATCCAAAACGAGGACACTAAAAGACAAGAACGCAGCCAAGCCAGCTTCTAAAGTTGCCGATGGCGCGAAGCGTAAGTTTGCGAAGTACACGAACGAGGACCGCGCCGAAAAGCTTGGTGCGATCAGCAACATGATCTGTTCGGGTACCCATAATTTGAAAGATGCGCTCCGACAGGTCGGCGTTGGTAAACAAACTTACTACATCTGGCAGAAAGCAGTGAGTGAAGCGGTCACTAAGCCCGACGGGGATCTGCCCGCCAGCGTGCCGACAAGCGACAACTCGCCGCTCTCAGGTTTGCAGGATCTCCTGGAATTGGAGGAAGAGAACTTAAAGCTACGGAAAATCCTCGCAGAGAAGCTGCGCGCGGAGAATACGGAACTGCGTAAGCGGTTGGGTATGGGCTAACAAGCAATTCCATCCGGTCCATCCGTTAGAACGGAGACGTGCCGTGGACTTGAACTTTGCCGCAAGGGAATACCTTGGTCATTTTCTCTCGAACCAAACTTCGGCCGACTTCGCACTGCAGGTGGTTGGCCCATGGGAGCGGGGAAAACGACCTTCGCCGAGCATCCACCAGCCTGCGAATATCAAGCGTCATCGTGAACTGGTCCTTGGGCGACACGCAAATCTGGTCCGCCAAGGGGTGTTAGTTACTCTCCATACCGGCTGCGGTAGTGGACTTCTGTAGAAGCCCGCTACGGCGTTTTTCTCGTAGCCTGTAGCTGTCGCCGCCGATTGTGATGACGTGGCTGTGGTGCAGCAACCGATCAAGGATAGCAGTTGCCATGACGGGGTCGCCTAATACTGTTCCCCATTCTCCGACACTGCGGTTGGAGGTGACGAGCATTGCACCCCGCTCGTAGCGCCTCGATACGAGCTGGAAAAATAAATGGGCTGCATTGCGCTCGAGCGGAAGATAGCCAAGCTCGTCGATGATGAGCAGCTTGGGCTTGGCGAGAAACCCAAGTCGTTCGCCCAGGCGTCCTTTGCCATGTGCTCTCACGAGCGTTGCGACCAATGCCTGCGCGGTTGTGAACAACACCGTGTAATTTTGACGGATGACCTCTCTTCCAAGCGCAATCGCGAGATGGACTTCCCAACGCCAGGCGGACCGAGCAGCAGCAATGCATCACCATTTGCCACCCAACGGGCGGTGGCGAGTTCTCGGATCTTGCGGATCGATACTGGGCTGCGCTTCGAAATCAAATCCCTCGAGATCTCGTGCATGCGGGAAATGCGCGATCTTCATCGCCATGATGATGCGTCGCTCGACCTTCCTTGCAATCTCGCGTTCGCACAGGAATGCGAGCGTCTCGCGAATGGTGAGATCCGCGCGTGAGGCTTCGTCAAGAAGGTTGTCGAGCTGGTCGCGGATGGCGGTGAGCTTCAGCCGGCTCGGCCAACCGATCAGCGTGTCATGATCAACTGCCATCACCATTGTCCTCCGATCAGCCGCTCATATTCCGACAGTGGGCGAAGAAGTTCGGGCAGCTTGGGAGCGGGCGGATCCGCCTGCGCGGCTTGCTTGACAGGCATGCCGAAGCCGCTGACGCCGACAAAATGGGCAGGATCCGTCAGGCGACGATGACGCCCGTGTGACTCGGCGTGGCTCGCGACAAGCTGACCCGCATGGAACACGCGGACCTGGCCACCGCTGATCGTCACCTCGACAATCTCGCCAATGAGCCGCCAAGGGACTGAGTAGGCGTTGGTGTCGACCTCAACGGCGCAATCGGCGTGAACCTTGCGCAGCAGTTCTCGGATCTGTCGAAATGGCGGCCTGCCATTTAGTGGGCGTAGCGTCACAGCTTCGTCGCGAACAAAGCGCTCAAGTGGTGGTTCGCCTGTCGTGCCATGGCATCGAAGATCGGCAACCGTGCGCATCCACCACGCAAGGTGCAGGTGAAGGCCTTCCATGCTGTCAAAGCTGTGTCCGGCAAGTGCGTTGTGCTTCACATACCCGACGCCTCGCTCGTCGTTGCCTTTGGTTCGAGCCCGGTATGGTGCACGCGCGAGGACGGAAGTCCAAATAGCGGGAGAAGGCATGCAGCCGATCGTTGAACACGACCTCGCGGTCACGCGTCGTGCCGCGTCACCAATGCCGCATTATTGAGAAGGACCTCGCTTGTGACACCGCCAAAATGCCTGAACGCTACCTCCATCCTATCGAACCAGGCAGACTGACGGTCGTGGAGAAACGCAGTCGCGTATGTGCGACGCGAATAGCCAAGCGTTGCCACGAAGATGTAGACGCGGACTTTCTCGCCTCCGATCTCCATTCGCTTCTCGCCAAAATCAATCTGTATCTGATGGCCTGGCGGTGTCTCGAAGCGCATCGTCGCTAAAGCCGTGTCAATGCCGCGTGAATTTTCCCCAGAAGTGCCGAAGTAAAATTCCCCACTTATGCCGACGTGGACGCCATGGAGAACTGAGGATTTTTCGGCGGTCGTCCTCGTGGCTTTTGTGGCGGGGCGAATGCCGGCGGTGCAATGAGGGCTTTGGAGCGGACATGCTCCGGCATAAGTTCAGCATGCTGCCGCAACCGATAGCTGGATCCTTCGATCTGCACGACAACGGCGTGGTGAAGCAGTCTGTCGAGCAGCGCGGTTGCGACGACAGGATCGCCAAAGACCTCGCCCCATTCCGCAAAGCCGCGGTTTGATGTCAGGATCATTGCCCCTCGTTCGTATCGCGCATTGACGAGTTGGAAGAACAGATTGCCGCCGCCCGAGACGACCGGCAGATAGCCGATCTCATCGACGATCAGCAGGCTTGGCCTACAGAAGAAGCGAATGCGCTCCTGGAGCCGCCCTTCCCGTTCGGAACGGGCAAGTGAACCGATCAGGTCAGCGAGCGTCGTGAAGTACACGCTCCTTCCAGCTTTCACGGCTTCGACGCCCAGCGCTGTGGCAAGATGGCTCTTTCCCGTTCCCGGTGGGCCGAGGAAATGAACCGCTTCGTGACGGTCGACGAACCCGAGCTGCGCCAAGGTAAAGATGCGATCTCGGTCGAGCGAGGGTTGGAATGTAAAGTCGAAGCCGGCTAGCGTTTTGATCGTTGCAAGCCTGCCCATTCGCAGGGCGGTCTTGATGCGGCTGTTCTCGCGCAGCGTCAGTTCCTCGGACAGGAGGATGTCGATGGCCTCAAGTGCCGATAGTTCACCGTGCTCGAGGCGACGCACGACATGGTCGAGAGCTTCCAGCGCCCGTGGCATCTTCAGGCCGACGAGATCATGACGGATGCGATCGATCATGGACGGAATGGCATCGAGGGTCGCGCTCATGGGCGGTTCTCCTGTGCCAGGACTTTGCCCACAGCGTCGTAAAAGGCGAGAGATCGCTGAAGCACGGTGTCGCCGGCAGGCTTGACGACAATGGCGTCGTCCCTTGTTCTGGATCGATGTTGCGGCGGGACTGCTCGTCGATGGTCAGGATGAACCCGGCGTTGTTTACGACCTTCCAAGACGGGATGAGCCGCGATCAGGATGCCGTTCTCGAAGATGCGGACCTCGTCGGCGAGAGAATGGACTTCCACCATTCGGCTTCGTGTAGCATCCGGAACGCTGTAGGTGTTTCCGCCGACGCTGACCATGCCTTCCCGCGACACGCGGCGCTCCAGCTTCAAGACGGATTTGAACGGGGCCAGCGGTAATGGTCGCAGGTGCGGCCGCTCCTCGGCAAAGGCTTCATTGACGACACGCAGGGTCGTGGCGTGCTTCCTTGGATTGGCGACGGTATCCAGCCAGTGCCGAAGCTGAGCATTCAAATCATCGAGGTTACGGAAAGAGCGGGGAGGAAGAAGTCTTCGCGAATATAACGGAATGGCCGCTCGACCTTGCCTTTTGTCTTGGCGCGATAGGGTTTGCATGCCTTTGGGTGGAAACCGTAGTGGCGGGCCAGGTCTATGAGGGCACGGTTATAGACGATGCCCTCTGTCTGGCCTTCACCGATGACGGCCGTCTTCATCCGGTCGTAAAGCACCTCCCTGGGAGCGCCACCAAGGGCCTCGAAGGCCGCGATATGGCAACGCAGGACGGTCGGCAGGTTCTGATGCATGACGAAGCGCGCCCAGATGAGGCGGCTATGGCCCAGCACCATCGAGAACAGCCATACGATCCTCGGCGTCATCGGCTCGTCGGTGAAAACGACGTGGAACTGGGCGAAGTCGACTTGGGCCCGCTCGCCGGGCGGCGTCTCGAAACGAACTTCGAAGCCCTGACTTGCAGCAGGGCGCACATCGCGCAGAAAATCCGTCACAGCCGTGTAGCCGCCGGTATAGCCTCGCTCACGCAGTTCTCGAAGCAATCGACTGCCGGTCAAACCAGGATAGGATTTGACGCGCTCCCGCAGGTATGAAGCGAATGGGTCGATAACCGTTGCCCGAGGCTTTCTTGGACCATAAGCCGGAGCTTCGAGGCCCCGCTCAATGTATTTGCGCACCGTCTTGCGATCGATGCCTGTTTCTCTGGAAATAGCCGACACCGTCAGGCCCTGCTGATGCAGATCCAGGATCATGATCGTCTCCCTCAGCTTGATCACCAAAATCCCCCTTCCGACCATCGGAAGGAGTATCGGCGATGACGCGCCGCCGGTCTTCCGGGGCGCGCCCCGGAAGACCGGCGGCCGCAGCACCTGGGGAAGATTCAAACGGCACTAATGGGGAGTATTGCTGCGGTACTGACAAAGCCGATGCCGCCAATTGCTGCCGATACCCCGCGACCGCCCGCTCAACCGTGCGGAGACTGACCTCAATGCGGAGTTCTCGAACCAGATCCTGCCACACGACATCAGCATTGCCCCCATGGCGAAAGAACCGCTCACGGACCCACGCTTCATGCCTCGAGAGCTGCGTTTCCCGGCGGGCTCGCCGATACCCGCGCCAGCCACCCGTCGTGATATATCGCTGCACCGTCGTGCGCGAGCATCCCAGCTCCAACGCGATCCGCCGCGTGCCCCACCCCAGCTTCTTGAGCCGCAGCATCGCAGTCACCTCGTCCGGTTCGAGCATCGCTTCTCTCCGCGCCAATCTCGCGGAGATCTTCGTACCTGTCTCAACGTCCATCAGTCCCTCCTAAGGTCTGAAAGGGGGACCAGTTTTAGGTGTCGCTACCGGACCAGTTTTACATGTCGCCTGACAGCGAATGGCTGATAGAAGTTCGGCGTCTTCTGCTCTCAGATAGGGTCACGAGCCTTGGACTTTACCCTCGGACTTTCAGTGAGATTGGAACGCGAAACGCCCACCACATCCGCCACCGCTTTCACCAGGAACCGAGCTTCCGCAACAAGATTCGGCGCGATATCGGTTTTTTTGGCTTTGGAAAGGGCTTCGCGGGGAATCTCGTTCTCCAGCGTGTTGCGTCCGAGAATGTCTTCAAGCTCGCGCACTCGGTCCAGCTTCCCACGAACTATGGAAGGCATCGAACTCGCGTTTTTTATTCCAATTCGTCAACGACTTCGACCATCCACATCACCCGCGGAGACACCCTCAGAAGATAGCGTCAGCGTTGTTCGGAATCTTGTGGCACTTGCACTATAATGCCGCTACAGCCTGCACCTATGACAGTCCGTGGACTGCCAACTTCATCGGATGATTGTGGGGACAAATGAATAACATCGTCAATGAGCTTGTTATGCCGACTCACGTTCAATGCGCTTTGGATGGGCGCTGGGAGGAAGCACTCTTAATCAACAAGCAGAGTTTACTTCCCCCAAAAGAGGAATTTGATGCATGGCTCGGTGGGAAGACTAATTTCGCCTTGGAGGTTTTCTTCTGCATGCCACATCGCCGAGTTATGTTCGTCGGCGTTAGGTGGATGAATCGACTGCCAGAAGAGCTCTACGAAGCAGTAAGTTCAGTGGTCCAACTGATGGAACACCGCCAAGCGTCCGGAAAGGCTACTTATCCGACGCATTTTTTTGAGGAATCACTCAGTGTGCGCTTGTTGACCGACGCACCCAGTTACCTAGAGATCGGCGTAAACAACTTTTGGCAATCCGTTGGCTCTTGCGTAATTTGGAACGCTGGAGAACCTCCGGCAGACACGCAAGGTGCTATTTCAAGAGTATCGGCTCTGGCCCCTCAACTTCTCAAACCTCAGCCTTCCAACGTAATTTTAAATGTCGCTTATAAGAACCCAATTAGTCACTGGGCAGGTGTGGAAATTTCACAGGAGACTAACGGCGCATTCTCGTTTGATGAAGAATTACTAAACGACTATCTCGGCGCACTCAACGATGAGCCGTTCTGAACCCCTCCTATGAGACGGTTAGAGTTCCTGCCTCCGACGTTTGCTCTTTCTTCCCGGAGTTGCTGTCATCGCCTCATGCGTTCGCCGGGTCACTCCTCTATGAGGTTCGTCGTCGGGCGATCGGCGGCCCAAGTTAGAAGGGCATCCAGCGCCGGGCATAGAGCTTGACCCCAATCTGTTAGTGCATACTCGACCTTCGGCGGAACCTGATGGTGGACAATGCGCAGCACGATCCCATCCTGCTCCATCTGCCGAAGCTGCTGGATGGTAAGCGCGAATTTCTGCGCGCCTTCTGAAGCGCAGTGCTCTGAGGCATGAAGTGTCCACCAAAAGATAGGTGGACACCAAATCATGGATGAAGATG
>NZ_LMDX01000041.1:0-12041 GCF_001425225.1 Ensifer sp. Root127
GGATCGTAGTAGCGGGTGATGACCGCGCCCGAATAGGCGGTGCCGCCATCGAGCCGGATGCCGAAGCCGGTTGCGCCGCGATAGGCAGTGATGCGGCCTTTCAATAATTTCAGTGGCTTACCGTTTGTGGATGGGCACTAGCTAGTCGCTCATGGCCATAACGTGCTCGACCGATCTTGCTGTTTTGGTCTAGATCGCCGAAAGGTCCTAACGACCGCAGGGCAGCCGGGCACGTGCCAGCCAGGTGTTGTTCATCGCGCCTCCGGGGATTGACAGCGACTGCATAGGTAATGTTATTACATCATCATCGGAACCGTAACGTAAATCGGCGGCGACCAAGTCGGCGTCGGAAGGACTGAAATTTCGCTCGGATGCGCCCTCCCCCTCCCACCCTTCGACGGAAGCAGTCGATGAGGTCAGCAAGCTTTCAGCGAAGGTCACGACCCTTCGCGCCGAACGTCGCCCTTCGGGAAGACAATGCGACGCTGCGGCTGGAAAACACCCTGCTAAGGTCGACAACCAGCTTTTGCACGACGAGATCGTGCCGCTGAAGAACCGACCGCCCCGACCGCCGTTTCTACCGTCAATCCCTTGCTACGTCCTTCGATAACTTAAACTTAAGGAAAAATCGCTTGATCAGACGGATACTTTGACTTCCAAACGATTACTCTGTTTGCAAAGGAAGCAGAGCTCGCTATGCACGGGCGCGGTCAGCCCCGCGAAAATGATTGCCCCGTCGTAGGGCATCACAATGGCGCTGCCGTCGGCACGCTTTCCGATGATCGCGCCTTCAGTGACCGGTTCGCCAGCCGTAAACTGCTTTACCAGATGATCCTCTTCATGATCGGCGAGAACGGCATCGCAAATTTCCAGCACATACGGTGTTGCGGTTTCCGGCCCCTGATCAGCAATCAGCCCGAGAGATGCCATGCCATTGACGATGCAATCATAACCGACCTGCGGCCCCTTCGGATCCAGATGCTGGCCGCATTCAACGGTAACGCCGTAGCCACCGGCAAAGCGCATGTATTCCGTGGTGCCGATACCATGCAGCGATGAAAGGCCTTCGGCTACACCTGCATCGCGTTTCTGTTTCAGTGCTTTTTCGTGTGCAGGCAGCCAGCCATGCACGACCAGTGGAAGGGCAAGTGCCCGGGCCAGTTTTGCTTCTGCTACTTCATGGGCGAAGGGTTCAAGCGAGCCTTGATTATCCTTCGGCCCGATCAAGGCGAAAGCTTCCCCTTGCGAGCTGAATGAATGCAGATCGATCAGCACATCATGGGCACGCAGCAACGGGCACAGGATATTGGCCACCCGATCTTCGTTGTCCTGCGGGATGGCGCTCTCCGAAAGATCGCGATTGAAATTGCGGTCTCCCATGCGTTCATTTTTACGAAAAGCGAGCCCGTTTACCACCGGCACGAATGTAACCTGACCGCGCTCGAGCTCTCTTTGGCCGATGCGGAATTCATTGATCAAACGGTTGATCGCATAGGGACCGGCAGGCTCATTGCCATGAACAGAACCCGTGACGATCAGACGAGGACCGGGCTCCATGCCGTGGAAAGTGACACTCTCAATGGATTTGGGGGGGGCAATAACAAGAGGAGCAAGCGATGTGGCCGGATCATCAATCGAAGTAATATCAACGACCATGCCGGGACGAACGCGCCGTGCGAGTTCCATCAGATGATCATGTGCGACCACCACACAACCGGCCGTGCCGCTATAATCCGGCCGTGCCGTGTGGATAAAAATTGCAGACCCCCCGCGGGCTTCGCGCAACGCGTCATTCCAGCCGACAGGAATGATCAGATCAAACAATCTCTCGCCGCGTCGTGAAGCCTGTGTTTCGTCCGTTTCAAACACCAGCTGATTATAGAAGGGACTGTCGGCATCTTCTACCCAGCGATAATTTTCAGGCTTGGGCAAGAACGGGAAATCGAAACTGCGTGGTTCGTCACCGAAAACGGTTGGATCATAAAAACCATAACGCAGGGGGTGGCGCCCCCGCGGGGTTTTACCATCGCCTTCGCGTTTCATTTGCGGATCCACCAGTCCGTTGCGGCCGATGGCGCATTTTACGGTCCAGTCATCAATGGCTAGAAAACCGATATGCGGGTTTTGCGGATCCTGTCCTGTGCGCACGACAATTGTGGGCTGCTCGAGGGTTCCGACCATAAACGGGTTTTGATGCATGGATTTATTTAGCCTGCTCTAACAAATGACAACGGGCGCGGTGGAACCGATCACCGGGCGAATTGGTAAATGGGGGGATATCGCCCACGCGGCACTTATCAAATGCGGAGGGACAACGCGGATTGAAAGCACAGCCCGGCGGGGGATTGAGCGGCGACGGTGCTTCACCCTGCATCCGGCACTGGCGCGCTGTGGGCGCCAACGGATCAGGAATGGAAGCGATCAAAGCCTGCGTATAGGGATGCAGCGGATGGGTGAAAATATCACTCCATGCCCCCTCTTCGACGATGCGTCCCAGGTACATTACGGCAATACGATCGCTCATATGTTCGACGACACCAAGATCGTGCGAAATCATCAAAAGCGCGATACCGAGTTCGTCCTTCAATTCCAGCAGCAAGTTGATGATCTGCGCGCGGATCGACACATCCAGGGCCGAAACAGGCTCGTCGCAGACAAGCAGCTTCGGTTTAACAATCAACGCCCGCGCGATACAAATACGCTGTCTCTGGCCACCGGAAAATTCGTGCGGTCTGCGATCTGCCGCTTCAGGTTTCATGCCGACCTTGGCCAACATGTCGATCACACGCGCTTCCACCTCGGCGCTGTCTTTCACGCCATGGAGGCGCAAAGGTGCGGCAAGGGCCTCTCGCACAGAACGCCGCGGATTGAGCGAGGCAAAGGGATCCTGGAATACCATCTGCACATTACGCGCCTGGGCGAGCGGGTCGCTTTTAACTGCTGTCGGCACATCCTGCCCCGCCACATGCACGGAACCGGACGTGATGGGGACAAGCCCCATGATGGCGCCGGCAAGCGTGGATTTGCCACAGCCGCTCTCACCAACCAGGCCGAGGCATTCGCCTGCCTTGATAGAGAGATCAATTCCATTCACAGCCTTCAGTGTCTTTTTCCGGAAGCCTTCGCGAACAGAATAATGGATTCGCAGATCGCGAATGGTGAGCACTTCGGCAGTGTTGCCGTTGTTGTCGCGAGCTGTCGGTGTCAAGACGATGATCTGTTCAGTCATGATGGAAACACCTAATCGAACCCAGCTCTTCAAGGGGGGCCGCAGGCGGCATCATCGCCCGACATTCATCGGTGACACGCGGACAGCGCGAAGCAAAGCCGCACCCGATATCCCGTTCCGTCAGGCCAGGAACGACCCCCTTGATCTCGACCAATCGGGACCGCCCCTCCTGCAGCCGACGGCCAAGGCGCGGCAACGAACCGACGAGCCCATGCGTATAAGGGTGGCGCGGATCGGTGAAAATCTCACTGGCGCGACGCTGTTCCACGATGTGGCCGGCATACATGACCGCCACCCGATGGCACATGCGTGCGACCAGCCCCAGATCATGCGAAATCATCAGGACCGCCGTTCCCCGGGCTGTGCACAGATCGAGTATGAGTTCGACAATCTCGGCCTGAATAGTCACGTCCAGTGCAGTTGTCGGCTCATCAGCAATCAGCAAGGCCGGATCGCAGGCCAGCGCAATCGCAATCATCACACGCTGGCGCATGCCACCGGAAAGCTGGTGCGGATAGTCCTTGATACGCCGTTCCGGGCTTGGAACCTGCACCTGTTCCAGCGCCTCAATGGCTTTTAGCCGGGCCTGGCGAACGCTCATGCCTTCATGCAGCACGAACATTTCGCCGATCTGGTCGCCGATAGTCATCAGAGGATTAAGCGACGTCATCGGCTCTTGAAAAATCATGGCCACGCGGTCGCCGCGCAGACGTCGCAGGTCCCTGTTGGACAAGCGATTGATATCCTGCCCCTCCAGGAGTACCCGTCCCTGCGTGACGTGCAATGGCTCGCGCAGCAAACCCGCAATCGTCAAGGCACACAGGCTCTTGCCGCAACCCGATTCTCCGACAAGCCCGAACACTTCACCGGCTCGAATAGAAAAATCGATTTGGTTCACAGCGGGAAAGTCCTGTCCCTTGGCACGCAGTGCTATCGAAAGATTTTCGACTTGTAGAATGGAACTGTCAGTCATCACCGTTTGGCCCTCCCGTGCGGATCGAGCAGGTCGCGCAAGCCGTCACCCAGCATGTTGAAGCCGAGAACGGTGATGAAGAGGGCGAGACCCGGGAAGATCGCGACCCACGGCGCGACCATGAGCTGCTCACGGGCACGCGCGAGCATGCCTCCCCAACTCGGTGCGGGCGGAACAACACCCAAACCCAGAAACGACAGGGATGCTTCGGCCATGATGGCCGATCCGATGCCCATGGTCGCCACCACAATGAGTGGGCCGCCGATGTTCGGCAGGATTTCGCGCAGCATGATGTAGAATTTGCCGAAGCCGAGGGTGCGGGCTGCCTGTACGTAGTTCTGTGATTTTTGGGTCAGAACCTGCGCCCGCGAAATGCGACAGCTATAGGCCCAATCCGTCAAACCAAGGGCAATCAGCAGGCTGGGCAGACCGGGGCCAAGAACCGCCATGAGAGCCAAGGCAAACACAATGGTTGGAATGGATAGCATCAGATTTGTCAGGCCCTGGACGAACTCGTCCCACCAGCCGCCGACATAGCCCGCGGAAAGACCCAGCAGAACGCCTATGCAGGTATTCATCGTCTGGACCGCAAGACCGATCATGATCGAAATACGCGCACCATAGGCAATGCGCGAGAAAATATCCCTGCCCTGCTCATCGGTGCCAAACCAGAACTGTGCGCTTGGTGCCTCTTCGGCATAGAGAAGTTTGGAGTCGGAAACCGGATCGTAGTGGGCAATCCATGGCGCAAACAGTGCAACCAGAATAATGGTCACGAAGATTGTGAGCCCGATGACAAGATTGGAGCGAAACATCAGTGCTGCCTGTCCTGTTCAAAATGTTCGTTTGCTTGCAAGAAACGCTTTTCCATAGGCGTTCAGCGATATCGAATGCGCGGGTCGATCACGAGATAGGCGATATCGACAAGCGTGTTGATGATCAGGAAGAAGAGCACGATCACGAGAATGCAGCCTTGAACCGTCGGTATGTCGCGCATCGAAACAGATTGCGTCAAAAGCGAACCGATACCCGGCCAGGCAAACAGGTTCTCAATGACGACCGACCCACCCAGCATCGAGCCGAATTGCAGGCCGATTGTTGTCAGCACCAGTACAAAGGCATTGCGTGCCATATGCTTGGTAACGATGCGGAATTCCGAATTTCCTTTTGACCTGGCGGTACGGACGAAATCAGCATTCATGGTCTCCAGCACAGCCGCCCGGGTCGTGCGCGCCAAAAGGGCCATAGGGGCGATTCCCAGGGTCAAAGCAGGCAGCACCAGGTTTCTGAAATTGCCGCTGCCATAGCCAAAAGTAGGCAGCCAGCCAAGCTTCAGCGATATGAAATACATGGCCAGCAAACCGAACCAGAAACTGGGCAGCGAGAGGCCGGACACAGCTGTGATCATCGCGGTTGTATCGAGCCAAGTGCCCTGCCGCACAGCTGCCAGGAAGCCCAGCGGCAGACCGACGATCATGGCAAAGGCAATTGCTGCAACAGCAAGTTTGAACGAAGCGACGATACGACTGGAAAGCATAGCGGTGACAGAACGCTGTGTGGAAAAGGAGGTGCCGAGATCACCCGTTGCGAGCCCGCCAATGTATTTTCCGAACCGCTCCAACAACGGATCTTTCAGGCCTAGTTCTTTTTCGATCCGTTCGGCAACGGTAGGGTCAATGTCGCGTTTGTCACTGGAAAGCGAAGACACAAATGTGCCGGGCATAACGCTGAATAGGAAGAAGATCAGCGTTATTGCAGCAAAAACCGTGACCAGAGATTGCAGCAGTCGCCTGCCAATCACCATCAACATAAGAGTATCCATAAATCGCGTTGGCTCGAAAGCTGACAAAAGCGGCCCGTGTTGCGGCTGCTCGGGAAATCTGCCCCGTCGGGAATGTTGAGCGCGGGATTTTCCAGCTTGTTTGAACGATATTCCGGCAGTCGACACAGGGCCTAACTGCCGGACCGACCCAGTTAACGGCCAGGCGCGTTATCGTCGAGCCAAAGCGAATCCACTTCAATAATCGCAGCTTCGGTCACATTGGCATCAACTCCGTGAATCCACGGCTGGGTCGCGACGACTGCTTTATTGTAGTTGTTGAACCAGACAGGCGCCTTCTCAAAAATATAGGCATCCGCCTTCTTCAAAAGTTCGATTCGCTTGGCCGGATCGGATTCAGCCGAGGCTGCATCCAGAACTGCGTCATAAGCGGGATCCTTGAAGGCACTGCGGTTGCAACCTGAACGGCTTACGCGGCTGTCAAAGCAGCGCAAGGCGGTGAGTGGATCAGGTCCGGTGCCCGCGGAACGAAACCACGCCATGGCCGATCCCTGATTCATTTCATCAACCAGCGTGTTGGAATCCACTACCTTGGCCTTGGCAGTGATGCCGACCTCCTTGAGAAACGGCATCATGGCTTCCAAAACACCAAGGCTCGCCGTCCCCTCCGTTACTGATATTGTAACTTCAAAGCCATCAGGATAACCGGCTGCTGCCAGCAGTTCCTTTGCTTTCGCAGGATCATACGGATATGGCGCGCGATTTTTGTCAAAGGCCGGGGATGTTGCCGGTAGCCAGCCCGTTGCTTTATAGGCTTTGTCTTTGAGAAGTTTGCGGATGATGATGTCGCGGTCTACAGCGTAGTTGATCGCCTGACGTACGCGCGCATCGTCAAATGGCTTCTTTTCCGTGTTGAAGCCCATATGGCGCGTAAATACTTCGGAAATTTCAAGCAGACCCTTGGAAAGATCCGGATCAGCCTTGTAGAGCACATAGGCGTTCTCAGACAGAACCGTAGCATCCAGTTCGCCAGCGCGAAATGCCATATCCAGGGCGCTGTTGTCGCCGGATATGGTAAAATCCACAGCATCAGCATAGGGCTTACCCTGCTTGTAATACTTGTCGAATTTCTTGCCGGAAATTTTAGAACCTTCGACATGATCTTCAAAGGCAAATGGTCCGAGCCCAACCGGATGGGTCAGGAAGTTTCCGCTTTCGACTTCTTCTTTCGGCAGAATAGCTGTGATCGCTTCGAAGAATTGCGTACCGGGATCGACAAGGTCCTTGAATGTCAGCGAGAAAGTGCGGTCATCAAGCTTTTTCACGCCGCTGATTTCTTTAGCTTCGCCCTTGGAATATTCCTGCGCCCCAACGAGCGTGCCGACCTGTACCGCACCTGGATAACCCTTTTCCGGGTCCATGACGCGCGTGTAGGACCAGACCACATCATCTGTCCTCAGCTTGCGTCCGTTGTGGAAATAGATGTTGTCAAAAAGCTTGTACGTGAACGTTTTGCCGTCTTCACTGGTTTGAACCAGTTCGGCCAGGTCAAGAGCTGGCGCATTCTTGGCAGAATCCCACGTATAAAGGGAACGGTGAAACGCTTTGGAGACGACCATGTCCTGCGAGGTGTACGTCGCATGCGGGTCGAGACTTTTGAGGGCCGCGCCATAGGGTGCTGCCAGGTGCAGCGTACCGCCAGGCGTGGGTTCAGCTGCCCAGGCCATGCTTGCAGGAACAGCCCCTGACAGGGCGGCGGCAAGGAATGCAGCTTTCACAATCGAGCGATAGTTCATGTTTTCCCCTTTTCGTTGATCGGCTTCTGATCGCCGGCTTATGCTTGGAAGGCATGTCGATAGAAGAGCTGAGCGAAATTGGGCAGGAAGCTCTTATCGGTCGCTGACCATTCCCCGTCGCACATCACACAGAGAACAAAGCTTTTGCCATCCGGTGTTTCCCCATAAACCAGATCATGCCTGGTCCACGATGTATGCCCGGCTTTCGACCAGGTCATTACGTCCCGCGGCAAGCCTTCGACCAGAAAACCCAGGACCTGGTCGCCGGCTGGATCAGCATCATTTGGATGACGCTGGAACTCACGGTTCATCAGACCCATCATCCAGTCGGAACGCGCACGCGCACCACGTGCGATATCGTGCATCAAAGCGGCTGCGGATAGTGCCGTGAGAAGATTTCCGTTTTTGCCATTGCGAAATTGCTTGGCGCGGCCGTAGGGGCTGTCCTCATAAGTGCCATGCAACACATTGATGCCCGCAAATTCCGAACGGTTCTGTGACTGAAACCATTGCTGAACACGGTGGCGGGCCGCACACCATTCCTCCAGCGCTTCGCCTTGCAAGGGCGCGCCATCATCGGCGCCGGTCAATCTCCCCACGAGATAGACCGTCGCCTCATTGGAGGAAATGGCCATCATTTGCTCGGCGGCGCGGTCGTCTTCCGTATGTTCGGCCAAGAGCCCCTGTTCTCGGAAAGAAGCCAAGGCATCCAGAAAGAACAGCTTCACAACACTTGCCGGATAAACCGGCTTCGTTGCCTGATGTCCGAACCATGGCAAATTCAGGAATTCGCCGGGATCGGCCAAACGCAGGGGCGCATCATAAAGACAGGCAGCAATGCCAACGCGGCTCTCGTCAAGCGCGCCATTTGTCATGGATAAGGCTTGTGCAAGCGCGTGCGCCGCCGGATGTGCCTGTGAAACTGGGACCGTGACGTTCATTTTTGTTCCCTTGTTTTGCGCAAGTTAGCCAAGGAATTTTGCTCTTTGATATAGAAATGTCGTTTGAACTTCATCCAAATGCGATATGAAGTGCCGTAGAAACTCCTCAACCTTGGAAGTTGAAGGCGGGATTGAGCAACAATCATATCAATTTGCGTCAGGTGGAGATTTTTCGCGCCACTATGAAATTCGGCACCGTCACAGCGGCGGCCGCCGCCCTTGGTTCTTCGCAACCAACCATTACGCGCGAGTTGTCGAGACTGGAGAAGCACATAGGCTTCCCCCTGTTCGAGCGACGTCTGCAGAGATTGGTGCCCACAGCCAAAGCACTCAAGCTTTTCGAGGAAGTGCAGGCGTCATTCATCGGCCTGGACCGTATCAACGGATTTATCGTTCGCTTGCGTGATGCATCGGAAGAAGTGCTGACAGTCGCTTCTCTGCCCGCTTTTGCACAAACCATCCTACCCGAGGCGATTGCGCGCCTGAATGCCGCCCAACCAGGACTGACATTGCAGATCAGCACTGTTGATCCCCGTAACCAGTCAAGCGTTTCCGGCTATAATTTTGATATTGGTCTAATCGAGGACATCTATACACAAAGAGATGCCGAATCGCGCGTCCTATGGGTATTCAAGCTTGTTGCCATCATGCCGTCGGATCATCCTCTGGCACAACGTGACCATCTTGAGCCTCACGATTTCGAGGATATCAACTTTATCAGCTTGGGTTCGCAAGACCCTTATCGCCTGAGTGTGGAACGCGTTTTCGATATGGCCGAGACAAAAAGGCGAATGTTTTTGTCATCTCAATCCGCCAATAGCGTGTGTGAACTGGTGCTAAAGGGACTGGGTGTTTCAATTATAAATCCACTCACCGCTTTAAGTTATGAGAAACACGGCCTGGTTTTGAAGCGCTTTTTGCCTGCGCAGGATTTTGTCCTGTCCGTGTTGCGTCCGATCAATCGCCCTGTCATTGCCAGTTCAGATGCGTTGTTGTCGCATTTATCCCGGATATGTGCGGAAGCGCATCAGACATTGGTCCAAAAGAACCTTGAATAGATGGAGGGTGTTGCCGCCGTGCACGCGACTATTGTCGATCATTTCCTTCTCCGGCGACCCCACCTCGAAAACCCTCGCATTTCAACGCGATCCTGTGATCTTGGAGTTCGCTGCGACGACGATATCAACGCCACCCGGTTGTATGGAGGTGATTAGCTAGGGCTCGCATTGTTCTCGCGTTTACTCCAGGCACTGGGAAAAGAGACCATATAGGCACAAACCGGCCGCCCCTTACCAGCTGATGCGGGACGCTGAGAAAGGGTATCGCCGCCACCGTGCCGACGTATGCGCCTCAGTCAAGACTCTTCACGCCGCAAATATCCAACACCCCGAATGACGGCGTCTGTAAGAGCTAACTCATATTTCTGCTTTCGGCCCTTAGCGGTCGTGATCGCTTGCCGCGAATCACGCAGCTCGCTAGGTAATAACTGCAGGCTCGACCCAAGCCTCCCCCCTCCTTTCGGGAAAGCATCGCACATGTAGGGTTGAGGCTAAATCATCGGACCATCTGTTCGAGCATCGCATTAGGAGGGGTTGCGTTTCGGCTCGCAATGGAGGTCTTTGATGAAGCTTTCTGCACCGATATTTCAACTTAAACGTCGGGCCAAGTTGATGGCACGCAGTAACAACGTTCCCCTGAACGAAGCATTAGACCAGATTGCGCGAGAAGAGGGGTTTGCAAGGTGGAGCCTGCTGTCGTCTCGGATGTCTTCCGGGACGCTTTCCGGAACGATACTGTCGCGCCTGGATAACGGCGACCTGCTGCTACTCGCGGGTCGTCCTGGGCATGGCAAGACCACGCTCGGTCTTCAGCTTCTGATTGACGCAGCCCGAGATGATCGCAGGGCGTCGTTGTTCACATTAGAATTCACAGAGCAACAGGCCAGGAAGCACCTCAGAACACTAGAAGTGGATGGTGGCAGTGTTGCCGATGGAGTGCAGGTTGTTACCGCTGATGAAATCAGTGCGGACTACATCATCCAGTACATGTCGGGATCGGAGCCGGGAACAGTTGCTGTAATCGACTATCTTCAGTTACTCGATCAGCAGCGGAGCAAGCCTGTTCTTTCCGAACAGGTACAGACCCTCGGAGATTTCGCGCGACGATCCGGTGTTGTTCTGGCGTTCATTTCGCAGATCGACAGGTCGTTTGACACCGAAAGCAAACGCCTTCCCGACATTCGCGATATTCGTCTTCCAAACTTTGTCGATCTCGGCCTTTTCAACAAGGCATGCTTCCTTCACAACGGCGAAGCGCAGCTACAAGACGTCGCCTGATTGCTTGCCGTGACCTTATCTGGTCGCGGCAAGTCTCCTCTAAAGTCCGCTCCTGACGCGATTCGGCCGAGGCGGTCGTCGCTGTTCGGCCCAGAGCGGCATCGAACTCGCTAGCGGGTAGTCGACGTTCACTCAAGCGACCGCCGTCGTCTTCGGTTGAACTGTCTTCCGCAAACTCTCAAGCTGCGCGGCGTACGAACGTAAGGCATTTATAGGGAACAGGGCCATCAACTTGCTCTGATTCGGAAATCGCAAATTTATCGTCAGGTATGAGGGGAAAATGGCGGTCGCCGCCGAATGGCGCTTTGAGCACAGTCAGATGAATACGATCCGCAAGCGGAAGAAAAAGCTCGTAAACCTGTTGGCCTCCCCCGATGGTGATCTCCGAACCCGGCAAGGCTGAGGCAAGCGAAAGAGCCTCCTCGACGGACACAGCAGAATGTACGTTGGGTGTATCATCTGCAGCCGTGCGGGAGAGCACGATGCAATGCCTTCCTGGAAGCGGCCGGGGAAGCGACGCATAGGTCATACGCCCCATGATCAAAGCCTTGCCCATTGTCAGTTCCTTGAAGCGCTTTTGTTCTCCGGGAATATGCCACGGAATCTCGTTGCCGCGCCCAATTGCACGGGCGGCATCCATTGCTGCGACAAGAACGATTGGCTTCATGGCTGTCCCTTCCTACGTCCCGTGCCCGTTGGGTCAAGACCGTTTTAGATTCCGTACTTGGCTGCAACGGTCATGACGGCTATTGGCGCGAAACTGCCGGGCATCGTTGTTCCGCTGACCCATCATGAGGTCGTCATGCCACATCCCATTCACGAAAGCAGTTTCCCGCTCTCGTCCTTCGACCACGAAACCGCATTTCTCACCCGTTGGCGAGGCCTCGTCGGTTCCTTTGACCGCCCTTCGCTGAAATCCGCCCTGCGACTGGCCGTTCGCGCCAGTGCACGGCCGCGGCAACGCAAGAGCAAAAAGGCGGTGACGG
>NZ_LMDX01000042.1:0-11374 GCF_001425225.1 Ensifer sp. Root127
GAAAACCAAAAGAAATCAGACATGCAACCGCCTCCTCGCTGAGGCGAGTGAATCACGTCGCAGTGCGCAAGGAAACCCACTTATTGGGTCCGGACCCTAGTCTCCCTTGTCCTTTTCGCAGTTGATGGCTTAGCGTTGACGATTGCTCCAAGTTTTGGCGCAGCCATCGCGCTGCGGATGTTTGGGGGGGTGGCATCGGCGGCGCTCATTCCGACAGCCTTCGCGTTGGTGTCTGATATCGTCCCGGCTCACCGGCAATCTGCCGCCATGGGAGTCGTCATGATCGGCATGACCTTCGGAATAGTAGCTGGTCCGGTGTTTGCCGGCATCCTGACGGACGCCTTCGACTGGCGCGCACCCTTTCATGTTACCGCGACTGGATGCCTAGTGGCCTTCATCATCGCGCAGCGTGTGATCCCCTCTCAACTGTCCCGCCGTCCAGCAAAAAAGCCGAAGCGGCTTGCCTGGATTGTTCGAGGAAGTATCACTCGTCCGCTGTTTGCAAAAGGTCTATGGAATGGAACGGCAGTGGCTGGTTTCCTTCTTGCCGGCGAAGTGCTTCGATTACGTCACGGCCTAAGTGTTGGCGCAGTCGGAGTTTCGGTGTCGGCGTTCGGCCTCGGGCTTGCAATTGGTAATCTCGGTATCGGCCCCGTCAGCCGCCTTTGCCGAAAAGACGACGTGACGCTCGTTGTAGCCCTCGCACTTCTTATTTTGGCGGTCAGCACATTCATGCTCGCGCCCCTTCCCTTAACAGGAGGGCTTGTCTGTCTTGTCATTTGGGGATTTGCGCTTGGCCTCGCCGCGCCAGCGAGCACGTCCATGCTCGCCACCCGCAGCGACGCTGACAAAGGTCAGGTTCTGGCAGTTTCTGAAAGCCTCAACAATCTGGCTATCCTGGTTGTTTTGCCCATCGCGGCAACGCAGCTGGAAGTGGCTGGCACCGCTAGCGCCATGATCGTTCTCGGTATCAGTTTGGCAGCTTCACTTGCCCTGACCATGGTCGACCGGCGGTTTTTGCGGCTCCAAGGATCCTAAAGCTTGTTACGTTGCAAGAGTTCGGCGTTAAAGTCGCACGAACTCCTGTGAGCGCATTTCATCACATTTTCTTCGGCTTCTTTCTTCATCATGGGAATCGTGCCCGCGTGGGTAGCTTTCCACGTCGGCGGCTCCCGCTTGATGGGGGTGGTGTGTTGCTTCATTCAGCGTGGCGAGCTTGTTGCTTACGCCGCTCGATAGACCGCGATAGAAATGCCTCGATCTTCGACGCGAGTGAGACCGCTCGAAACCGGAACTAAAAGATCGCCCTGCTGTGTTCAACGAAGGGCATGTATGCTGCTGACGTCACCGCCATGCGCACCAAGACCCGGAGCCAGAATGATCGAGCGCGGCAGAAGCATTCGCAGCCGTCTTCCTTCGTGCGGAACCGTTCCTCCGGCGGGCTGATTGCATTGTGTCATCGTCGAAGGGCGGATGAGTGGCAGTCAGAAGCGAATCATGATGCGCAGCCCACCACTGTCGATGTTTTGAATGTCTATCAAGAGAACATAAACATCGACGATGTCATTGACGATGGCCAGGCGGCGCCCATCTTTCACTGTTGATTGTCAAACTCGTGTCACCTCCGCGAATTGGCGAATATGCAGCTGCTGTATCCGTCGATTGGCTCGATGAAAGGCAGCGCGATATCGTCAGACTTGAGACATGTGTGGAAAAGGCAAAAGCGATCCTGGATCAGACGGGAATACCCTTCGACGTCGCCACGATGTACGCAGAAATTGCCTGGGCAGACGACGAAATCGGAGACAGGGCGCGCTATTGCGATCTCACGCTTGTCGGCGATGGGCTGATGGCCGATCCGGAACTACGCTCCCGCACGCTCGATGGAGCGTTGTTTCGTTCCGCATGTCCGATACTGATCGTGCCCAGAGGCAAAACCGCGACACTTACTCCGAAAAAAGTCGTGCTGGCTTGGGATTCGGGTTTCGAGGCGGCTCGGGCGCGAGGCAAAGGGCATTCTGGCAGGCGCAGATCACGTGCAGGTCACGATGGTCGATCCGCGCGCCAGCTACGGTCGCAATGGCGAAGAACCCGGCGCCGACATCGCGGCATACCTTGTTCGCCATGGCGTCTCGGTCGCCGTCGAGCGGTGCCAAGCGAGGGACGCAGCATTGACGAAGGGCTGAACCGATACGCGCGGGACGCCTCGGCAGAGCTGATGGTGATGGGCGCCTATGGCCATTCGCGAATGCGCGAGCGGGTTTTTGGCAGGTTAACCCGCCCGATGCTCGAGACCGCGTCAGTGCCGGTTCTCATGGTACATTGAACAACTGCTTCGAAGCCTGCTGCTTGGTGGGACGCTTGGCCTGCTGTTCGGCATCGAGCGGTCAACCGGGGGCTGCCGCGCCGGTACTCTATTGCGGCACAATCGCCTGAGCCTCGGAATGGACAGCGGGAGGTGCGGATTGCATGAGAGCGGGTTTCTTCCACCTTGCATTTCTGGCGGTCGCTCTAACCGGCATGCTTGCCGGCTTACTGGTAAAATACGTCGGCTGGCCGCTGGCACCCGACCTCATTTGGAGCGCCGCGACAGTTCCGGTCGTCGCAGCGCTTGCAATCACGATTGTGCGCGATTTCCTGGTCGGACGGATGGGTGTGGACGCCATAGCGCTCGTTGCGATGCTAGCTTCGATCGCCATGGGGCAGCCACTCGCAGGTGTGGTGGTCGCCATGATGTATACTGGCGGCAACCTGCTGGAAGATTACGCACGCGGCAAAGCCGAACGCGACCTGAGGTCGCTTCGTGATCGAACGCCCCGCATTGCCCACAAGGTCGCTGAGGGCGAAGTAACGGACATTGCGGCTGGAGAGATCGTCGTAGGTGACGACTTGCTGGTAAGAGCCGGCGAGCTGTTGCCCGTAGACGGGCACCTTCTTAATGAACAGGCCAAGCTTGACGAGTCCGCCGTGACCGGCGAGCCTTTACCGGAAATTCGGCGGAAGGGTGAACACCTTAGAAGCGGCACCGTCAATGCCGGCGAGGCGTTCCACTATCGAGCGTCTGCCCCAGCCAGTAAGAGCACCTATGCCGGCATTGTCCGTATGGTCGAAGAGGCACAGACCGCCAAGGCACCGTTCATCCGAATAGCCGATCGTTTCGCCCTGCTGCTTTTGCCAGCGACGCTTCTCGTTGCAGGTCTTGCGTGGTGGCTATCGGGTGATCGCATCAGGGCACTCGCCGTGCTCGTTGTCGCCACTCCCTGCCCGCTCATTCTCGCCGCACCCGTTGCCTTCATCGGCGGCGTCTCGCGCGCCGCACGCGCGGGCGTCCTGATGAAGGGAAGCTCCGCGCTCGAGGCGCTTGCCCTTGTCCGCACTGTCATTTTCGACAAGACGGGGACATTGACTGAAGGCGGGGCACGCATAACTTTCTTCGAAACGGCGCCAAATAGCGACGCCGAAGAAATCTTGCGCCTTCTCGCATCCCTCGAGCAGGCCTCACACCATGTTCTGGCCGAGACCATCGTTGCCTTGGCGCGAGCGAAGGGAATGCCACTGTCATCGCCGACAAATGTCCGGGAGTTTCGCGGCTCCGGATTGGAGGGCATTGTCGAGGGTAGGCATGTGCGCGCCGGGTCGCGTGCCCTTGTCCTTGCAGATGGAGAGGTACCGGCATGGGCCTGTTCGGTTGCATCAGCTAGGGAAGGCAGTTCGGGACTCGCAATCTATGTGTCCGTGGACGGTCGGATCGCTGCATTCCTCGTTTTGGCGGACGCAATCCGCCTTGAGGCGCCGGCCGCATTGGCTCAGCTTCATGCAGCCGGCATTTCGCGTATCATCATGGTCACCGGCGATGACGCCGAGACCGCCAGCATCGTCGGATCTTCCCTTGGGATCGACGAGGTCTATGCCGATCGTAGTCCGGCCGAAAAGCTTGCAGCCGTTGCGGCCGAACAACGTCGCCAGCCGACGATGATGGTGGGTGACGGGATCAATGATGCGCCGGCACTGGCTGCGGCTGATATTGGCATCGCCCTGGGTGCCCGCGGGGCGACCGCCTCGTCAGAAGCTGCGGATGTCGTGATCCTGGTCGATCGGATTGATCGCGTACCTCATGCTGTCATGATCGCACGGCGTACAAGGCGAATCGCCTTGCAAAGCATCGTTGTCGGTCTGGCTTTGTCGGGGATCGCGATGGTCTTTGCGGCCTTTGGATACATAACTCCGGTCGCCGGCGCCCTTTTGCAGGAAGGGATAGACATCGCAGCGATCGTTAACGCTTTGCGAGCCTTGAGTGGGCCGTCAAACATTTCCTCCACCGAAGGATCGGCCTCGCCTGCCCCGGCAAATTCGTAAGTGCATATCTTCCAGAGGGTAGCGAGGGCCGCCAATGGAGCTTCGGTCTTTCCTCAAACCTAATCACCACACGCCGACCACCACCGGCCCTTATCGTGCAGCCGATCGAAATAGACAAGCGCCATCGGGTGTATCTGGATGGAGTTGGTGATCACAAATTCCATGCATGCAAGGCCGACACCGTCTGCGAACAACCTCCACCAGCGCGACGCGGCGAACCGTGCGTTGTTTGCTGATGCTGATTTCCACGAAAAGTTCACTATCAATCGATTGGAAGCACATCCCTCAAGCAAGCGGCATCGCTCGTTGACAAACGACGAGATTGAGATCGGTTTGGGCCGCGCATTTTGACGCGCATCAATGCGCGTTTCTCTGGATGTGGCGTCATAGATTGATAGCCGAGTGACCACCCGCTTGAAGCGCTGGTGCAGCGGGTGTCACGTCGTGGCACCCGAGCAACGTCAAGGTTCGGACACTGTTCCAACATTCGCACAGATCGCCGAAGCTGAGCGCTTCGATGAGGCCACCCTTGCAACGTTCCTGGCGGCACCGCACCATTCCCGAATGCCCAACCTTTCGCTCACTCGCTCCTATATCGCGGCGCGACGACATTGACTCAGCCATTGCTCATCTCGGCGACTGTCGATCTATCGGTTAGTCCGTCCTGGGTAGCGCGCGGTCGCCTTGTCGGCATGTTGACTTACAGCACGGTCATCACGCAATATCTGGCCCACCTCGGTTTCGCAGGTTCATTGACCGGTGTCCTGCTGGCGCGCGCCTCGCGCGCCATGTAGTGCAATACCGGACCTCGGGTCTGAACCCTCGTCATTGCGGACGTAGCAAGCTCCTCGCAGATAACGATGCTGAAGCCGACTGGGCCGACGCCGACCTCGACATTCTCGTCGTCGGGCAGCCTGATCCAGCTCACCAGCCACCGTTGCGTCGCGCGGATCATTTCGAAGTCACGGTAGGCGAGCCGCGCTCTGGCCCTCCGGTGGCGGCGCGGAGGGCGAATTGGCCGCATGTGATGGCTTGAAATCGCCTTCTGTGGGCCTACCTACCATCGCGTTGCCTACCTTGAAGGAGCGCAGCCATGGAACTCACCGTGGTGCCCATCGTCAAGCCGGACGCCGCCAACTTCATTTTTGGCCAGTCGCATTTCATCAAGACCGTGGAAGATCTCCACGAGGCATTGGTGGGCGCGGTTCCAGGCATCCGCTTCGGGCTGGCCTTCTGCGAGGCCTCCGGTAAGCGGCTGGTGCGTTGGTCGGGTAATGACGAAGCCGAGCTTGCCCTGGCACGTGACAACGCATTGGCCATTGGCGCCGGCCACACTTTCCTGATCTTCCTCGGCGACGGATTCTTTCCCATCAACGTGCTGGCTGCGGTGCGTGCGGTGCCAGAGGTCTGTCGCATCTATTGTGCGACTGCCAACCCGACACAGGTGATCGTCGCGCAAACTGAACTGGGCCGCGGCGTGCTCGGCGTGGTGGATGGCGCCTCACCGCTGGGCTTCGAAACCGATGCGGACATCGCGTGGCGGAAAGACCTGCTCCGAAAGATCGGCTACAAGCTGTAGTGGCTGGACAAAGCCGGCGCCTGCGGTGCCAAGGGAATTCGAGACTGGCCGGATGCGGAGGGCGACAAACCGCCGGGAATGAAGTTCAATTTACGACCCTGCATCAGAATGCCAACTCGATATTGGAAACCGTATTATCGATTGCAAAAACAAGGGGCTGGTTGTCACCACGGCCCTCGTTTTTTGAGCGCAACGACAAACGGTGAGCAATTGTTTTCACTACGATGCAGGCATTGCGCCAGCTACACAGGCGCGGCGGAGCCGCGTGTGGGGACGTTTGCGAACGGACGGAACCGGCTCTCCAGACCTTTTTATGGTCCGCATGCCGGCGAAAAAGCCGGTTTCAAGGCCTCATTGATCGCGCATGAAGGCCTGCATCTCCTCGGGCGTCACCTTGCCGTCCTTGTTCGCATCGACCGTCTCGAAGATCCTCTTGTGGATCGTTGTGACTTCGTCGAACGACAGGGCGCCGTCGCCATCAACATCGGCAACGGCAAACATGATCTTCATCATGTGGCCTTGCATCATGTTTTGGCGCATGCCACCCATCATGCCGCGCTGCCTCCCCCCCATCATCTCGCCAGGCATCATCTCAGAGTAACCCGGCCGCGCATCTTGTTTCTCGGCGGGGGCTGTTTGAGCCAAGGATGGCGTGGGGCTGTTTGCTAGGAGCGTGGCGCCAATCGCCACATATGCAAGTTTTGCTGTAGTCATGTTCGTTCTCCTTTCGAGAAGCAGGAGATCCGAGGCAAGGCACGGGTTTGCGTCCGCGCTTTGGCGCTCAAGTGCAGTCGTATGAACATGCGACAAACTACCAATAGTGCGGACCGGTTTCCTTGCGCCACGTCAATTGGAGCACGACATTTATCCGATGGGCATGATCGCAGGTTCAAGGATCAAAATTCGCAGACCGCCCCTCCACTCCGACGCAAAGCCGATGCCAAGACCGGCCGACACCAGTGACACCAGCGAGAAGGTGTCGTCACAGGTGTTAAATGACGTCCTATGAAAGATAGCGCTCCTCGAAGTTCTCGGCGCAATAGCGCTCGGCTGTTTAATCGCATTCCGTTCGTCAATGGCGCGCATCAAGGGGCCCGATCGAACGGCCCATAAATGGGCGCTCAGCGAGGCTTGAAACGTCGATGGTGAGGTTGAGAGCTATAATGAGAACGGACATCGATAACTTTGTGGACAGCGTAAGGGGTTCCAACCTCACACGCGACACGGAGCACAGTGCTGACACCGCCGCCTGCGCCCTCCCCCGCAGCGTACCAAGCTGAGGCTCGCCTGAGATTTTTTGGTGCAGAAGAATAGAAATTATGCCCGGCTGTCGGTCGCAAGTATCGTAAAACTAGTTTGCGGAAATCGATCCGGAACGCGACCAGAGAGCCTACATTGATCGGCATCAAGAATGCCGATGCCAAGTCTGCGTGGCCGCAGCCGCGCTGTCCGTATTATCCGGCGCCTTGGCGCTCGCCGCGACGTCAGCCCAGGTTTCGAAGTACGCTTGCAGTCCTTTGACCAGTATCAATACATTCCGCCTCAGTTGTGGGAGACTTGCTGAACCGGAGGGACGATGATGATCAAACACGTTCTTGTTGCAACAGACGGCTCCGATACGGCTTGGAAGGCCGTGGAGATGGCAGCCAACATCGCAAGGGGTCCGGGCGCGCGCGTTACTATCCTTCACGTCATATTGAACGCCGTGAGGGCCGAGGAAGCAAGCCAACTTGCACGAGCCGAGCATATGGTGCGGCGTGTCTCGGCGATCACGATGCCTGGGCAAGAGCGCGCCCTCTCCTCGAGGCACGATTTATTCAAAAGTTCGCAAGGCGGCATTGGCGAGACGAGGTCGGTGCTCGGAGAACGCATTGTCGAGAATGCGGCGGAACGTGCACGAACTCTTGGCGTCAACGACGTGCACACGCGGGTCGAACCTGGCGACTATGCTGAGACCATTCTCGCCGTAGCGAACGAGATTGGTGCAGACATGATCGTCGTCGGCAGCCGTGGGCTGGGAAGGTTAGCCGGGATGCTGCTTGGAAGCGTCTCGCAGAAGGTCGCACAACAGGCGCTTTGCTCGGTCACGATAGTGCGGTGAACTCACCCGCCAGCGTGAGATCAGCCGTGGACAACACAAGTCGCCCTACGGATGTATAGACCTTTGAAGTGTGCTGTCGAAGTCGTGTTTGGACCGGTCGATGACGACGTATTTGCGGGACCTGACCCTCGAGGTTGTTTCATATTACGCTGATTCATGCCGACGAACCCCGGCGGCGGGTCAATGGCCGATCGCCCCGCAGATCCCCGCTCTGGGGATGAGTCTAGCCTTCTTGCCGGTGCAATGGTTTGCGCAATCGTCGCTCGCCGCGGAGATGCCGGAGGTAGAGTTCGGCGCGCGAAAGATATTCTTCATGCATTTTCTGATGCGTGGCCCGATTAAGGTCCTGGTGCCTATCGTCATCATCGCAAATGACTGTGACCCGCGCTTTCGACGTCGGATCGCCAGGTGAGCGATCCTTTTCTCGGCCGCCGCACTGGCGATAGCCGGTTTGCTTGGGCGGAGCACGCTGGTGAATTCGAGATCCCATTACCCGTCCTAGCGATGACTACGCGTACGCAACGCGCTCGAAGTCCGTACCCAGCAATTCGACAGAATGACAGGAAACCGACAGGACCAGGCCCTTAGGTTCCGGTGCCTTTCAGCATCCCTCTAGACCTCAAAGCTGCCCATTCAAAAAGGAGAACTCCGCATGCGATACCTCCAGAACACATTTGCCGTCTTTGCCATTGTCTGTCTTGCAACGCCTGCATTCGCCGCAACCATCGTCAAGGTCACAGAGGGTGGCGAAGCTGGTGGTCCGATGACCCTGACTCTCGACCAGTCCACGATCAAGGCCGGCGAGGCGACATTTCTCGTCCACAACGACGCCATTACGGAAGAACATGAGGTAGTACTTGTGAAGCTGAAGTCGGCCGATCAGCAAATTGTGGTTGATGCCGCCAAAGGGCGGGTCGACGAGAAGAAGCTCAAAAGCATGGGCGAAGTTTCCGAGCTGAAGCCAGGTGCCGATGGTCAGTTAAAAGCGAAACTTGCGCCGGGCTCCTACGTACTCCTCTGCAACATCAAGAGCCATTATGAAGCCGGCATGCACGCCATGTTGACGGTGACTAAATAGGACGGTCCCAAGAGCCTCGGGCCGATATCGGGAACGAGACGGCGACGGGCATGGGCCGAGAAAACCGCGCGGGCGCGAACATATCGCCCGTCAGTTCGGTTTTCCGTGAAGGCGGGACGCTTCCGATGCCGTGGTCAGAATGCGCAAGGACGCGGACCGGACCAGCGTCTCGACATTCCGATCGGAACATTGAAGAGTATCGAGAAACAAGCAGGACTTAAGCTGAGGTAATGAACATGCGCAATTATATCGGATTGATCCATAAGGATGCCGACAGCGATTACGGCGTGTCCTTTCCCGACTTTCCGGGCCTGGTCACCGCCGGAACCGACCTCGACGATGCGCGAGCTATGGCCGAAGAAGCCTTGTCTCTACACATTGAAGGGCTAGCCGAAGACGGCGAAGCAATTCCCGAGCCTTCTACACTGGAGGCGGTTGTGGCAGACGCGGAGACCAGGACGGTGTTGCAATTCTAGTTGGCGTCAGGGCGGAAGCCAAAAGAACCGTTCGCGTAAACATCACCCTGCCAGAAGACGTCCTAAAGGCGATCGATGCATTCGCAGTCACGGTAGGCTCTTTATTGATCGGGAGTATTGTTTCGGACTGACACCATACGAGCGGTGTCCCGCGACCGATTGCACTCCCCAATAAGTCTCGAAATTGCCCGTTTATGCTCGCAGTGTGGGGTGCCCATGAGCGTGTGAATGGCTTGCTGCCACCTCTACATGCCCCTTTCGATGGGGTGGCTGGGGATTTCAGTCGGATTCCGGCTGCACTAGCGACTGGGGCAATGTCGAAATGGGCGTATGAGAAAACGATGTCGTCAACGTGGGAGGAAGTAATGAATGAGAATTGTAGAATTTTGTTCGCGGCGATCATCTCCACCATAGCAACCGCCGCCCCCCTTTCTTCTCTTGCACAAGAATGCGACGGAGATTACTACCCGGGGATTGGCGCAAACCAACATTACACAGGCGACAAACGCCAACCCACCAATACCTATATCTTTAAGCACAAGGCTAACCAGCAACAGCCTCAAAGAGCTACAGATGCCGCTCACAACCGGGCACCAACTTAATCAAGGGGGCCATTGAGGAGCCCTGCCGCAAGGCCTAGGAGGGGATGTTCGCTTCGGTCGAGGCGGCGCAATCATGGCTTGAGCGGCAACGACCGATCAGATCGCCTCGCGCGTTCGCCCGTGTGCTCGGCTTAAGGATGTGGTCCGATCCCTTGACCTCAGGCTTCACGCCGAGGTCGCCCGCCTGCTCCACGCACATACCGGTCTTTTGCCGCGAAAGCTCTCGGTGATGACAATGACATTGTCGCCGCTGAAGCCGCTCCCGCTGCCGCTTCGCCTCGATGGCGCCGCGGCAGTTCGACCGCTGCAATTCTGCTCCCGATGTCTTGCCGATGACGCACAGCCGTATTTTCGGCGGCGCTGGCGACTTGCGACCCGAGGCCGGTCCCTATGCCTCCTTCGAACTCGGCAAGGGCAGGGGTACGAGCCTGCTCTATGGCGGGTCGTCTATTTCTCCGAGACCGTTGACGACTATGGGGTGACGAATGGCGCCGGCGACATCGTCGACTTGAAAGGTTTTACCGAAGAGCAATTACGGGTGAGCCTGAGGGCGGAGATCGCCCGCCAGTTCACCCTTGAACACCATTCCTACAACGGGTATCACGCTCGCATCGAGTTCGACGCTGACGACGAAGTGTTTTTCGGCAAGATTGCAGGTATTTCCGATGTAATCGGCTTTCACGGTGACAGCGTCGCTGAACTCAAGAAAGCCTTCCATGAGGCAGTCGATGACTTTCTCGACACCTGCAAGAAAATCGGCAAAGAGCCTCAGCGGCCCTATTCTGGGAAGATGATGTTTCGGGTCGCTCCGGAGGTCCATCGCCGAGCAGCTCTTGCTGCCGAGCTTTCGGGAAAGAGTCTCAACCAATGGGCAGAAGAGGTGCTGGAAGAAGCCGCCGACCACTTTGCGGAGGCACGCCTATCGGCGTAGTGCCATTGCGGCATCGTGGATCCGTTCACGCATCACCAATCGTCCGATGGATTGGCATTCCAGTCGATACATTATGCGATCTTGAGTGGCAGCCGACCACGCCTGATTGTGGACGAACGTAGTCGGGCCCTCACATGTTGGGATAGACCGGCCCCTCGCCGCCCTGCGGCGGCACCCAGTTGATGTTCTGGTTCGGGTCCTTGATGTCGCAGGTCTTGCAGTGCACGCAGTTCTGCGCGTTGATGACGAAG
>NZ_LMDX01000043.1:0-10241 GCF_001425225.1 Ensifer sp. Root127
GTCGTTTTCCGGGAAGACGGCGAGCAGTTCGGGATAGGTGTGGCCGGAGAAGGATTCGGTCTCGACGGTGGTGATCGTCGTCGGAATATCGAAGACCTTCGCTGCCTTTGCGAGGCCGACGACGTTGTTCTTCAGCACTTGCCGATCGATCGACTGGACACCGAATGCCATCTGCGGCTGCTGGTCGATGAAAATGAGCTGGCTGTTGACGGGGGTCAGGACTTCGAGCTTGGACATTCTAGTTCTCCGTTTGATGTTTGGTGCCGATGATCGGTGTTTGAAATTGATAAGCCTTCGGCGGTCGACTGCCTGGCTCAGGCAGCCGTCTCGAGGGCCGAAGATGTGTGTTGATCAGGAGACCGGTTCAGACCGGGGTCCTATGCGGCAAGCGGAACCAGGTTTTCTTCGATCTGGTCACGGAAGGCTTCATATCGGTTCGGAAGCTTGAGCGCTTCGCCGAGATGTGCGGTGTCTTCATCACGATCGAAGCCGGGCTCGTTGGTCGCAATTTCGAACAGGATCCCACCCGGGGTCCGGAAATAGATCGCCCAGAAGTAATCTCGGTCGATGACCGGCGTGACCTGGTAGCCGGTATCCATCAGCGCCTTGCGCACTTCGAGCTGCTTCTCGCGGTTGTCGACGGCAAAGGCAATATGGTGGACCGAGCCGGCACCTTGGCGGGCGAACGGCGTTTTCGGAAGCGCTGCTAGATCGATCGTATCGGCACCGTTGCCGCCGGGGATAATAAAGCGGGTCACGTCGCCTTCGGTCTCGGCACGTTGGTAGCCCATGAAGCCAAGCAGTTCCTCCGTAGCCGCCGTGTCATGCAGGTTGAAGCGGGCGCCGGCAAAGCCGCGAATGGCCGTCTGGTCTGAGATGCCGTCAGCGATCCAGGGGGCACGGGTGTCATCGGCCGTTTCGACCAGGGCGAGCCCGTCGCCATCAGGTCCGATGAAACGGAGGCGGTTGGCGCCGAACGCTGCGTCTGTTTCCAAACCACCGACGCCCTTGGCAACCAGGCGATCCTTCCAGAAGCCGAGCGAGCCCTTGGGGATGGAAAACTGGGTCTCGCCCACCTCGCCCACACCTGGGCGGCCAATCATCATATTCTGGAACGGAAAGTAGGTCATGACCGTGCCGGGCGTCCCGTTCTCGTCACCATAATAGAGGTGATAGACACTGGGATCGTCGAAGTTGACGGTCTTCTTCACGCGGCGCAGTCCGAGGGCGTCGGTGAAAAACTTGTTGTTTTCGCGCGCATCCGACGCCATCGAGGTAACGTGATGCAGTCCCTTGATATCCTTGATCATGGCCGGTGCCTTTCTTCGTTGGCTTTGTCCGTTTCGATGGAGAAAGATGTAACTGGGTTGATGGGATCACGGAATTGCAATATTCCTTTCGATTGAATTGCTATTTTTGAAATAATCGAGATGAACGACTACAAAGCCCTCCGAACCTTCCTACTCGCCGCCGAAAAACGTAACTTCGCTCAGGTCGCCCGCGAACTCGACATGACGCCGGCAGCCGTGACCCGTGCCATCGCTGCGCTGGAGGCCGAACTTGGCGTGCAGCTCTTCGTGCGCACGACAAGGCAGGTTTCGCTGACAACTGACGGAGCGATTTTCGCCGCGCAGATCCAGCCGGCCGTGAAGACGCTTGAGGATGCACGGCGGGATGTCATGAATGCGCACAAGGCTGATCAGGGACGGTTGCGCATCAGCGCGCCGACCTGGTTCGGCAAGGCCGTGCTCCCGCCGATCCTATCGGGCTTCAGGGAGCTCTATCCAAAAATGAGCTTCGAAATCTCGCTATCTGACGGTCTGGTGAACATCGTCGACGACGACTACGACCTTGCGATCCGCATTTCCTCGCAGCCATCGGATAAGTTCACCATCTGGCGCAAGATCCGCGTTGTGCCGCGCATTCTCGTTGCCGCACCCGGAAGCCGGTTTGTCGATATACAGCATCCCAGCGAACTGACGTCCCACGATTGCCTCGCCTATAGCGGCGAAAGCCGGCGGGAAAACTGGGTTTTGTCGGACGGTGGATCGAGCATAACGATCTCGGCGGGCCGGGCGTTCAGTGCCAACAACGGTGAGGTTCTGGCTGACATGGCAGCTGATGGTGCCGGAGTGGCGATGCTGCCCGGATTTCATGTCTCGGAACATTTGAGAACAGGCCGCTTGGTTCACGTCCTGCGTGGATGGGCGCCGCCCGATCTGTGGCTGACGCTTTATTACCCGCCCTATCAGGCATTGCCGCCCCGCATTGCGTCTTTCTCGAAATTCTTCGAGGAGCAGGCGGCAGCTCAGATGGTGATGCTCGACTGAGGTAACGGTTTGATGGCCCCGCGTGCGAGGCCCCTCGCAGTATGGAATCTGACGCGTTTTATAGGATTAAGTGGGTGCGGCCGCGGCAAGTTTTGCCGCGGCCGCAACTTCTACATCAAGACCGAACGAAGGCGAGAAGGTCAGCGTTCAAGACGTCGGCATTCACGGTCAGCATGCCGTGCGAGAAGCCCGGATAGGTCTTGAGCGTGCCGTTCTTCAGAAGCTTGACCGACTTCAGCGCCGAGTCAGCGATTGGTACGATCTGGTCGTCCTCGCCATGCAGGACGAGAGTCGGAACAGTGATCGCCTTCAAGTCCTCGGACTGATCGGTCTCGGAGAAGGCCTTGATGCCGTCGTAATGAGCCTTCGCGCCACCCATCATGCCCTGACGCCACCAATTCTGGACCACGCCTTCCTGGACTTTCGCACCGTCACGGTTGAAGCCGTAGAACGGACCGGCCGGGACGTCGCGAAAGAACTGCGCGCGGTTAGCGGCGAGCGCCGAGCGGAAGCCGTCGAACACTTCCATCGGCAGGCCTTCAGGATTGCTTTCAGTCTTCAGCATCAGCGGCGGAACGGCGGAGACGAGGACGGCCTTGGCGACCCGGCCGGATGGTTCGCCATGCTTTGCGACATAGCGGGCGACTTCGCCGCCACCGGTGGAGTGGCCGATATGAACGGCGTTCTTCAGGTCGAGGGCTTCGACGACCGCAAAGGCGTCTGCGGCGTAATGATCCATATCGTGACCGTCGGAAACCTGCGCCGAACGGCCGTGACCCCGGCGGTCATGGGCAACGACGCGGTAGCCGTTGGCCAGGAAGAACAGCATCTGGGCATCCCAATCGTCCGACGACAGCGGCCAGCCGTGATGGAATACGATCGGCTGCGCATCCTTCGGGCCCCAGTCCTTGTAGAAGATTTCGACGCCGTCCTTGGTGGTGATGGTGCTCATTGCATTGTCCCCTTCGATTGAGTTGGTGGTGGAAGCAGCTGCGTTGGCTGCAAAGCTGAATGATGTGGAGAGTGCCATGGTGGCGGCAGCCGCCGCTCCGGAAAGCAGCGCGCCGCGGCGCGTCATGGGAAGAAATTTGTCGGTCATATTCGCGCCCTGCGATCTTTGTCTTTTGCCCTCAGCCGACGCTGTGTTCGTCTGATGAAGGGAAGTTGCCACCAATCCGGAGTGACAACAATTGCATCAATCGTTTCGATTCAATTGCGTCTTTTGAAATAATATGGAGGGCGATGAGCACCATCCTCCCGCGTTGATGCTCGCACAGCGTTGATTTTGATCTTACAACTGGCGTGAGCGACCAAGCGCTTTTACGGCCAAAGCGAGTAGCGGCAAGACACCTCCCACGAGGCTCACACCGAGCCAAGAGCCATTTTGCCAGGCAACTGAAGCAAGTGCCGATCCCGCCGCGCCGCCAAGAAACATTCCAGTCATGAAGATCGTGTTCAGGCGGCTTCGTGCATCCGGATTGAGTGCATATATAATGTGTTGATTGGAGACCAATGCGCCCTGAATGCCGAAGTCGAGGACGATGACGCCGATGATGAGAGCCACGATCGAAGCCCATGCTCCAAAGATAATCCAGGACACGACAGTCAAGGCCGCGCCAAGCCAAACAACGAAATGCGGTCCACGCTTGTCGGCAATGCGACCCGCCACCGGAGCAGCGAAAACGCCGACCGCTCCCACGATACCGAAAAGCCCGGCAATATCGGCACCAAGGCCGAAGCTCGGGCCCTGGAGGTATAGCGCAAGTATGGTCCAGAACGCGGTGAACGAAGCGAAGAGGGCGGCTTGTACGAGGGTCGCTGTCCGAAGAGATGGCTCATGTGTCCAGAGGTGCCCCAGCGATTTGATCGCGTTGCGGTAATGCAAACGAGACGTGGGAGCATGATCTGGAAGCGTCGCGAACATCATCGCGGCGGCCACCAAGGCCATCGGCACGCCAATCCAGAACATCTCGCGCCAGCCGGCATGTTCGCCGACAAAACCAGATAGGGTTCGGCTGAACAAAATGCCCGACAGGACGCCCGCCATCACGGTTCCGATGGTCGCCCCGCGCTTCTCAGCAGGTGCCAATGAAGCCGCGAAGGGAACGATCTGTTGCGCTACCGTCGAGCTTGCTCCAACCAGAAGGGAACTAGCCACCAATATCCACGCGGACGAGGAAACAGCCGCTAGGGACAGCGCGATGGCAAGGATCAGAAACTGTCCAATGATGAGCTTGCGACGGTGGACCAGATCGCCAAGAGGCAAAAGAAGGAAGAGACCGAGAGCGTATCCCAACTGGGTGGCGGTCGGTACTAGAGCGGTTGCGGACTGGCCGGGAAAATCGGCCTCGATGATACCTAGCATCGGCTGATTGTAATAGATGTTGGCGACAGCGATGCCGCTGGCGGTGGCCATGGCGAGCAAGCCAACTCTACTCAATCCCGTAGGCGTTTTTGCATTCACGGTCGTGATTGTCATTTCCGGAGCCTTTCAAGCTATGAGATCGCAACAGACGTAGCTTTGCATCGCGCTCCGTTGTAGTATTGGCTAATGTTGAGCCTGTTTATCGAAACCCGTTATAATGAACACTGACGACATCGAGGTCTTCGTGGGCGCTGTTTCTTCCGGAAGCATATCCGAGGCAGGGCGCCGTCTTGGTTTAATGCCGATGGCGGCGACACGTCGCCTCTCCGCGCTGGAAGCAACGCTTGGCGTGCGTTTGCTTCACCGGACGACTCGGTCACTGTCGCTGACGCCCGAAGGTGAAACTTTCCTTCCGTTCGCTCAGGCCATCATTGAAAATGAACATCAAGGCCGCGCACAGGTTCGCGCGGACACGCTTGGCGCGGCGGGGCTTCTTCGCGTCTCGGTGCCAATCGTATTTGGCGTGAAGATTGTGACTCCGCTGGTCCCAGCTATCCTTGCGGCTAATCCAGAACTGCAGATCGCCCTGGATATGAACGACCGCCTGCCTGATCTGACGGCTACCGGAACCGATTTGGCAATCCGCATCGCGCGTCTGAAGGACAGCAGCCTGATCGCACAAAAACTGGCGGATAACCCACGAACGCTTGTTGCCTCGCCGGGCTATCTTGAGCGGCGTGGGATGCCGCGTTCCATCGATGACCTCGCTCTCCATGATTGCCTTCCTATGACAGGAGTCACGCATTGGACTTTCGTCGCCAGTGGCTCCGAAACCCATGTTCGCATAGGCTCTCGGTTTTGTTCGAGCAGCATCGCTGGATGCCAATCTGCTTGTGTCGCCGGGGCTGGGATCACCCTGCTTTCCGAATGGGCGATCGCCGATGACGTACTCGAAGGGCGGCTGCAGCGCGTCGTCCTCGATGACGCCACTCCTGAAGAAATTGGGATCTGGGCAGTCTACCCGACCACCAGGAACGTCCTGCCCAAAGTGCGCGTGTTTGTCTCCGCTCTGCGCCTTGCATTACAGGCGGAGACCAATGCCCGTTAGAGCGTGACAATCACGGAACGAAGCGGCCTTTTCTTTGTGCGCCACAGAGCTCTCTGCCAACGGCGGTCGACGCACGCAAATCTCAGCTGGTTCTGCAGGCGAGTTGCCCCAACACGTCGAATTCAGAGCGGACAGCAAGCTTTCGGGATGCAACACTAAGCGCTGTCGTTTTCGTCAATGCCTTCTCATGCGCCGGAACTAATCGAGATGCTAGGCGTTTTGAGAAAATACCGCTGGAACACGCCACAATCTCCAAGGTCTCAGTGACAACAAAAGCCGCTGAGACCTTCTTTCGAGGCAGTTAGCTCTCGCGAAGAGCCTTCGATGTCATGGCGCATCAGATTTCCGTTACCGCTGCGCGACCGGGCGCACCAGCGGCGTCACGCGGCGGATGGTCACGCGGCGGTTCTCCTCCTCGGGCTCCTGCGTGCGGATCTTCAGGAAGCGCTCACCATAGCCTTGGGTGACCAGGTTTTCCGCCGGGATGCCATAGACCTCGGTTAGGAGGACTGCGACGGACTCGGCACGCTCATCGGAAAGTACCAGGTTCGAGCGGTCGGAACCGACGGCGTCCGTGTGCCCCTCGATGAAGAAGGTCTCACCGGGATCCTTGTCGAGAACCTTCTGCATCGCGTCCGCAACCTTGCGCAGTGTCTTGGCCTGCGACATCGACACTTCGGCACTAGCCGTCACGAAGTGGATCGTATCGAGATCGATGCGTCGGACCTTGTCACGGAGACGGGCCGAATTGCGGACCTCATCGATCGTATAGACCCGCTCGACGCGTTCGACCGGTGGCTCGGACAGGAATTCGTAGTAGTCCCGATCCGGTTCCTCCGCGTAGTCGACGATGTAGTCGTCGACCGGAATCGCCAGGCGCATCGGCGGCAATTCGTAGCCGACGTCGACGATCGCCGGACGTCGTTCCTCCTGATATTCCGGCGCGTACATCAGCACATACTCGTTGCCGTCGCTGTCGACGCGCGACCGCTGCAGGATGTTGCCGTACCGGTCGTAGACCGTGACGATGCGATAGCCGCCCGGGCGGACGATCGTTTCACGAACGCGGCCGCGCGCCAACTGATCGTAGTAGGTCTCCTCCGAATCGCGGCGGAGCCTTGGCCGATCGTCGCCACGCACGAAGAACTGGTCGCCGACGCCGAGGACGACGCGATCGTCGATCCTCTCGACCACCTGCACCTCGGTCACATCATTGTTCGTGGTGTTGTTGATCACCGTGTTGTTGATGACCGTGTTATTGACGATGTTCGTCGTCTCCGGGACCGCGAAGACTGGCGCCGCTTCGACGCGTTGGCCTTCTTCCTTGATCGCGGCCTCGATCCTCTGCGGGACCGCCTGCAGCACCTCGGCCGGAATCTCCGCCTGGGCCGCGGCATCGTCGGTCGGCGGCGCTATGTTCTGCTCCTGGACGCGCAGCTCTTCGCGCTGCTTGCGCCGAGCATCTCGCGCCCGGTTGCCACCGGCATTGTCGGCGTCCTTGTCGCTGTCGAGCACAGCCGCGCCGTTATCGACCGGAAGCACTACGGTTTCATCGGTCGCCGCCGGATCCTGGGCGATCTTGCGCTTCTGTTCCTTCGTGCGCTTGTCGACGACGATCGGAGCGGGCTTGGCCCGAGGCTCTACACCCTGGAGCTGCTCGGCCGTTGCAGGTTGTTCGGTCCCCGGAACCGGTTGCTTCTCGCCCTTGCCGGTCCGCGGCGTCGGCTGCTCGGCGGAGGGTTGATCGGCTGTAGTTACGCCTTCCGGTGCGGCACGCTGTTCGAGGGCCTTCTGTTTCTCGGGCTGCTGTCCGTCCGCCTGCTGCCTGCGTTTCTTTGGCGCAGGTATCTGCTGCTCCTCGGCCTGCTGCGGTGTGCCTTCCTCTACGGCGGGCTGCTGTTCTTCGGCTTGCTGCTTGCGCTTCTTGCGCACAGGAGCTTGTTGCTCCTCAGCCTGCTGCGGAGCCSCTTCCTCTACGGCGSGCTGCTGTYCKTCSRCCTGYTGCTTGCGCTTCTTACGCACCGGCACCTGCTGTTCCTCGGCCTGCTGCGGTGTGCCTTCCTCTACGGCGGGCTGCTGTTCTTCGGCCTGCTGTTTGCGCTTCTTGCGCACCGGCTCTTCTACCTGTCGCTGCGGCTCTTCGGCCTGCGGTTGTTGCTGTTCTGTCTGCCCTTCCTCGGCGGCATGCTGCTTCTTGCGCTTCTTGAGCAGCAGCAGGTCCTCAGGCGACTGCTGGTCGGCCCCTTCCTGCGCTACCTGGAACGGCGCCATCAGGCTGTCGGCCAGCGCCGGCTGAATCGCGAATGATACGGCGAAAACGGGCAAGGCCACTGTTGCGAAAAGTTTGGATCGAATCGACATGATCTTCCTTCGTCTTGTTGGGAGGTCCCCGCGCCAGTTGCGCGTATCGCCCGCATCAAAGTCGGTCGAGCGGCGTGCCCGCTCGCGCACAATCCCGGGGGGCCATGACCTGCGGTTCCGACTTTTTTGTGTCAGTCAAACACTAGTCCCAACGCCGCAGCTACCGATCGGTTCCGCTTGTAGGCCTATCCCGAACCTGCCGACTTATGCCGAAGAGAGACCCGAAGGCTTGGTGGTCAACAAGCGCGTGCGGGCGATGTCTCGTCCAATTTAAAGCCAAACGTCGACCAATTTAAATCCTAAGCCATCCGGTCATCGCCCGCTGCTTGCTAGTTCAGCCGTTCCATCCGACGATCCAGTCCAGCGCCATGCACGGCGACCGCTCGGTGCGCCGAGGTGAAGCGGGCAGGCCTGCTACCGCCCCGGGTCGGCGGTCCGCGGTAGCGTTGTCAGCGGCCAGCCCAAATAGAAGGGTTGCGTATATTCGCGCACCCTAATGGAACTTTTAGCATCAGGTCCGATTCTACAATTATTCACGGAAGGAGCGAATTAATGGCCCGACCCCAGACTGCAGCAATGCATCGACAAGTGCCTCCGCTGCAATTCCGTCTGTCCCTCGACCCGATGCACAGCGGACTGCGAGCGCCTGGCCGATATGAGGGTTCGTGTCGAGACTTGCGGCAGATGCACGGTTGGCTGTCGCCGGCGTTGGACGGATGGTTATTGATGTAAGGGCGGCTGTCAAAGGCTTGCGATGGCTGGCGATTACGATGGTCTGCGCCAGCTGTGCTACCTGTACATCCACACAAGCGCCGCACAAGAACCGCAGCAATGGATATACTTCCGAAATTGTACACGGCGTGAAGGCGAGCACGCGGGGCGCCTACGGCAAGAATATTCGCAAGGGTGGTGGCCGCTATATCGTCGGGAAGCCCTATGTGGTGAAAGGCAAGCGCTATTATCCGAAGGAAGACCCGAACTACGACAAGAAGGGTGTCGCTTCTTGGTACAGCTCGGCCTTTCGCGGGCGGCGGACCGCAAACGGCGAAATTTACGATCCGGATCACCTTTCCGCCGCGCATCCGACCCTTCCCTTGCCCAGCTATGTGCGGGTGACCAATCTTGAAAACGGTTCTTCGCTCATCGTGCGCGTCAACGATCGCGGTCCGTTTCATCGGGGTCGCATCATCGACGTTTCCAGCAAGGCAGCCGAACTGCTGGACCTGAAGCCCCGTGGCACGGGCGCCGTTCAGGTGCAGTATGTGGGCCGCGCCCGCCTGGGCGGACAGGATATGCCCTATCTCATGGCCTCCTTTGTGAAGAAAGGTGATCGCTTCCCGGCCGTCAATCCGGAGCCTCAGATCGCAACCGGCCTACTGGTGGCGTCGAAGCAGGCGAAGGGCGACCATTCACGGAGCGACGGTCAGCCCCTCTGGCCGATGTTGCCTGAGATCGGCCACGTTACATTTGAACGGCCGTCCGAATACGCCTGGGCCGGCGGCCTGGGCGGCGATGCAGATGTCAAATATTGCTTGGACAAGGACATTGATGACGGTGCGCGCGACATGTGCGAGATTCAAGTTATCCCTCTGCCGGGTGGCGATCGCGATCGGCGTCTGATCGGTGTGATCTCTATAAGGCGACGCCGCTCTCGTTGTCTTGCGCACCAACAGCGCGTCAACGTGGTAGGATCGGGTCAAGCGGACAACATCAGGGCCAGCAGGTCATAACGTGCCGCACAAACAGGCCGGAGACATGACTGCACCCGACCCGCAAAGCTCAAACATGCCCAAAACCACATTGTCAAACGGGCTTCATCCAGACATGGCGTGATCGCCCGCAGGCGACATCCGGGCGGAAGCGGGCGGCCGTCGAGTTAACCGAACGCATGATTGTTGGAGCGCTGGGTATGCACGGCGCCGAGCTCGCGCCTTTCCGCCTCGGTCTCCATCGCCAGATCAAGCACCTTCTGCAGGTTCGCCGCATGGCGGAAGCCGGGCTCGACCGTCTTGGCATCCCGAACCGCGGCGACGAAGCGCTGGTAGTTGGTCGGCACCGTGCCGGCATCGACATCACG
>NZ_LMDX01000044.1:0-309705 GCF_001425225.1 Ensifer sp. Root127
CCATGAAAATACTTCCATGAAAATACTTGTGACGGTYAAGCGGGTGGTTGACTACAACGTCAAGATCCGGGTGAAGGCTGACGGCTCGGGTGTCGAGCTTGCCAACGTGAAGATGTCGATGAACCCGTTCGACGAGATCTCGGTGGAAGARGCGCTGCGGCTGAAGGAAGCCGGCAAGGCCGACGAGGTCGTGGTCGTCTCGGTCGGTCCGGCCAAGGCCGAGGAAACGCTGCGSACGGCGCTSGCCATGGGCGCCGAYCGGGCGATCCTGGTCGAGACCGACGACCAGGTCGAGCCGCTCACTGTTGCCAAGATCGTCAAGGGTGTGGCCGAGGCCGAACAGCCGGGGCTGATCATCGTCGGCAAGCAGGCGATCGATGATGATTGGGCTGGGCCCAGGGCACCTTTGCCTCCAAGGTCGARATCGGTGACGGCAAGGCACCAGAGGGCACAGCAAGGGTGACGCGCGAGGTCGACGGCGGCCTGCAGACGATCGACATCAAGCTGCCGGCGGTGGTGACCACCGACCTGCGCCTGAACGAGCCGCGTTATGCCTCGCTTCCCAACATCATGAAGGCGAAGAAGAAGCCGCTCGACAARAAGACCCCTGCCGACTTCGGYGTCGACACSACSGCGCGGCTGAAGGTGCTGAAGACCGAGGAGCCGGAAGGCCGCAAGGCCGGCATCAAGGTCAAGTCGGTGGCCGAACTGGTCGAAAAGCTCAAGACCGAAGCCGGCGTGCTCTAGTTCATGCKTCCGCAAAGTGGGAACCGGTTTGCGGACAAACGCATGAACCACGTCAGAACCGTTGAGCTCCGATCGCCAAGGGATCGTTGAGCTCGAACCGAAAGGGAGAACAAAACCATGGCTATTCTGCTTCTGGCTGACCACGRCGGCAGCCACSTTTCCGACCAGACSGCAAAGGCGCTGACGGCGGCCGCCAAAATYGGCGGCGACGTGCATGTGCTGGTGGCCGGTGCCGGTGCCAAGGCGGCTGCCGACCAGGCCGCCAAGCTTTCCGGCGTTGCCAAGGTGCTGGTGGCCGAGGATGCAAGCCTTGCCAACAATCTGGCCGAACCCTTGGCGGCGCTGATCGTTTCGCTGTCGGGCAATTACGACACCATCCTTGCTGCTGCYACTTCGGTCGGCAAGAACGTCCTGCCGCGGGTTGCAGCGCTTCTCGATGTTGCCCAGGTTTCCGAAATCACCGAGGTGGTCTCGTCCGATACCTTCAAGCGTCCGATCTATGCCGGCAACGCCATCCAGACGGTGCAGACGACGGAAGCGAAAAAGGTCATCACCGTGCGCACCGCCTCGTTCGCCTCCGCTGCCGAAGGTGGCTCGGCTTCGCTCGAGACGATCGCGGCTGCGGCCAATCCGGGTCTGTCGAGAGGTCATCACCGTGCGCACCGCCTCGTTCGCCTCCGCTGCCGAAGGTGGCTCGGCTTCGCTCGAGACGATCGCGGCTGCGGCCAATCCGGGTCTGTCGACCTTCGTTGCCGACGCGCTGTCGTCGTCGGATCGTCCGGAGCTGACCTCGGCCAAGATCATCATCTCGGGTGGCCGTGCACTCGGCTCGTCGGAAAAATTCAAGGAAGTGATCCTGCCGGTTGCCGACAAGCTCGGTGCAGCCGTCGGTGCATCGCGCGCGGCGGTCGACGCCGGATATGCCCCAAACGACTGGCAGGTCGGCCAGACCGGCAAGGTGGTCGCCCCCGATCTCTACATTGCCTGCGGCATCTCCGGTGCGATCCAGCATCTGGCCGGCATGAAGGACTCAAAGGTGATCGTCGCCATCAACAAGGACGAGGAGGCGCCGATCTTCCAGGTTGCCGACTACGGCCTCGTCGCCGACCTGTTCGAAGCCCTGCCGGAGCTCGAAAAGGCGCTGTAACCATTCGCCAACCGCACTTCCCGAGCCTCAAGGAAAAGGGCTGGCAAAAGCGCGGACTTGGCATTAACAATCTACCGGGCCGGCCAGACCGGCCCGGTATTTTCGTATGTGACGGCGGCACGGCCGCCAAAATTCTTGAAGATGGATGTTCGCCGCGATGATCAAGACGGTCGGAGTTATTGGTGCCGGGCAAATGGGCTGCGGCATTGCGCATGTTTCGGCGATGGCCGGATACAAGGTGCAGATCTACGATCTTGCCGCTGATCGCATCGAGGCGGGCCTCGCCACCGTCAACGGCAACCTTGCCCGCCAGGTGTCATCAGGCAAGATGACCGACGAGGCTCGCAAGAGCGCGCTGGCGCTGATCAAGGGCTCGTCCGACATCAACGACCTGTCGCAGGTGGACCTCGTCATCGAGGCCGTCACCGAGGACGAAACCATCAAGCGCAAGATCTACGGCCAGGTATGCCCGATCATGAAGCCGGAAGCGCTGCTTGCGACCAACACCTCTTCGCTGTCGATCACCCGCCTTGCATCTGCGACCGACCGTCCGGAAAAGTTCATGGGCATCCACTTCATGAACCCGGTTCCGGTGATGAAGCTGGTCGAGCTCGTGCGCGGCATCGCCACGGACGAAGGCACGTTCAAGGCCGCCAAGGAATTTGTCGGCACGCTCGACAAGACCGTCACGGTCGCCGAAGACTTCCCGGCCTTCATCGTCAACCGCATCCTGCTGCCGATGATCAACGAGGCGATCTACACCCTCTATGAGGGCGTCGGCACGGTCGAGGCGATCGACACCGCCATGAAGCTCGGCGCCAACCACCCGATGGGTCCGCTGCAGCTCGCCGACTTCATCGGTCTCGACACCTGCCTGTCGATCATGCAGGTCCTGCACGACGGCTTGGCGGACTCGAAATACCGCCCCTGCCCGCTCCTGGTAAAATACGTCGAAGCTGGTTGGCTCGGCCGCAAGTCCGGCCGCGGCTTCTACGACTACCGCGGCGACGTGCCGGTGCCGACCCGCTAGGTCTCGAACATAGGATTCTGTTCAAGTAAGAACGTCCAATCTCCGCGGGATCCACAACCCTACATCTTGCGCGACAAGGAATTTGCTCGCCATACTGGTAACTTAGCTTAAAGACAGTTCTGTTACGCCCTCTCCTAGTCACGTGGGAGAGAATATGATTTCGCAAGCGATATCCTCAATGGCGGCACGGTCATTCCCCTCACTTTGGAGTGCGAGGGCGTGGCGCTTGGCGCTCATCCTCGGCCTAGCGCCTAATCTGATGATGCTGCTGGTCTTGCCGTTCTATGTGGCCGCACGACCGCTTTCGCCATTCCTTTACTTGATTGGAGGCCTATTCGCGCTGCGCGCCAAACCTACGTTGGCCTACCTGCTATTCCCGCTCATTGCCCTCATCGATTTCGGCCTCGTGGTTATGGTAGCGTTCCACCTGCCGCTCGGCGCTGCAATCCAGTCGGTGCGCTACATGGCATCGCTGGATCTCACCTCTTCCGTATTTTACGTCGTCGTGATCAGCCTCTTTATCGCGAATGGCGTTGCAATCGCCTGCCTCGTGAATCACAATCGACAGGTATTGCGAGGCGCATCGCTACTGCCAGGGGCTCTCGTCGCTTTCAGCGTGGTGATGTTGGAGCGCCATATCAATCGCCCTTTCCTGAAGCAACCTGCTGACTCATTTGAAAGCGCACTCTCGATCAATGGTATCGACGCCGCCGCTGTAGCGAATGGTGGTCGCAACTTGTTGTTCGTAATGGTGGAAGGGCTTGGCGCATTCTCCAGCCCTGAGCACACTGCAATTCTTTCACGGCGTCTGCAGCCAGCACTGGATACCGGGCGCTATGAACTTTCAAGTGGCCTCAGCAACTTCGAGGGTTCGACTACGGGCGCTGAATCCCGCGAACTCTGCGGACAATGGGGCGATCACACCGATTATCTTCGCCGGACCAGCTACGACTGCTTTCCGGCCGCCATGGCTGATCGGGGCTATCGAACAATCTCCTATCACGGCTTTTCGCAGAGGATGTTCGAACGGGACAAGTGGTATCCAAGAATCGGTTTTCTCGAATCGCACTTCCTTGAAGGCCTTGCGACCGACAGCAATAGGTTTCACCAGCGCTGCGGCAGCGTTTTCACGGGTCTGTGCGACAACGACATTGCAAGTGCCGTCCGCGACCGGCTGACGACAAACCCGGCTGAGCGGAAACTCCTATACTGGCTGACACTAAATTCCCATATACCTTACGTGCCTAAGCAGGGAGGCAATTTCAAATGCGGCAGTGACGCAGCTGAAATTGCCAATACGAAAGTCTGCGAGCTTACCGAGCTGTGGGCTGACGTTTTTGACGGCGTCGCGTCTATTGCCACAGACCCGAACCTGCCGCCGACCGACATCTTCATCGTTGGTGACCATCCCACGCCGTTGTGGGAACGTGCAGCGGCAGAGCATTTCACCCCCCACAAGGTGCAGTGGCACCTGTTGCGCGACAACCGCACCACAACCCACGGAGAGTGACGCCTACCCGCCCGTGGCCGCTTTGATCAGCGCTTTGGCATCGTCGCTGTTCCAGGCCGCCGGGCCATTCATCGAGCCGATCAGGCATCCCTTGTCGTCGAGCAGCAAGGTTGCCGGCAGGCCGAAGGCAAGGCCTTCCTTCTTCAGATTGTTGAAGACGCCCATTGACGCATCGCGATAGTAGCGCAGGTCGTGCACGGCGGTCTCGTCGAGGAAGGCCTTCGGCTTCTCGTCGTCGCCGACGTCGATGTTGATCGCGACCACCTCGAACTTGTCGCTGCCGAGGGACTTCTGCAGCGCGTTGAGGGCAGGCATTTCCTCGCGGCAGGGGCCACACCAGGTGGCCCAGAGATTGACAAGCATCGTCTTGCCGGCAAAGGCGGCAACCGTCGTCGGCTTGCCGTCCGGGTCGTTGAAATCGAGTGCGATCGGGCGTGGCGAGGCGGCCGGCGACATCGCCGCCACCTGGCCCTTCATGAACGGCGTCAGCGAGGCGACCTTTTCGCCCGTCAACGGGCAGACGGCAGCTGCCGTTTCGGTCGGCTCGGCATTGCCAGACCCCGTCTCCTTCACGTATACCGCAGCCGCACCGATGATCACGCCGAACAAGGCGGCGAGCGCGAACAATTTCACGGCCGGGGGGGATTTCTTCTGGTCGGGCATTTCATTCTCCAAGGCGGGCATTCTTCATGGCTGACGGCAATTCCGAGACAAAAACCTCCAACCAGATGTGGGGCGGTCGCTTCGCCTCGGGTCCGGACGCGATCATGGAGGAGATAAATGCCTCGATCGGCTTCGACAAGAAGCTCTATGCTCAGGACATCCGCGGCTCAATAGCGCATGCGACCATGCTGGCGCATCAAGGCATCATTTCGGCCGAGGACAAAGACAAGATCGTTCACGGTCTCAACACGATCCTGTCAGAGATCGAAAGCGGCCAGTTCGAATTCTCTCGCCGCCTCGAAGACATCCACATGAACATCGAGGCCCGGCTTGCGACCCTGATCGGCCCGGCCGCCGGCCGGCTGCACACGGCCCGCTCGCGTAACGACCAGGTGGCGCTCGATTTCCGTCTGTGGGTCAAGGAAGAGCTGCAGAGGACCGAAAAGGCGCTGACCGGCCTGATCGCCGCCTTCCTCGACCGCGCCGAGGAACATGCCGAGACCGTCATGCCCGGCTTCACCCATCTGCAGACGGCCCAGCCCGTCACCTTCGGCCATCACTGCATGGCCTATGTCGAGATGTTCGGCCGCGACCGCTCGCGCGTGCGCCACGCCATCGAGCACATGGATGAAAGCCCGATCGGCGCGGCCGCCCTTGCCGGCACCGGCTTCCCGATCGATCGGCACATGACCGCGAGCGCACTCGGCTTTGCCGGCCCCACCCGCAATTCGATCGACACAGTTTCGGACCGCGACTTCGCGCTCGAATTCCTGTCGATTGCCGCAATCGCCGCCACGCACATGTCGCGCCTTGCCGAAGAGATCGTCATCTGGTCGACGCCGCAGTTCGGCTTCATTCGTCTGTCCGACGCGTTTTCGACCGGCTCCTCGATCATGCCGCAGAAGAAGAACCCCGATGCCGCCGAGCTGGTGCGCGCCAAGACCGGCCGCATCAACGGCTCGCTGATCGCGCTTCTGACCGTCATGAAGGGCCTGCCGCTCGCCTATTCCAAGGACATGCAGGAAGACAAGGAACAGGTCTTCGACGCGGCCGAGAGCCTCGAACTCGCCGTTGCCGCGATGACCGGCATGGTGCGCGACATGACCATTCGGGCCGACCGGATGAAGGCGGCTGCCGGTTCCGGCTATTCGACAGCGACCGACCTTGCTGACTGGCTGGTACGCGAGGCCGGCCTGCCCTTCCGCGACGCCCACCATGTCACCGGCCGCGCCGTCGCCCTTGCGGAACAGAAGGCCTGCGACCTCGCCGACCTCTCGCTTGAAGACCTGCAGTCGATCCATCCTTCGATCACCGCCAAGGTGTTCGACGTGCTGACCGTCGAGGCCTCGGTCGCCAGTCGCACGTCCTTCGGCGGCACCGCACCGAACGAGGTTCGCAAGCAGATCGCCTGGTGGCGCGCGCGCAACTGATGCTTGTCCCCCGAGACCGCGTTGCGGTTTCGGGGCAACGACGTGCCTGAGCGCAAGGGGCTGAATCCCGTCGCAGAATCAGGGTGCACAAGCGCCGGAAAAATCGATAAGACATCGCACCAGCATCAGTCCCCGCGAAGGAAAATCACGATGACATTCACGAAGGCGGCCCGGTTTGCGCTTCTTCTGGCGATCCCCGGGCTGGTTCTTGTCGGTTGTGGACGCAAGGGCGACCTCGACCGACCCGGCTCGACGGCGCCGATCAACACCCTGGCCCCTGCCGGAACTGTCGAAAAGAAAGAACAGGCTGACGACCGCCCTTTCCTGCTCGATCCCCTCCTCTAAGCCGAGCCACGCCCCGTGAACCATTTCGAATACCGCGACGGAATTCTCTACGCCGAAGACGTGCCGGTGACCGACATCGCCCGCGCCGTCGGAACGCCCTTCTACTGTTACTCGACGGCGACGCTCGAGCGGCACTACAAGGTCTTCTCCAAGGCCTTTGCCGACGTCGATGCGATGGTCTGCTACGCCATGAAGGCCAATTCGAACCAGGCCGTGCTGAAGACGCTTGCGCGCCTTGGCGCCGGCGTCGATGTGGTGTCGGGCGGTGAGTTGCGCCGCGCGCTGGCCGCCGGCATTCCGGCAAGCCGCATCATGTTCTCCGGCGTCGGCAAGACCCCGCAGGAAATGGACCTGGCGCTCGAGGCCGGCATCTACTGCTTCAACGTCGAGTCCGAACCGGAACTCGAGGTCCTGAACCAGCGCGCCGTTCGCGCCGGCAAGCGTGCTCACGTCTCCTTCCGCATCAACCCGGATGTCGACGCGCGCACCCACTCGAAGATCTCGACCGGCAAGAAGGAAAACAAGTTCGGCATTTCGTGGGAGCGTGCCCGCGCCGTCTACGCCCATGCCGCGACACTGCCCGGCATCCAGGTCACCGGCATCGATATGCATATCGGCAGCCAGATCACCGAGCTGCAGCCCTTCGACGACGCTTTCAAGCTGCTGCGCGAACTGGTCGACACGCTACGCAGCGACGGCCACGCGATCGATCACGTCGATATCGGCGGCGGTCTCGGCATTCCCTACAAGGAAGACAACAATCCGCCGCCGCTGCCCGATGCCTATGCCGAAATCGTCAAGAGCCAGCTGCAGTCGCTCGGCTGCAAGATCGTCACCGAGCCGGGCCGGCTGATCGTCGGCAACGCCGGCATCCTCGTGACCGAGGTCATCTACGTCAAGGATGGCGGCGACAAGACCTTCGTCATTGTCGACGGCGCCATGAACGACCTGATCCGCCCGACGCTCTACGAGGCCTATCACGAGATCAGGCCGGTTCGCATTTCAGCCGCCAATGCGCCCCGCATCAAGGCCGACGTCGTCGGCCCGGTGTGCGAGACCGGCGACTATCTGGCGCTTGACCGCGAAATGGCCATGCCGAAGCCGGGCGATCTCTTCGCCATCAGTTCTGCCGGCGCCTATGGCGCTGTCCAGGCGAGCACCTACAACAGCCGGCTGCTGATCCCGGAAGTGCTGGTCAAGGGCGATCGCTTCCACGTGATCCGGCCGCGCCAAAGCTACGATGACCTGATCGGGCTTGATTCGGTTCCGGACTGGCTCGACTGAGCAGTCTTTCGGATCGGACGATGATCTGTGGATCGCCCGCGCGGGCGATCACGATTTTGTTGTCGCCCTCGTCTTCGCCACAAACGATGTTATCCTGATCATTCAATAGGTCGGTCACGAGCGGTCATGAGCGACCGAAAGGGAACTTGGGCGGATGACGCAATTCCGGCAGGATGAAACGCCACAACCGAAGTCGTTTGCCAGAACGCTGGCGCTGAAAAGGTTTGTCGCGCGGGCGGTGTTGATCGCCGAGCAGGTTTTGCCGCGCGCCCTCGTTCCCGCTTCGATCGTGCTCCTGTTTCTGTCGGCCGCCTGGCTCGGCCTCTTCCGCATTGCTCCGCTTTGGCTGCATGCCGCCCTGCTTCTGGGCTTTCTCGTCGCCTTCATCGCCTCCCTCGTTCCGCTGACCCGGTTGAGATTACCTGGGAACGTCGATGCCGATCGGATGCTGGAAGAGCGCAACGCCCTTCCCCACCAGGCGATCCGTGTTCAGGACGACATTCCGGCAACCGGCGGCGCCTTCGGCGAGGCGCTGTGGCGCGAACATCAGACGCGCATGGCGGGGATGATCCGTGCCCTCGACACGGGCCTGCCGCGTCCCGACATTGCCCGCCACGACCCTTTCGCGCTGCGGGCGCTGCCGGTTCTGATCGCCTGCGTCGCTTTCGCCTATTCCTATTCCAACCGGGCGGGGCTTCTCTCGGACGCCTTCCACCTGCCGCAGCCAGCAAGCGAAGTCGCCGACATCCGGGTCGATGCCTGGGTGACACCGCCCGCCTATACCGGGCGTGCGCCCGTCTTCCTCACGGGCCGCCAGGGCGTCGCGTCCCCATCTGACGAAACGGCGGCGATTACCATTCCGCAGTTCAGCGATCTGACCGTGCGCGTCACTGGCGCCGGCACGGAAGAAGCCGTCCGCTATTCGGAACACGGATCGGCCGACGCGATCGTCATCCCGACCGCCGGGGAAAAGCCGGACGAAAAGACTGCGTCAGCGGAACCGGCCGCCCAGAAGGCGCCCGACAATGCCGTGCGCAATCACCTCTACAAGATCGTAAAGGACGGCGAACTCTCCGTCGGTGGCCAGAAGTGGACGTTCAAGATCACCCCCGACAGCGTGCCTCAGATCGCCTTTGACGGCCTGCCAAAGCCCACCCCAAATGCCTCGCTCGACATCGCCTTCCTGGCGAGCGACGACTACGGCATCGCTCAGGCCTGGGCTGAGATCAAGCCTTTGGACGAACAGGCGAAGGACGCACGGCCGCTCTATCCGCTTCCCGAGTATCGTCTCGACCTGCCGCGCCGCAACGCCCGCGAGGCCAAGGGCACGACCAGCCGCAACCTCAGCGAACATCCGCTGGCCGGCAAGCGCGTTCGCGTCACCCTCGTTGCCCGCGATGCCGCCGGTCAGGAGGGGAGAAGCGTGCCGCAGGACATGATCCTTCCGGCGCGGCAATTCTTCAATCCGCTGGCGGGCGCCGTTGCCGAACAGCGACAGGTCTTTGCACTCAACGCCAACGACCTGCCGCGGGCGATCGACCTCAATGACGCGATCGCCAGCTTCGCCGAGGAAACGATCCCCAACCTCACCCATTTCCTGCTCCTGAAATCGGCACGTTCGCGCATGGCGCTGGCGCGCAACGACGACATGCTGCGCGACGCCGCCAAGCATCTCTGGGAAATCGCGCTAGGCATCGAGGATGGCGATCTGTCGCTCGCCGACCGACGTCTGCGCGATGCGCAACAGGCGTTGTCGGATGCGCTTGATCGCAATGCGCCCGACGAGGAAATCGCCAAGCTGATGAAGGAACTGCGCGAGGCCATGCAGGAATATATGCAGGCGCTGGCCAAGGAGGCCGCGAAAAACCCGCGCATGGCCGCCAATCCGGATCAGAACAATGTTCTGCGCCAACAGGATCTGGACAGGATGATGAACCAGATCGAGAACCTGGCGCGATCGGGTGCGCGCGACCAGGCCCGTCAGATGCTGTCGGAGCTTCAGCGTCTGATGAACAACCTGCAGGCCAACCGCGGCCAGCAACAGATGGGCGAACAGAACAACGCCATGCGCGAGCAGATGGACAAGCTCGGCCAGCTGATGCAGGAGCAGCAAAAGCTGATGGACGAGACGTTCAAGCTCGACCAGGCGCAGCGAGACCGCATGCAGCGCGGCGACCCGCTGCAGGGCGAGGACAACGAGCTTTATGGTCAGGACATGCCGCAGGATCCGGGCCAGCGTGGTGACGAGAACGGCCCGCTCGACGACATGACCGCCGAGCAACTGAAGGAAGCGCTGAAGCAGCTGAAGCAGCAGCAGGATGCGTTGGGCAAGCAACTCGGCGAACTGCAGAAGGGTCTGGAGAGCCTTGGCATCAAGCCCGGCAAGGGGTTCGGCGACGCCAAGCGCGAAATGGAAGGCGCCTCCGGCTCCCTTGGCAAGGGCCAGGGCGAACCGGCCGTCGGCAGCCAGGGCCGCGCACTGCAGGCGCTGCGTGACGGCGCCCAGGACATGATGAACCAGATGCAGGCCCAGGGACAAGGACCCGGTCAGGGCGTCCCGCAATACGGCCAGAATGGTCGCGACCCGCTCGGTCGACGCCAGCAGAATGCCGGTCCGGACTTCGGCGACCAGGTGAAAGTTCCCGATGAAATCGACACCCAGCGGGCGCGTGAGATTCTCGACGAAATCCGCCGCCGCCTTGGCAACACGCTGTCGCCCGAGGCCGAGCGCCAGTATCTCGAACGCCTGCTCGACATGCGCTGACCCTCGGCCAAAAGAGCCGGAAACGACGACGGCCCTGGAGCGGAAACGCGCCAGGGCCGTATTCAATTTGTCAGATCGCCAAACAATCAATGCCTCGCCCACGATCGGGCGATGGAGGGGGACCCGTCAGGCAGCGAGCGCCAGGGCCACCGCCTTGCGGATGTCAGGCAGGGAAAAGGGCTTGGAGATGACGTCGACGATCTTGTCGGCGAGATCGTCGGCCCGCTCGCGCTGTTCGGCGTAACCGGTCATCAGCAGGATCTTCATCGCCGGAAAGGCTGCGGACGCCTGATGCGTCAATTCGATGCCGTCCATGACGGGCATGCGGATATCTGACAGCAGCAGATCGAAATTCTCGGTCTGCAGGCAGGCAAGCCCATCTGCGCCGTCTCCAGCCTCCACGGTCTCATGTCCATCGAGCCTCAAGGCCCGGGCGACGAAGGAGCGCAATGCATCCTCGTCCTCGGTAATCAGGATCTTCGCCATCATGGCCTCCCGCGTTCGCTGCAACGGCACGGCTCTCTCGCGAAGAGGCCGGCCCATTCCAATGGATACGGCAACACTCACAAGAATCGTGAGGCAGTCCGCAGCGGCACGTGGCATCCCAGGGGGCGAAACGCGACACGACCCCAAACAACCAGCTTTTTCTTTGTGTTCGGTAAACGCCGGGCGGCTGGATTTCGGAATGCGCGTTTTACAGCGGCCCTGCTTCGAGCGCTGAACGCGGCCTGGAGGTCATTACAGCGCCGCGATCTCAAACGCCGCAGCGCTGCACATTCTCGTCTCTACTCGGCGTCGCCGGTGACGACGCCAACGAAGGGCAGTTCTCGGAACGCGTAAGCCACGTCCATGCCGTAGCCGACGACGAAATGATCAGGGCATTCGAAGCCAACATAGTCGGCCTCGAGCTCGACCTTGCGCTTGACGCGCTTGTCGAGCAGCACCGCAATGGTGACGTTGCGCGCGCCGCGCTCGTACATCAGTTCCTTCGCAAAACGCAGGGTGCGCCCGGATTCCAGGATATCGTCGATCAGGAGCACGTCGCGGCCATGCACGTCGCTATCGATGTCCTTGATGATCTTTACGCCCTGGGAGACCGTGCCGAGCCCGTAGCTCGACAGCGTGATGAACTCGACTTCCGGTGCCAGGCCGGTGTTGTGCATGGCGCGGATCAGGTCCGCGGCAAAGATGAACGAGCCCTTGAGCACCGCGATCACCAGAAGGTCCTTGTGCGGACCCTCGACGATCATGTCGGCAAGCTCGGTGTTGCGTGCGGCGATCGTCTCTGCCGTATAAAGGGGCTCGATATTCTTTCCGCGAACGACGGGCATGCGGTTTCTCCAGCGTTTCATCCGGAAGACAAACGCCTTCCCTTTTGCGCCCGCTTAGCACAATCAGCGCACGGAGACACCGTTTTCGGCGAAGGAAACCTTCACCTCGGGCATTTTTCCACCTGCATATGGGAGCCTGGTCACGAAGCGGCGGCTCTCGCCGGGTGCGATGGCGGCACCCTCCGGCATCAATCGCGTCGCCGTAACCTTGCGGCCATTGCTGACCACATCCACCACGACCAACGGCAGTCGCTGCAGGGCGGAAGAGGAATTGTCGATGGAGCCGTAGACCGAAAGTACCCGCATGCCGCCGGAATAATCGAGCGACGCAGTGACGTCGGTGATCGCCAATGGCTCGCTTTCGACCCCGTCACCGGTCGAAAGGACGATGATAGCCGCAAACGCCGCAAGGGCGAAAGCTGCGACAAGCGCGGCGAACCGACGTGCCGGCATGGCGCGCAACCAAGTCTCGGCGAGAGACAACAGGCGCCTGAGGGCGGCCTTCTCGTCGCGAACGACCGTCAATGTCGGGCCGTGGCGTCGAGTGTGCCGCCGATTGTCATTGAAAACGGGATAGGGATTGCGGCGGGCCGTCGCCGAAACGGTCTCGAATTCGGCGTCGACATAGTCGACGCGGCGCGGCGCGGGTGCAGCTTCGCGTGGACCGCGGTCCGGTGGCAGCAGATCGGCATAGGCCGCGGCTCCAGCCGATTTCGTGCGGAATGCCTGCATCGCCTTTTCCTCCTGGATCGCGGACGGACCTGCCATCCATGCGAAACCATCGGGCAATGCGCCGATCCCTGGCGGTGCAAGAATCAGGGCATTGCATCAAATCTTTCCGACACGTAAACCGAAATGGTTAATGCTTCGGAAAGAGGCCGTGAAAGCGGCGTCTTTTCATGAAAAATTAACCGCTGCTTAACCATGATTCCGCTGGCGGTTTTGCCTTTCGGCGCTTGGCGTCCTATGCGCAGATAGCCGTCCCCAAGCAGAACCGCACGGGTCGTGAGAGAGATGGGTACCCATTGATTCATTTTGAGAACGTCGGATTGCGTTATGGCATGGGGCCGGAAATTCTCCGGGACCTGACCTTCGACATTCCGCGCCGGTCGTTCCAATTCCTCACCGGCCCCTCCGGCGCCGGCAAGACGACGCTGTTGCGCCTGCTCTTCCTCTCGCTGCAGCCGACGCGCGGTCTGATCCGCATGTTCGACCGCAACATTTCGTCGATCCCGCGCGAAGAGTTCCCCATGCTGCGCCGGCGCGTCGGCATCGTTTTCCAGGACTTCCGCCTGCTCGATCATCTGACCACCTATGAGAACGTTGCGCTTCCGCTGCGCGTGCGCGGCAAGGACGAATCGAGCTACCGCGCCGACGTGCTCGAACTGTTGAAATGGGTTGGGCTTGGCGAGCGCATCAATGTGCTGCCGCCCGTACTTTCCGGCGGCGAGAAGCAACGCGCGGCAATCGCCCGCGCGCTGATTGACCGCCCCGAAATCCTGCTTGCGGACGAGCCGACCGGCAACGTCGACCCGCCGATGGCCCGCCGCTTGCTGAACCTCTTCCTCGAACTCAACCGGCTCGGCACCGCCGTCGTCATTGCCACCCACGATCTGTCGCTGATGGATCAGGTCGAGGCGCGGCGCATGATCCTTTCGCAAGGGCGGCTCGATATCTATGAGTGAGGGCCGCACCAAACGCACCCATGAGGTGCCGGAGCAGCAACCGGAACCGCAGCAGCAGCCGCGCCGCACGGAGATGCGCGTGCGCCCGATGGGGCCGATCGTGCCGTCGACGAACGTGTCCGGTCACGCGCTGATGTGCGTGATCGCGATCATGTCGTTCCTCGCCTGCCTCACGCTCGGCGGTGTCAGCATGGTGCGCGCCACGGCCCAAAGCTGGCAGAGCCAGATTTCCCGCGAGATCACCATCCAGATCAAACCGGACGACGGTCTCGATATGGAAAAGGCGCTTGCCGATGCGCGAGATCTGGCCCTGACCTTCAGCGGAGCGACAGGTGGCAACATCGTCGACCGCGCAGCAACGGCCCGCCTGCTTGAGCCCTGGCTCGGCGAAGGCCTCGATCTCGACGAATTGCCCGTTCCCCGCCTCGTCATCATCACCATCGATGAAAACAATCCGCCCGATTTCGCAGCCATGCGCAAGGCGCTGACCGAGATCATCCCGCAGGCCTTCCTCGACGATCACCGTACCTGGGTCGACCGCCTGGTGGCGATGGCAAACACCACGGCAATGATCGGGACCGGCGTGCTGATCCTCGTTTTCTCGACCATGGTGCTGACCGTCATCTTCGCCACGCGCGGCGCACTGTCCGGAAACCGCCATATCGTCGAAGTGCTGCATTTCGTCGGCGCCGAGGCAGGATTCGTGGCATCGGAGTTCCAGAAGCATTTCCTCAGAATAAGCCTCAAGGGGGCCGGCGCCGGCGGGCTGCTGGCGGCGCTGTTCTTCGCGCTTGCTGGCTACTGGCAATCGCGCACATTGGCGACGCCGGAAACGGACCAGGCCACCGCCCTCTTCGGCACGTTCACCATCGGTTACAGTGGTTATCTCGGTATTCTTGCCATCATGATCGTCATTGCGGTGTTGACGACGCTGACGGCTCGGCTCACGGTAACGCGCACGATCTACGAGATCGACCTGATCCGCTCTGATCCCGGACGTACGGATACCTACCAAAGCTGACGCCCAGATGTTTCACCTTTATTCGATCCATTCCTTGCCGCAATCTGGCGCTATCTGAAGAGAATCATGATGGCGCAAGGACTTCGCGGGAGCGGGATGGCCGGAGGAGGCAAATGGCAAGGCGGGGCCGAGCAGGAACGCCGACCCCGTAGTCCCTTGCGCAAAATTCTCCGCCGGACCTTTTTCATTCTGCTTGTGCCGTTCGCGATCGTGGTCGCGGCCTTCCTCAATTTCGCCGATACCGTCGCGTCCATGCAACCGCCGGAAGACCCGAAGGCGGAAGCGATCGTCGTCTTGACCGGCGGCTTCCAGCGCATCGATCAGGCGGTCGACCTCTTGAAATCCGGGGCCGGCAAAAGGCTGCTGATTTCGGGCGTCCACCCGGCGACCACCGGCAGCCAGATCCGGCGCAACACCCAAAGCTCGGCCGATCTCTTCAAATGCTGCGTCGACATCGGCCACGAGGCGATCGACACGATCGGCAATGCGACCGAGGCGAGCCAATGGATCAGCGATCACGGCTACAAGCGCGTACTTGTTGTGACCAACAACTACCATATGCCGCGAAGCCTGCTCGAGTTGCGTCGCGCCCGCCCGGAGACCGAATTCATCGCCTATCCTGTCGTCAACTCCGACCTCAAGACGACGAACTGGCTGCGCAATCCGATGGTGCTGAAATCGATCCTGCTGGAGTTCGGCAAGTATTCCGTCGCCTCCGTGCGCGATATGGCCGGTGCCCGCCCGGCGAGCGGATTGCGCACCGTTCCCTCGCGTGCGACACCGGCCGAAGAATAATCGCTGCCACCCCTTAATCAGCAAAGTGACGACGGGCGGTTTTCCTTCGGCGTTTATTCGTGTACGCAGCGATCCATCGGCCCACGGGCTGGATATCCCTGAACTCGCCTCGAGAGCCTGCTGATGATCGTCCTGCGTTCGGTCCTTTTCAATCTGGTCTTCTACGTCAATCTGATCCTGCAGATGATTGTCTTCACGCCGGCCTATTTTCTGGTGTCGCGGAAGAAGGCCTGGTTCGTTCCGAAGAACTGGGCGCGCAGCAATCATTGGCTGTTCAAAAAGATTGTCGGCACGACCTTCGAGATCGAGGGCTTGGAGAACATCCCCAAGAGCGGCTACATCTTCGCGCCCAAGCACCAGTCGTTCTGGGATGTCTATGCGCTCCTGCCCTGGCTCAACGATCCCTTCTTCATTCTCAAGCGCGAACTGACCTGGATCCCGCTCTTCGGCTGGTACGTCCGCAAGCAGCGCATGGTGCCGGTGAACCGTGCCGCGCGTGGCCGGGCCATGACCGAAGTCATGGATCGGACCAAGCAGGAAATGGCGTCCGGCCGAGAACTGATCATCTATCCCGAAGGCACCCGCAGGCCGCCCGGCGCACCGCCGCACTATAAATATGGCATCGCCCGACTTTACCGTGACCTCAACGTGCCTGTTGTGCCCGTCGCCATGCATCCAGGCCTGTTCTGGCCGCGCCGCAAGTTTCTGCGTTTCCCCGGCCATTTCAAGGTTCGCGTGCTGCCGCCGATCGAGGCGGGCCTCGATCCGGACGAGTTCCTCGCCAGGCTGATCGAGGTGACCGAGACGGCAAGCGACGAGCTTCTGATCGAGACGGTCAGAAACAACCCGCATCTGCCGCTGCCGCCGACGGCAAAGCAGCGCCTTGCCGAACTGAAGGCGATGGGCCGCGGCTAAACCGAGCCTGATCCCGGACATTATGCGTTAAGGGTCGCCACGACCTCTTCCAGCCAATGGTCGCGAATGCCCATCTCCTTGAGGTGGGCAAGCGTGTTGAACACGTATTCGCTGTTCGGACCCGACTTTCCCGACGAGACGGCGACGATCGCCGCAGCCTCCGGAGCGCTCAGCGCTCCGGCATACTGCACATGGGCGCGGTCGATCACATAGGTCAGCGCCGGAACCCGCCGCCCGTCGGCAAGCTGCACCGGCATCGTCTTTTCCTTGTAGACATGCGTGACAAGCTCGCGTTCCCGCAAATAGTCGATCACCGCCGCCCTCTCGCCGTTGTCGATGCGAAAAGCCGCGCCGATGCACGAGCCGCCATAGTCGAGCCCGAGCACCAGGCCCGGCCGCTGCTGAGTACCGCGATGCACCCAAGAGCGCACGCAAAGCGACCGACGATAGCCAAATGCCCGCGCCGTCGATCTTTCCTCGAACCGGAAGCCCGGGTTCCACATCAGCGACCCGTAGCCAAAGACCCAAAATTCGTCCATATCCACTGTCATTCAATCCGCGCTGTCTGCTCATCGCCGAATCGTCGGCTCATCGGTGGCCAGCCATGTCGGTTTTTCTACGGCACAGCATCTCGGCACGGAAGAGACAAGTCGTTCCCGTGCATAGAATGAAAGATAATAAGCAGGATCGGCGGCGCCACCCGAAAGGCGGCCGCGATCTGAGTTTGGTGGAGTACGCGTTACCATGACCGCAACCGCAGTCGCCAATCCCTCGCCGGTCAGCCGGAAGTTTCGCTGGCTTATCGCCGGCATAGTGATCGTCTGTGCCGCCTATTCGGCCGGCTGGTATGCCGTCGCCGACCAGGTCGAGAAGCGCCTGACGACCCAGCTCGCGGACGGCCGGGCAAACGGGCTCGGCGGCGAGTGCACGAACATGGACGTGCGCGGCTTCCCGTTCCGCATCGGCCTGTTCTGCGACAAGGTCAATCTCGACGACACCCGCCGCGGTGCCTCCGCCTCCTTCGGCGCGCTTCGGACCGCGGCACAAGTCTACCAGCCCAGCCATGCGATCATCGAGCTCGATGGTCCGGCCGAACTGCGCGTTTCGCCCGACCTCAATGTCTCGGCCGACTGGACGCTGCTGCATGCAAGCGTCAGGGCGACCCTTTCCGGGCTCGACCGCAGTTCGCTGACCTATGACAACCTGACCGGCACCGTGCGCCTGCCGCTGACCGGCGACAGCTTCGGCTTCGGCGCCAGCCACGGCGAAATGCACCTGCGTCAGAACGGCAACGATCTCGATGCGGCCTTGAGCGTCGACAAGCTCGATCTTCGTCCTGAGAACGGCGCAAGCTTCGCGCCACCCGCCAATCTTGCCGCCGACCTCACCTTTGTCGACAAGGCGAGCTGGATGGGCTCCGGCATCCCGACGCCGGCGATGCTGCGCGGGAGCAAGGGCGAACTGCGCCAGATGACAGTCGACCTTGGCTCGGGCATGAACGCCAAGCTGTCGGGCCCCTTCTCGGTCAACGACCAGGGGCTGATCTCCGGCGAGTTTTCGCTGACGATGACCAATATCGACGCCTGGCGCACAAACCTGGTCACGCTGATCCCCGACGATGCGAACCTGGTCAACAACACGGCCAACATGCTGAAGGCGCTGGCCAACGGCAAGAACGAGGCGACAGTCAAGCTCAACGTGCGCGACGGCACCGCCTTCCTCGCCTTCATCCCGATCGGCGTGCTGCCGACGCTCTGATCCCGGTGCAGCGAAAAGCCGCTCGCTCTGGCGGCCTTCGCGAGAATACAAAGAGCCCGGGGCGTGGATGATCCACGCCCCGGGCTCTTTCGTTTATCGGCTACTTCTGATCCATCGCGTGACGGCCGAAGTCCGGCATGGCCGTGTCCTGACCTGCCTGGATGATCGACCGCCGGATCGCGCGGGTGCGGGTGAAGAGATCGAACAGCTTGTCGCCGTCGCCCCAGCGGATTGCCCGCTGCAGATAGGCGAGGTCCTCGGAAAACCGCGACAGCATTTCGAGGATCGCGTCCTTGTTGTGCAGGCAGACGTCGCGCCACATGGTTGGGTCGGACGCGGCCAGGCGGGTGAAGTCGCGGAAACCGGACGCGGAATATTTGATGACTTCGGATTCGGTCACCGCTTCCAGATCGTCCGCCGTGCCGACGATGTTGTAGGCGATGATGTGCGGTAGGTGCGAGACGATCGCCAGCACCTTGTCGTGATGCTCGGCATCCATTTGCTCGACCATAGAACCAAGCGTTTCCCAGAACAGCCGCAGCCGCGCGATCGCTTCCTCGTCCTGGCCGTCCGGCGGCGTCAGGATGCACCAGCGACCGCGGAAGAGGCCGACGAAGCCGGCGTCCGGACCGGAATGCTCGGTACCGGCGATCGGATGCCCTGGCACGAAATGAACCGTGGCGGGCAGATGCGGCGCCATTTGGGCGATGACCGAGCCCTTGGTCGAGCCGACATCGGTGACGATCGCGCCAGGCTTCAGGTGGGCGGCGATTTCCGCGGCCACCGCACCGGACGCACCGACAGGCACCGACACGATGACGAGATCGGCACCGCGCACCGCATCGGCAGCCGACAGCGTATAGCGATCGCCAAGGCCAAGCTCCTCGGCGCGCGAAAGCGTCGCTTCGCTGCGGGTCGAGATCACCAGGGTTTGGGCGAGCTGCTTGTCTCGGATTTCCCGGGCGATCGATGAGCCGATGAGGCCGATGCCGATAAGTGCGATCGTTTCAAACTGCTGTGTCATCATTTCCGTCCCATGAATTCTGTCAGTGCCGCGATCACGCCCTCATTGGCTTCCTGCGAGCCGATGGTCATGCGCAGGGCATTGGGAAAGCCGTAGGCCGCAATCGCACGCAGGATGTAGCCGCGATGAGTGAGGAACGTATCCGCGTCGTTCGCACGCATGCCGTCCTCGTCCGGGAAATGGATGAGCACGAAGTTGGTAACCGATAGCGTGATCGTGAGACCGATCGATTCCACCGCGCGGCTGACACGCTCCAGCCAGACGAGGTTATGGTCGACCGCCTCAGCGACGAAGGCCTGATCGCGCACGGCCGCGGCACCGGCTGCAATCGCCGCCGCACTGAGGTTGAACGGCCCGCGCACGCGATCGACCGCGTCGATCACTTGCGGCGGAGCGTACATCCAGCCGATACGCAGACCGGCAAGACCGTAGATCTTGGAGAACGTCCGGGTCATGACGACGTTGCGGTTGGCCGACACCAGTTCGAGCCCGGCCGCATAATCGTTGCGCCGAACATATTCGGCATAGGCGGCATCGAGCACCAGAAGCACGCCCTCGGGCAGGCCCGCATGCAGACGGCGAACTTCGTCGACGGGAATATAGGTTCCAGTCGGGTTCGCCGGATTGGCGATGAAGACGATCTTCGTGCGCTCGGTGACCGCCGCGAGAATGGCATCGACGTCGACGGTCGCGTTGCGCTCCTTGACCATGACCGGCGTACCGCCGGCGGCCATGATCTGGATCTTGTAGACCACGAACCCGTGCTCCGTGATGATGCCTTCGTCGCCGGGCGCCAGATAGGTGTGGCACAGGAGACCGAGCAGTTCGTCCGAGCCGTTGCCGCACAGGATGTTTGCCGGGTTGAGCCCGTGCACAGCACCGATCGCCGCGCGCAGCGCCTGGGCCTGGCCGTCGGGGTAGCGCTCCAGGTTGAAGGCCGCGGCCTGGAAGGCCTCGATCGCCCTGGGGCTGGCGCCGAGTGGCGTCTCGTTGGACGAGAGCTTGTGGACCTTGGCGACACCGGGGGCATGCTCCTTGCCGGGCACATAGGCGGCAATGTCCAGAATGCCGGGACGCGGCTGCGGGCTCTTCGAGGCAAGGCTCATCGGATCAGCTTTCAAGGCAGGAAATGAGGCCAAGCCAATACCGGCGCAATCGGCATTTGTCGAGGGTCGGCAAGCCCGGCAGAGTGGCGATCAAGGCTGGGCGCGCGGGCGCTCCCGGGTGCTCGGGATACCCTGTGGCGCCAGCACCGGCACGAACACGCGCCGCGACGCACGCGCGGCAACCGGCAGGCCCTGATAAAGCCGCTTCTGCGCCTCCACCACGATCACGCCCGAGAACACCGGCCAGAGCGAGCGGCCAAGCCGCTCGAAGCCCCGGCGCAGGCGCAGGATCATCTTCAGCTTCGACGGCGGGAAGAACAGTGCCTCCGACGAGGCGCCGGGTGTGAAGTTCGTCTCGCGCAGAAGCGCCGTCAGCTGACCGCGCGAATAGGGCCGCCCCGAGCCGAACGGCGTATGCTCCATGCGCGCCCAGACACCACGACGATTGGGCACGACGATCACCAGCCGGCCGCCCGGCGCCAGCACCCGCCAGATCTCCTTCATCGTCTCGCGCGGGCTTTCGGCAAATTCCAGCGAATGCACCATCAAAACCCGGTCGATGGAAGAATCGGGCAGCGGCAATTCCTCGTCGAACACCAGCGCGGTCGACGACAACTCGGCAACCGGCCAGTTCACCGCCCCCTGCCCCGCCGGCATGAAAGCAAAGGTCCGCTCCGTGTCCTTCCGGAAACGCTCGAGATAGGGCACGGCATAGCCGAGCCCGACAAGCCGCTCCTCGGGCAGGCGCGCCCAGACCGAAGACAGCGCAATGGTGACGGACTGTTCGGCCATGCGGCCCAGTTCGGAGTGATAGAATTCTCGGAGGTCGACGATATCGGTGTGCATGCGCAACATGTTAGCCTTGAAGCGGTAGACTTCAAGGCAAGCCTCGCTACATTCGGCGGCAGTCACCACAGCACCGCATGCTCATAGAGCGTGCAAAGGGGCGCTGTAGCGTTAAACTCGCCGCATGATTTGTCCTTTGATCGACCGCGATCGAAGGCGCCTGCAGCAGAAGCCCGATCGGAAGACACGCCATGGCCGCGCTCGAACTTGACCTCTTTCTTTGCCGCACCGACAATTTCGGCGTGCTGCTGCACGATCCGGTAAGCGGCGCCACCGCCTCGATCGACGCGCCCGAGGAGCAGCCGATCCTGGAGGCCCTGGAGCGGCGTGGCTGGACGCTCACCCATATCCTCACCACCCATCACCACGGAGACCATGTCGCGGCCAACGTCGCGCTCAAGGATCGTTTCGGCGCCACCATCATCGGGCCGGCGGCAGAGGCGGCCAATATCCCCGGCATCGACAGGAGCGTGCGTCACGCTGAACGCTTCGATTTTGCCGGCCACCCGGTCGACGTCATCGAGACGCCCGGCCACACCGCCGGCCATATCTGTTTCCACCTTCCTGAGGATAAGCTGCTCTTTGCCGCCGACACCCTGTTTGCGCTCGGCTGCGGCCGCCTGTTCGAGGGAACGCCGGAAACGATGTGGCAGTCGCTCAGCCGACTTCTCGCCCTGCCCGACGACACTACTGTTTATTTCGGCCACGAATACACGCTGTCGAACGCCCATTTCGCCGTGACGATCGACCCGGACAATGATGCATTGAGGGAGCGTGCGGCCGAGATCGAAGAAACCCGCTGCGATGGCGGCTTTACGGCGCCGACGACCATCGGCCTCGAAAGGCGCACCAACCCGTTCCTGCGCGCCGCCGACCCGAAGATCCGCGCGCATCTCGGCATGGAAGGGGCGACCGATGCGGCTGTCTTTGCCGAAATCCGCAAGCGCAAGGATAATTTCTGATGACGGCCGATCAGGAACTGACGCCGGGCGCCATCATCGAGATCCTTGGGCTGACGCGCCACCCCGAAGGGGGCTGGTATGTGCAGACCTTCCGCGACGCCAACGGCGGGCCGCGCGGCCACTCGACGGCGATCTACTATCTGCTGGAGCGCGGCGAGCGCTCGCACTGGCATCGGGTACGTGACGCCGCCGAGGTCTGGCATCACTATGCTGGCGCGCCGCTGGAGCTCAGCATTGCCGCCGACAGCGAGCCTGCAACGGTTCTGCGCCTCGGCCCCGGCATTCTCGGCGGCGAGCGCCCACAGGGGCTCGTGCCGCCCAACTGGTGGCAATCCGCCGTCTCGCTCGGCGACTGGACGCTTGTCGGCTGCACGGTGGCGCCGGGCTTCGATTTCTCAGTCTTCGAGATGGCGGCCCCCGACTGGGCGCCGCCTGAGAAATAGAGCATTTTCAGGAAAAGTGTGAAGCGGTTTTCCGCCCGGAAGGTTACTCTGCCGGCTGCACCGCCGTGCGCGCCTTACGAAAGATCATGTCCTTGGCCGCCAGCACCGCGCCGCCCGTCACGAAAAGGCATGCGGCGGCGATACGCCATGACGGCTCGGCAAAACCGAACAGGATGAGGATCAGCGTCGACAGAACCGGTGCGGCGTAGCTGGCAACGCCGAGCAGCTGGATATTGCCGTTCTTGACGCCGAAGTCCCAGGCATAGAAGGCGGCACCGACCGGCAGCAGGCCGAGGCCCGCAACCGCCAGCCACTCGAACGTCGTTTCCGGCCAGACGGTCGTCTCGAGACCAAGATGGCAGACGAACGAGAGAAGCGATGTCGCCAGGCAGAAGCCGGTGACGACGTCGGTCGAGACCGCCTCGAAGCGGCGCGTCAGCAGCGAATAACCGGACCAGGTGAAGGCGCACAGCAGGGCTGCGCCGTACCCCATCAGATAGGCGTCGTCAAAGGCGATACCGTTGCGGGCGATGATCATGATCGTTCCCATCAGGCCGGCAAAAGCGCCGGCAACGTGGTACCAGCGCAGCCGCTCGCCCGGCAATAGGGCAGAGCCGACGACGATCAGCAGCGGCCAGAGATAGGCGATCAGACCGGCTTCGACAGCCGGCGCGTTGCGAAGTGCGGTAAAGTAGAGAAAGTGATAACCGAAAAGACCGGCGATGCCGGTGATCCAGACCTTCGCCGGCTGCTTCAACAGCGCCAGCCGCTCCGGCTTCAGCGCGAGAACGACGACCCCCGGAATGCTGCCGATGAGGAAACAGATGGCTGACAACTGGAACGGCGGCATCTTGCCGGATGCAGCGGTAAACAGCGCCAGGAGCGACCACATCAAAATGGCGGTTGCACCGATCAACGTTGCCTTGAATTTCATGTCTTATCCCCTCGTGCAGCCTCCAACTGCATAATTCCTTAGATCGGAATCGATTTAAGGAGAAAATTATGCAGCAAGCTTCAAGCGCTACAGCGCAGCACGTCACGTTTGACGCGCTGCGCTGTAGCGGAAACCGGCGCGGATAAAATCACGACTCGGCGCGAAATGTTAGTACTCGGCGTGAAATGTTAGTGATAATCTCCACCATTCGGTGGATCAACCGCCGAATCGCGTCGCGGAAACCGTCACGGGGCCAAGCTTGGTCGGGATGCGCACATAGACGGGCGCATAGACATCGACGACATCAGATTTGGCAAACCAGATTTCCATGGTCTGCAGCTGCCTGAGATATTCGACGTCTTCGCGCCCCTTCTTGTAGCCCGCCTTCGGAACAAAGCGGATGCCGCAGACGATCACCTCGCCTTCGAATCCCTTGGTCTTGAACGGCCTGGTCCCCCTCGCCGACAGCTTGATGTCGAGACGCGATTCGCCGTCGAAGATCGGAAGGGTATTGGGGCAGACGCGGGCATTACCGGGAATGATAAGGCCGGACAAGGGATCGAGCACGTTGCGCATGTCGCGCGAGGTCACCGGCACCCAGTTCTTCGGCAGCGGCGTGCGCTTCGGATTCATGCTGGCATGCACGACGTTGCCGTTGCTGTAGGTGACGCTGATCGCCCGGCCCTTCTTGCCGCTGCGATAGGACATCGAATATTCGTTTGCGCGCAGATAGTCGCGGCCGATGACGCCGGAAACACGGGTCTGCCCCGAAGTCCGGCTGAAAATGTCGACGAGGCCGGCCGAATGCAGCGTTCCTGATATCGTGTAGCGATTCTTTACAAGCGCCGTATGGAACGACGCTCTCGCAAGCGGCAAACCGGCAAGCGAGATGCTGTAATCCGTCTGATGTTCGATATCTGCAGCAAGCGATGCTGTGGAAAACATTGCCACTGACAACAGCGCTACCGCGCGAGAACCGATGCGCAACTTCATGCCCTGAGAGATCCATTACTCGAATGCCGTCGCCATGCCTTGGAATGCAGGTCGTTTACGGCTTTTCTACGCCTTTTCCGACAGATCCGGCGGCCGGAACGCTACCGCATCATGGACCTCTGCTGCATCCGCAGGACAACAGATAGCGCATCGTAAATCAGCTTGGAATGACTCGCGTGAAGCATTATTGTGGCCGCGATCGAGCTTGCCTGATGCAGAAACAGCCGGGAGAAACGGCGGTTTTCCGAGAATGCAAGAGGTTTGGCTTGACGGGCGGGCTGTCTCTGACTATAGAACCGCAACTTTCCAATAATGGCCAACAGGAACGCGGCCTGGGCTCTGGGCCCGCTACCGCATCGTCCGGCGGCGATAAAGAGAATAGGTGTACCATGTCCCGTAGTTGCGAATTGACCGGCAAGGGCGTCCAGTCGGGCAACAATGTCAGCCACGCCAACAACAAGACCAAGCGCAAGTTCCTTCCGAACCTGTGCAACGTCACGCTGATTTCCGATGCTCTCGGCCAGCGCTTCCGCCTGCGCGTTTCCGCAGCGGCTCTCCGCTCGGTTGAACACCGCGGTGGTCTTGACGCTTTCCTCGTGAAGGCCGACGAGAACGAGCTGAGCATGCGCGCTCGCCTGCTGCGCCGTCAGATCGTCAAGAAGAACGCTGAAGCCGCTGCCGCTTAATCAGCGCCAGCGTCTGTCTTCGACACGACTTTAAAAAGGCTTGCGGGTTTATCCGGCAAGCCTTTTTCTCGTGTTTAATTTGCAGATTTTCATCGGCCCGGCGTTCAAGCCTGGCTTCCGCTCAACTGGTGGCATCTCCCAGGATAAAAAAATGCTGATCAACCGCACGTTCTTCATCTATGTCGCGTTCATGACCTTGGTGGTCGTGGCCTCAAACTTCCTCGTTCAGTATCCGCTGCCGGGCTCGATCGCCGGCATGCAGCTCGGCGACCTCCTGACCTGGGGTGCCTTCAGCTATCCCTTCGCGTTCCTCGTCACCGACCTGACCAACCGCCATTTCGGCCCGCGCATTGCGCGTCGTGTCGTCGTTGTCGGCTTCCTCGTGGCGATCGTTCTGTCCTTCTTCGCAGCGACGCCGCGCATCGCCATCGCTTCCGGCTCCGCCTTCCTGTTCGGCCAGCTGCTTGATATCTCCGTGTTCAACAAGCTCCGCCGCCAGAGCTGGTGGCATGCGCCGCTGGCAGGCTCGCTGATCGGCTCGGCGCTCGACACGGCCATGTTCTTCTCCTTCGCCTTTGCGCCGTTCTTCGTGTTCTTTGGGCCGAATGACAGCTTTGCGCTGGAGACAGCACCGCTGCTCGGCATCCTTGCGACCGAGGCTCCGCGCTGGATCTCCTGGGCGCTCGGCGACCTGACGGTGAAGATCCTCTGCGGCATCATCATGCTTTTGCCCTACGGCGCGCTGATGAGCGTGATCAAGCCGATGCCATCAGGCAAGGCGACAGCCTGATACTACAGCGCAGCGCGTCTTATAGACGCGCAAAGGTCGCTGTAGCACTTTGAATTGCTGCATGTTTTGATCCTTAAATCGAATACGATTTCAGGAAACATGCAGCAGCAGAACAAGTGATTGATGACGGGGCCGAATGGCCCCGTTTTCATTTGATCAGGCGGAATTCCAGCATCAGATTGCGCTCGAGGATCGAGTGGTTGTCATCGGAGATGACGATGACGCGGACATCGCCACTGGCGCCAGCGACCACGTCGAGGCCCTCCATGTTGTCGATCTGATAGCCCATGTCGGCTTCGAGAATGACGTCGCCGTCGACCACGGCGCCAGGCCGAATGCTGGCTCCCGGAATGCGGCGGATGCGCATGCCGAGACCGGAGGCGAAGTTGAACCGACGTTCCAGCAGCAGAAGGTCGCCATCGGGCAGGAAAGCGCCGTCGGTAACGGCGTAGGGATCGGTACGGGTAACGGCAAAGGCGCCCTTCATCGGGCCATCGAGAATGCCTGCCAGAAGATTGTCCGCCTTGTCGACGCTGCGCTCGGACACGGTGACGGCAGCGCCGCCGAGCGGGCCATCCTTCGGCGAAATCGCCACGGTCTCAAGCCCGCCATTGTTGCGCAGCTCGGTTGTTGGAAATGGCAGCGGCATGCTGCCGACCGGCCCCGAAGTCGAGAAACCCGGATCCGGGTAGATATCGATGCGGTGGGCCTGCTCGTAGCTGACGATCACCTCGCCCTCGCGCAGTGCCAGACCTTCGGAATCCACCTTCCATTTCTCCAGCCCGACCGCGCCGCTCCTGTCCGCCATCGGTGTTGCCGTCAGGTCCGTGAGACCGGAAAGCCTGCCGTTCGCATCACGGATCACCGCCCCTTCGAGCCAATGCCCCGTATCCATGACGGCGACGAAGGAGGTGCCATCCGGCCGGAATCGGATCGCGGATACGGCGCCGAACAGCGCATTGGAAGACGTCATCTCCAGGCCGCCGATGAATTCCAGCTGACCGAACCGCGTCTGGTTGGAGCCGACCTTGAATGGGTCTATCTGCCGGCTGCGAATGGGCAGCGTCTCGCTGCCGCCGGCGGCCAAAGCCACGCCGGTCGAGGCCAACAGGGAAAGAACGAGGAGACCGCGGCCAAGCATCTGGGGGAGTTCCTTCGGGCGGGCAGAATAGGCGGGGAGGAGATGGCAACCGCGGCAGCGGCCTAGGGGATGAACGGGGCGACAGACGGTCGCCCCGGTTTCGCGAAAGATTAGCTAGCGCGGCGCATGCGCCCCGGACGGCGGCGCATGCTTTCGTCTTCGAACAGATCGGCGAGCTGCTCGGTCATCGCGCCGGCCAGTTCATCCGCATCGACGATGGTCACGGCGCGGCGATAATAGCGCGTTACGTCGTGACCGATGCCGATTGCCAAAAGCTCGACCGGCGAGCGCGTCTCGATCTGCTCGATCACGGCACGCAGGTGCCGTTCGAGATAGTTGCCCGGATTGACCGACAGCGTCGAGTCGTCGACCGGCGCGCCATCGGAAATCATCATCAGGATGCGGCGCTGCTCGCGCCGCGCCATCAGGCGCTCATGCGCCCAGATCAGCGCCTCGCCGTCGATGTTTTCCTTGAGCAAGCCCTCGCGCATCATCAGGCCGAGATTGCGGCGTGCACGCCGCCACGGCGCATCGGCCGACTTGTAGATGATATGGCGCAGATCGTTGAGGCGGCCCGGCGATTGTGGCTTGCCACCGGCCAGCCACTTCTCACGCGATTGCCCGCCCTTCCACGCCTTGGTGGTAAAGCCAAGGATCTCGACCTTGACGCCGCAGCGCTCCAGCGTGCGCGCAAGGATGTCGGCGCAGGTCGCGGCAACCGTGATCGGCCGGCCGCGCATGGAGCCGGAATTGTCGATCAGGAGGGTCACGACCGTATCGCGGAAATTGGTATCCTTCTCGCGCTTGAACGACAGCGGCTGCATCGGATCGATGACGATGCGCTGCAGGCGCGCAGTGTCGAGATAGCCCTCTTCCAGGTCGAACTCCCAAGAGCGGTTCTGCTGCGCCATCAGGCGGCGCTGTAGCCGGTTTGCAAGCCGCCCGACGGCACCTTGAAGGTGCGAGAGCTGCTTGTCGAGGAACGCGCGCAGCCGGTCGAGTTCCGCCTCGTCGCAGAGCTCTTCCGAGGCGATGGTCTCGTCGAACTCGCGGGTGAAGACGGTGTAGTCGACTTTCTCGTTGAAGTCGGCAAACGGCTGGTTCGGGCGCTTGACCTCGCCGGGCGTCTCGCTGTCCTCGTCACCCTCGTCCTGCAGGTCGTCGTCGGAGATCTCCGCGCCGTCCATCTCGCCTTCTTCCATCTGCTCTTCAGCAGCCTGGTTTTCGTCGGCAGGGGCCGCATCGTCGCCGGCTTCCTCGTCGCTGGCGTTTTCGTCCTGCTCCTGGCTGCGCGGCTGATCCTCGTCGGTCTCGCTTTCCTGCTCGTCCGGCTCGATGTCGTCGTCGCCGTATTTCTCGGCAACATCCATCGATGTCAGCATATCGCGCACGACGCGGGCGAAAGCCTGCTGGTCGTTGAGCGTCGACGACAGATTCTTGATGTCGCCGGCAGCCTTCTCCTCGATGAAGTCGCGCCAGAGATCGAGCACCTTACCGGCGGATGCCGGCGGCTTCTCGCCGGTCAGCTTCTCGCGCACCAGCAAAGCAACAGCCTCGCCGAGCGGTGCATCGGCCTGCTTGCTGATCGCGCCGAAATTGGCCTTGGAATATTTCTCTTCGAGCATCGAGCTCAGGTTCTTGGCAACGCCTTCCATGCGCAGCGAGCCGATCGCCTCGACACGCGCTTGCTCGACGGCATCGAAGATCACCCGCGCGTCGGCGCCCTGCGGCGACATCGTCGCGTGGACGCGTGCGTCATGACAGGCCTTGCGCAGCGCCATGCTGTCGCCGAGACCGCGCGTCACGGCAAGTTCCTGCCGCGTCGGCCGCTTGGAGATTTCGGGCAGACGGATGCGTTCGCCTGTTATGCCCGGTCGCTCGTTGGCAAAAGCCACCTCGACCTCGGCATCGCCCGCGATCGATCGGATGCAGCCGGAAAGCGCCCGCTTGAACGGTTCGGCTGCATTTTCGCGCGTGGTCGGCTTTGCCTTGGAGTTCGAGCTCACGACAGTTCCTTCTTCAGCCAGATGCGATGATGCCTGGTGGGGCATCATCGAGTTTGCCACAGGGTCACAAGTCCGCCTTTCCCGGGGAAAGACGGACGATGGATCAGGCGGTGGCTTCAAGCACGATGTTGGCAGCGCTTTCCTTCAGCTCGATGCCGAAAGCGCGCTGATAATGCTCGGCGACAAGCGCCCGCTCCAGCTCGTCGCACTTGTTGAGGAAGGTCACGCGGAAGGCAAAGGCGATATCGCCGAAGATATAGGCGTTCTCGGCCCAGGTGATGACCGTACGCGGGCTCATGACCGTCGACAGGTCGCCATTGATGAAGGCGGCGCGGGTAAGATCGGCAACGCGCACCATCTTCGATACCGTCTCGCGGCCCTTGTCGGCGGTAAAGCCCTTGACCTTGGCGGCGACGATATCGACTTCCTTGTCATGCGGCAGGTAGTTGAGCGTCGTCACGATCGACCAACGGTCCATCTGCGCCTGGTTGATCTGCTGCGTGCCATGGTAGAGGCCGGTGGTATCGCCGAGACCGACCGTGTTGGCGGTTGCAAACAGGCGGAATGCCGGGTGCGGACGAATGACGCGGCTCTGGTCGAGCAGCGTCAGGCGGCCGGAGGATTCCAGCACGCGCTGAATGACGAACATCACGTCCGGGCGGCCGGCATCGTATTCGTCGAAGACGAGCGCGACGTTGTGCTGGTAGGCCCAGGGAAGGATGCCGTCCTTGAACTCGGTGACCTGCAGGCCGTCCTTGACGACGATCGCGTCCTTGCCGACGAGGTCGATACGGCTGACATGGCTGTCGAGGTTGACGCGCACGCACGGCCAGTTGAGGCGCGCTGCGACCTGCTCGATGTGGGTGGACTTACCGGTTCCGTGATAACCCGAGACCATCACGCGTCGGTTATGGGCAAAGCCTGCGAGAATGGCGAGCGTGGTTTCGCGGTCGAAGAGGTAGTCCGGATCGAGATCCGGCACGTAGGCGTCGGCCTTCGAGTAGGCGGGAACGCGCAAATCCGTGTCAATGCCGAAAACGTCCCGAACCGAGACGGTTGTGTCGGGGAGGTTGGAAATGTCGAGGTCAATCTTGCTCATCATGTCTCCAGAGCGGCCACCGGACGGCACCCGCGCATTCGCCTGCAAAAGTGCTTCTGTAATAATCCGCGTTGTTAGCAGAAACCAGCCTGTTTTAACAATTGGTAGGCTTGAATTACTGCGCGAAAACGCTCCTCCGATCCCCTGTCCCCGCCATTGGCATCAGGGTGGTGTTTCTTGACCAGATCCTTGTAGGCCGCCTTGATATCGCTGGCTGTCGCCGAAGCGCTAAGGCCGAGCGTTTCATAGGCCTTGGCTTCGAGCGTCTTCAGCTTGCGCTGGCGCGGCTCAGGACGGCCGGCGCGCGCTTTTGCCTCACTGACGAACCCGAAGGGATCGCGCATGCGCGCCTGCGCCCCGGCAGAGCCCGAACGGGTCTGCGATTGGGTCGGACTATTCTTGGCATTCTTGTTGACGCCGACCGTCCAAGTCGGACGATGCCCGGTCACCGCTTCCTTCTGATAGCGCGCGACTTCGCTGTCGGACAGACCGGAGAAGTAGTTGTAGCCCTTGTTGTATTCCTTCACATGCTCGAAGCAGAACATGAAATACTGCCCCTCGGCGTTGCGGCCGACGGGTGCGCGATGAACGCCCTTCTTGTCGCAGCCGTCCCACTGACAGGTGGGGGCGGCCGGCTCTGCGCGCGGCTCGACCTTGCGCCGTGTCCGAATGCGATCGAAGTATTTTGAATCGAGTCTCATGGCGCTCATTATGGGGGTTGGCCGGGGCCACAACAAGAATTGACAAAGCGGAATGTTGCTGGCTTTGTGCGGGCATTTTGCGCCGCCTAGGCCGCGCTGCCGGACCCGACCAACATAAGGGCATCCAGCAACCAAGGAAATGGGACGGAAGAATGTCGCTGCGGGACACGATCGAACAGAAATTGACCGAAGCCTTCCACCCCGAACGGCTGGCCGTGATCAACGAGAGCCACCTGCATGCGGGTCATCATCCTGATTTCGACGGCGGCGGCGAAACCCACATGCGGGTCCGCATCGTTGCCGACGCCTTTGCCGGCATGAGCCGAGTGGCGCGCCATCGCGCCATCAACGACCTGTTGAAGCCCGAACTCGACGCCGGCCTGCACGCGCTGGCCGTCGAGCCTGCAGCCCCCGGTGAGCCGACGCGCTGGTAGGCATCAGCCGATCGGCGTCTGGTCCTCGGCCGGGCGGATCCTGAGTTTCGTGATCCGGTTCTTCACCCGCTTCATCACGATGAAGCGCTTGCCATGGAAGGTGAAGGCCTGGCGCTCCTCCGGGATGCTTTTCGACTCGTGGATCACCAAACCGGCGACCGTCGTCGCTTCCTCATCCGGCAGTGACCAGTCGAGCGCACGGTTGAGGTCACGGATCGGCACCGAGCCGTCGACCACGATGGACCCGTCTGCCTCCTGGCGAACACCCTGGATATCGAGATCGTGCTCGTCGGCGATATCACCGACGATCTCCTCCAGAATATCCTCCAGCGTCACCAGTCCCTGAACCTGACCGTATTCGTCGACGACGATAGCAAGATGCAGCTTGCGGCGCAGGAAGGCGTTGAGCTGGTCCTTGAGGTTGGTCGTGTCGGGGACGAACCAGGGTTTCTGCGCGATCTTGACGATGTCGAGGTTTTCCGGCTCGACATCCGGCTCGGCAAGCGCGCGCAGCAAATCTTTCGAATGCACCACCCCGATGATGTTGTCGGTGGAGCTCCGCCACAGCGGCAGGCGCGTGAACGGGCTCTGCAGGATATCGCGCACGCAGATTTCAGGCGGATCGTCGGCGTTGATCGCCCGCATATTGGTGCGGTGGATCATGATGTCGGAAATCTCGAGTTCCCCGAGATCGAGCACGCCGCCGAGCCGATCCCGGTCGGCCTTGATGACCGAGCCTTCGCGGTGCAGCAGGTCGACTGCGCCGCGCAGCTCGTCATGCGCCGAAAGCATCGACATGTCGGACGAAAGGTTGACGCCGAAGAGAAACAGGATGCGCCGCACGATGCCGTTGACAAGGCTCGACAGCGGCCCGGCCACGGCGACGAAGGGGCGAACCAGCGGCGCGACGGCAAGTGCAAAGCGATCCGGCGACGCAATCGCCCAACTCTTCGGCAGCACTTCGGAAAAAATTACCAACAGCACGGTCATGACGACCGTGGCGATCGCCACGCCCGAATTGCCGAGCAGGCCGATCAACAGGCTCGTCGTCAAGGACGAGGCGAGAATGTTGACGAGGTTGTTGCCGATCAAAAGCGCGCCGATCAGCCGATCGCGGCGCTCGATCAGGCGATTGACGATACCCGCCCGCTCGTCGCCATTGTTCTCAAGCGAATGCATGCGCGAGCGCGAAGCCGCAGTCAGAGCCGTTTCGGAGCCCGAAAAGAAAGCGGAAAACAATAGCAGGCAGAAGACCGCGGCAATCGACAGCCAGTATTCGCCGAGAAATGCCAGGAATGCTTCGCCGGTCATTGCGGGTGCTTTTCCCTCAGGAAGCTCAGGACCTCGGAGGCCGGCACATCGTCGGCGACGAAGGACTGGCCGATGCCCCGGGTCAGGATGAAGGTGAGCTTGCCGCCCTTGACCTTCTTGTCCTGGGCAATCGCGTCCATCAGCTTTTCAGCCGGCGGCAGGCTACCGGGGATTTCGGTCATGCGCGTCGGCAGGCCGACGGCTCTCAAGTGCGTTTCGACCCGGCTCGCATCATCGGCGCTCGCAAGGTTCATGCGCGTCGAGAATTGATGCGCCAGCACCATGCCGATCGCCACGCCCTCGCCATGCACCAGGCGGGCGCTGTCGTATTCGGTGGCGGCTTCCAGCGCGTGGCCGAAGGTGTGGCCGAGGTTGAGCAGTGCACGCAAACCGTTCTCGCGCTCGTCCGCCGCCACGACATCGGCCTTGGCCTGGCAGCTCACTGCGATTGCCTCGATGCGCGCAGCCCCGCCGGAAAACACCGCCTGCCAGTTTTTCTCCAGCCAGGCGAAGAAGTCCGGCTTGTCGATCAGCCCGTATTTCGCAACCTCGGCATAGCCGGCGCGGAATTCGCGCGGGCTCAGCGTGTCGAGCACATCCGTGTCGGCAAGCACCAGATCCGGCTGGTGGAAAACGCCGATCAGGTTCTTGCCGTGCGGCGAATTGATACCGGTCTTGCCGCCGACCGAGGAATCGACCTGCGCCAGCAGCGATGTCGGGATCTGGATGAAGCGCGAGCCGCGACGCACGATACCGGCCGCAAAGCCGGTCAGGTCGCCGATGACACCGCCGCCAAGCGCGATCACCGCGTCGTTGCGCTCGATCCGTGCACCGAGTATGGCTTCGCAGGCGGGAATGAGATGCTCGAAACTCTTGGTCTTTTCGCCCGCCGGCAACACCAGCGACACGGCTTCGATGTCTCTCTGCTTCAGGCTCGCCATCAGCGGTTCGAGATAGCGCGGACCGACGTTTTCGTCGGTGATGACGGCCACCTTGCGCCCCTTGAGGCGCGAGGCGATCTCGTTGCCGGCAGCAGCGATCAGCCCCGGACCGATCAGAATGTCATAGGAACGATCACCGAGATCGACGCGAACCTTGCGCTCGGCAGCAGGCATCACATGGCTATTCATCATTTGGCACTTTCCGGAAATCTATGACGGCGGTGAGAACGTCCTCCACCATCGTCTCCTTGCTCACATCGCGCGACATCACCGTCAGATCGGCTTCGGCGTAGATCGGGTAGCGGGCGCGCATCAGGTTTTCGAGCGTCTGCTTGGGGTTCTCGGTCTTCAACAGAGGACGTGTGTCGCGCTTGTTGACCCGCTCCCAGAGCACGTCCAATTCGGCATTGAGCCAGATCGTCAAGCCGCCGCGCTTGATCTGGCGGCGCGATCGCTCGTTGATATAGGCGCCGCCGCCGGTGGAAACGACACGGGGGCCGGTGCGCAGCAGGCGTTTCAACACACGTGCTTCCAGCGCCCGAAATTCGTCCTCGCCGTAGCGGGCAAAGAGATCGCTGATCGTCATGCGCGAGACGCGCTCGATCTCGTGGTCGGAATCGACGAAGGGAATGCCGAGCGCCTGCGCCGCCAACCGGCCGATCGCGGATTTTCCGGCGCCCATCAGGCCGATGAAAACGAGATTGCGTTTACCGAGCGCAAGCTTCGCCCGTTCGGCAAGCGTCGCGGAAACCGGTTCGATCACGTCGTTCATTGGACTTCTTATTCCCCATTCCCTTCCGGTATCGACAAATCGGGGTGGAGCGTCAAGCCGTCGCGCGCGTCCGTGCATGCTTCTTGAACTTGGCGAAAGGGGCGTTCATATAGATCGGGCATCTACCAAAGTGCGGCGCGTCCGGTCCAGCGCGCACACGGTTGCCCCAGCACATTCAACGGCTGCATGATTTTATCCTTAAATTCGTTCCGGTTTAAGGGATCCTGCGGAGGAAACTGAAATGCCCACCCTCTTCCGGTTCCTGTTCTTCTGCGGCGTCATCGCCGGGCTGATCTACGGCACGATGATCGCGCTCGTCACCTTCGTCGAGCCGGTCGAGCGCAACGTGACCGTGAAGATCCCATCCGAACGGGTCAACAAGACACAATGAGCGATCTTTCCGCGGCACACGTCGAGGCCTTCCTCGAAATGATGAGCGCCGAACGCGGCGCCGCCGTCAATACGCTGCAATCCTACGAGCGCGATCTGGAAGACGCCTTGTCCCACATGCGCGGCCGCGGAACGGGGCTGACGAGTGCGGCGACCGACGATCTCCGGCATTATCTCGCCCATCTGGCGGGCCAAGGCTTCAAGCCGTCCTCGCAGGCGCGCAGGCTGTCGGCGCTCAGGCAGTTCTACAAATTCCTCTATGCAGAAGGCCTGCGCACCGACGACCCGACAGGCATACTCGATGCGCCCAAAAAGGGTAGAAGCCTGCCGAAGACGCTGAGCATCGACGACGTGTCACGACTGATCGGCCGGGCCGAGACCGAAGCCGAGGCGACGGCAGGCGGACCGGAGCGGCTTTCCAAGCTGCGCATGCACGCTTTGATGGAGCTTCTTTATGCCACCGGCATGCGTGTCAGCGAACTGGTGTCGCTGCCCGCAAGCGTGCTCGCCCAGAACGGGCGCTTTCTCGTCGTCCGTGGCAAGGGCAACAAGGAGCGGCTGGTGCCGCTCTCCCAGGCCGCGATCCGCGCGATGCGTCTTTATGGGGCAGCCCTCGAAGAAGAAACGGCAAAAGCCGACAGGGGCGAGCGCGAAAGCCCGTGGCTGTTTCCGTCAACGGCAAAGGCAGGTTTTCTCCCCCGCCAGGTCTTTGCCCGCGACCTGAAATCACTGGCGGCGCGTGCCGGCATCCGCGTGGCGACGATCTCGCCGCATGTGCTGCGTCATGCCTTCGCCAGCCACCTGCTTGCCAACGGCGCCGACCTTCGTGCCGTCCAGGAACTGTTGGGTCACTCGGACATTTCGACGACACAAATCTATACACATGTTCTGGAAGAACGGCTGCACGACCTCGTGCAAAACCATCACCCTCTTGCCAAACAGGCGAAAAAACAGGATTAGGACCGCCGGGCAGGCTGGTTTCGGCCGGCAGATCCTTGTGGCAAAACGATCGGAAACGCATCTCATGCACAACTATCTCGATTTCGAAAAACCTATCTCCGACCTCGAAGGCAAGATTCTCGAACTGAAGAAGCTCGCTGGCGAAGACGAGAGTGTGAACACTTCGGATGAGGTCGAACGGCTCGAGACACGGGTCCGCGATGCGATGGCCGAGATCTATTCGAAGCTGACGCCGTGGCAGAAGACCCAGGTCGCCCGCCACCCCTCGCGTCCGCATTTCCTCGATTACGCCTCGGAACTGTTCACCGAGTTCACGTCGCTTGCCGGCGACCGCAACTATGGCAATGACGAGGCCATCCAGGCCGGGCTTGCGCGTTTTCGCGGCATGCCTGTCGCCGTCCTCGGTCAGGAAAAAGGCAGCGATACCAAGTCGCGCATCAAGCACAACTTCGGCAGCCCGCGCCCTGAAGGCTACCGCAAGGCGATCCGGGTCATGGAAATGGCCGACCGCTTCGGCCTGCCGCTGATCACGCTGATCGACACCGCCGGTGCCTATCCCGGCGTCGGCGCGGAAGAACGCGGCCAGGCGGAAGCCATCGCCCGCTCGACGGAAATGTGCCTGAACGTGCGCGTGCCGATCGTCACCGTCGTCATCGGCGAAGGCGGCTCCGGCGGCGCAATCGCGATCGCCACCGGCAACCGCGTCTATATGCTCGAGCATGCGATCTACAGCGTCATCTCGCCGGAAGGCGCAGCCTCGATCCTCTGGCGCGATTCGACCCGCGCCAAGGAAGCCGCCAGCAACATGAAGATCACCTCAGAGGACCTGAAGGCGCTCGGCGTGATCGACGGCATCATTCCCGAGCCTGTCGGTGGCGCGCACCGCGATCCGCAATCGGTGATCGCCCGCACCGGAACGGTGATTGCCGACGCTCTGAAGGAATTGTCCGGACGCAACGGCGACGAATTGCGCACCGATCGCCGACAGAAGTACCTGAATATCGGCCGGAACCTCTGATCCGACGCGATTGTTCGCCGAAAATTCGCAACCACAAATCGGACTGTGGCCAAATCTTGGCCATATTCGTACGGTCATGAACAACGGCGTGCGCAGCGTGCCCTGCAGGGTTAAGAATTCGTGAAGTATAATGGCTTACTGATTCCCTAAGGGCCCTTCTGCGAACGCGGCTCTCACTGACGAATTTTGGTTTGAACGGGCTTTCGCCGATGCGCTTGAGAAACCTTGTAGCCACCGCCGCTGTCGCCGCGCTGCTTGCCGGCTGCACCAACGATGCCCTGGATACGGCGACGGTCGATCTTTCGACTGTCAAGAACAAGACCGAATATCAGCTCTCGAGCAAGATGAGCGCCAAGATGAGCGAGCTCGGGATGCAGAAGACATCCCCGATCGCGCTGCGCATCTTCAAGGAAGAAGGCACGCTCGAAGTCTGGAAGGCCAACACGTCCAACCGCTTCCAGCTCTTGAAGAGCTACAAGATTTGCGCCTGGTCGGGCAAACTTGGTCCGAAGGTGAAAGAAGGCGACCGTCAGGCGCCGGAGGGCTTCTATCCGCTGTTCCCGCAGCAGCTGAATCCCAACTCGAAATACTATCTGGCGATCAACACCGGCTACCCCAACACCTATGACCGCGCCAACGGCCGTCAGGGTACGCATCTGATGATCCACGGCGCCTGTTCGTCGTCCGGCTGCTACTCGATGACCGACGAGCAGATGATCGAGATTTTCGCCATGGCGCGCGACGCCTTCAAGGGCGGACAGCAGAGCGTCCAGCTGCAGGCATTTCCTTTCCGCATGACCGCCGAGAACATGGCGCGTCATCGCAACAATCCCAACATCGATTTCTGGAACATGTTGAAGGTCGGCTACGATCAGTTCGAAGTCACCAAGCGTCCTCCGGAAATCAATGTCTGCGAGAAGAAATACGTCTTCAACCAGCAGGGCAGCGCCGCCTTCAACCCGGGCGGCACGTGCCCGGCGATGTCGACCCCACCTGCCTTGCAGATGGCCATGTCGACTTTCGAAAAGGGCTATAAGCTCGACTACGACAAGGCCATGAAGAAGTATGACGGCATGGTCTGGTATGAGCCGAGCGAGGCCGAGCGCAAGGCGATCGTCGCCAAGCAGCGCACCGGCCGCGAGCTTGCCTACGCGCCGACCGGCAATTCGATCGATGCCGGCAAGCTGATGAAGGCAAGCGACCTCGAAAAGAAGCTAGCCGCGCAGAAGGAAGCCGAAGAAACCAAGCTGGCTGTCGAGATCCAGAAGAAGGAACTGGAAAAGGCGACACAGGGTGGCACCCATGTGCCGGTTCCGGCCGCCAACCCGATCCCCCAGCCCGTGCTGCAGGCAGCCGTCGAGCAGCCGGCCAAGAAATCCTTCTGGAGCCTGTTCTCCAGGAGCGAACCCGCAGAACAGGCACCGGCACCCGTCGCCGAAGCTCCGGAGCAACAGGCTGCCGTTCAGCCGCAGACACAACCGGCAGGCACAGCGGCAAAGCAGACACGGTCGGCTGGAGCCCAGCAAAAGGTTCAGCCCGAGACGACCGCCGTGGCATCGGCAAATGCCGAAGGCGCCGTCGAGCCTGCAGCCGAAGCGCCTGTTGCCGTGGAGCAGCCACCGAAGAAGCGGCCGTTCTGGAAGATCTGGGGCAATTGATGCCTGGCGAAGAGAAGACGATTTACGACCTCAGGGGGCTTAAGTGCCCCCTTCCCGTTTTGAAGGCGCGCAAACGCATCGCCTCCATGGCTGCAGGCGCGCTGCTCGAGATCGAGACGACCGATCCGATGGCGGTGATCGATATCCCGCATTTCTGCCGGGAAGACGGCCACAGCCTCGAAGCGGCCTCGCCGGCCGACGGCGGTTATCGCTTTCTGATCCGCAAGGGCGCTTGAAGCCAAACAGCAGCGTCCTTGGTCTTGAACCGTCCGCACCGCGTCCCTTGTGTAATGCGTTCGCGCTGGCAGACCTGATGCGACGCATGCGCCCGTGGGTCGGGTTTCCTTGACGAAAGGCGTGGCCGTGTTGATAGGGCAATCGTCGTCGCGGTCCTCAGTGGAGCGGATGAGGGCGATGAAGCGCAAAATGGATCGGAATATCGTCCGCGGTTGCGAACTGGCCAGCCACCCCTATGAGCAACGGATCGTCATTCTCGAGCGGAACGGTGCTATCGCCACCCCCGGTGATCAGGTGAGACCATGGTGGAAGAATTGGACGCGCAGCGAAGCCGTCGTCAGCGCGACGAATAACGTCGTGTGATTTTCGCGACCAAAGGCCCGTTCGACCACCGACTAAGGTCCCCTAGAGTCGGACCTTAGTCGCCGCTAGATTTTGCAGGATCGTACAGAGTGAATGTCTGCCAAACTGACAACCAGCGTGCGAAATCCGATTTATCGCGTTTTTTGCCTGTGATGCCGGAATTGGCGGTCGCATTTTTAAAGAACAGGGAACATAAAAACACTAGCAGGTGATCGGGCAAATTTCATGGACTCCGTTGGGAACGACACAGAAACCGCCAAGCAAACCTTCCTGCTGAACCTGCGCCAGGCAGCAACCTTGAGAAACCTGCTGTCGACATTCCAGCGACTGCGGCTTGAGGTGCAGTTCATCATCATTGCCTCCTTCGTCGTTGTGGCGTTGATGATCGCACTCGCGGTCTGGACGACGAACCGTCTGGAAAAGACCGTCTTCAATAGCGTCGGCTCGCTCGGCGCTGCCTATCTCCAGACATTTGTTGCGCCGCTGATCTCCGAGGAGGACATCAAACGCGGCGTGCTGCCGCCATTCGTCGAAGACAAACTCAAGCAGCTGCTGGGCACCAGCGCGCTCGGCCAGCATGTCCACGAGCTGAAGATCTGGGGGCCAGACGGAAGCCTGATGTATTCGACTTCGGGCAAGGAGATCGACGAGGAGGTTGTCTTCGAAGAGCTACAGCGCGCCTTGGCGGGCGAGATCGTCGTTTCGCGTACGATGATCGAGAAACACGAATACACCGGTGACGAGCAGCGCGGCATGTACATCGAGGTCTACGCCCCGCTCGTGCGAAACGAAGCCGGCAAGGTGCTGTTGGTCGGTGAATTCTACGAGCGCCCCGATTTCCTGGTGGGCGAACTGTCGACGGCCTGGCGGGAGACGATCAGCATCGTGCTTCTCGTCTCGGTCCCGATGCTGGCGCTCCTCTTCCTGATCGTTCGTAGCGGCAGCCTGCTCATCGATCGCCAACACGCCGCCATCCGCCACAGCCTGCGACGCGCGCTGGAACTCTCCAACCAGAACCGACGGCTGCGTGGGGCTGCGGAAACGGCGCGGCTCGAGGCCGGCAAGCTCAATGAGATGATCCTCGACCAGATCGGTACGGATCTGCACGATGGTCCGGTCCAGCTGTTGACCTTGCTGAAGCTGAGGCTGAGCGATATGGCCACGCAACCGATCGGCGGCCAGTCAGCGGATCCGGTAAGGCGGCAGGATATCGACAAGCTGGTCAGTACGGTTACGACGGCACTTGAGGAGCTGAGGAACATTTCGACCGATCTCGTGCTGCCGGAGCTCGACGACATGTCGCTCAGCGACACGATCCAGCTTGCGGTAAGGCGGCACGTGGATGTCATCGGCCGCGAGATCGATGTTGTCGGACTGATCGCCTCGCAGACGGTCGATCCACACCTCAACATCTGCGTCTATCGTTTCATCCAGGAAGCCCTGATGAACAGCGAGCGACATGCGCCGGGCAACCGCCAGCACCTGCGCTACGGCACGCGCCATAACCGCCTCTTCATCACCGTGGCCGATGTGGGCACCGCACCATCGACGACTGTGTCCGTGCGCAGCACCGGCCGCACAGGGCTCGGCACCATCACGCAGAAGCGCCGCATTCGCGCATTTGGCGGTCGCATGCGTACCATCCGCCGGGCGAGCGGAACGGTGGTAACAGCGGTTCTGCCACTCGATCACAGCGGCGGCTCGTTCGATCGTCACTAGAGCATGTCGTCACCGCAAAACCGCTTTGCGCGACATGCGCTAGTTGATGCGCCGTGATGCGCTGCGTTCGGCAGAGCCGTCCGGCAACACATCCAGGCGCTGCGCCGCCAGCACCACTTCCACACGGTTCCTGACGTCGAGTTTCTGCATCAACACCGTCATGTAATGCTTGACGGTCTTTTCGCTGATATCGAGGCAGGCCGCTATTTCGCGGTTGGTGCTGCCACGCATGAGATGGCGAACGATCTGCTCTTCGCGCAGGCTCAGGCGTCGTTGTGCCTGGGATCGCCGACGGATTTCCGCTGTCTTCATGGCCATGATGACCTTGGTCGCGAACCCCGCCGTGATGAACGTTTCACCGTCATAGACCGTGCGTATGGCCTCGTGCAGGTCGCTGGCGCTGCTGCCCTTCAGCACATAGCCAGAGACCCCGTAGTTCAGGACTTGTATCGCGGTTTCAATGCTTGAATTTGCGGTGAAGACGATGATCCGCGTGTCTTTGTATTTTTGCGTAACCAGCTCGATAGCCGCAATGGCATCGCCGGGCATGCTCAAATCGAGCACGAGAACTTCAGGTGAAAATTCTTCAACTATTTTCAAAGCATCGACCGCGTTTTCGCCCTTCGCGACGATCTCGAGGTCACTTTTTCCAGAATATAAGCTGACCAGTCCTTCCAGGAGGATCGGATGGTCGTCAACAAATGCAACTGATATCGACATGGTCGTTGCTCTCCCTCCGCAACAAACATGCTAGTTCATCAGATCAGTGTTTTAAAGAAGACACTAACTTCTAGTTAATTTGGCAAGCACAGAAATATCGGTCCGACGTGGCGAAAGCCGCGGACTAAACATCGACAATACCGCGCAAATACTCGCCCTTTTTGATTTAAGAGGCCGACAAGCACCGTATGGGAAAAACCGGACAAAGGTTCGTTGACTTCAATCTTTACAGGCAGTTATAGATCTGACACCGCGTGTTGATTGGTGAATCCACGCGTCCATGGCACAAACATCGCCATTCTCAGAGCGGTTTCGGCAAGTTAGAAGTAAAGCCAAAATATTAGCCCAAAAATGTTTATGCGCCTGCTGAAACATCACCCGAAAGTACTACAGATTTTAACCGTTTCCCGCGCCATTTGCAGCAAAAGACGGCCGGCGTCACGCAAACAATTCTAGAATTTCATTCCAGGCACCACGAGAGGATTATCGGAAAGCGCCTGCGCGTCGGGACGATCAATGCGTGGCTTGCCCGTAAAGGCATCGAAAAGGTCGCGCACGAATGCTTCGCTCAACCCCTTGGTGATCAGCACCATACGCGTGCGCCGATCAGCCGGATCCGGCCAGACGGACAGCCGCTCCGGCGTGTGAAAGACATTCTGCACGCCATGCAGGACCAACGGCCGCTCCGGATTGTCGGAGACTGCGACAATCGCCTTCATCCGCAACAGCTTCTCGCCATGGGCCGAGCGCAATAGATCGATGAACATGTCGAGCGCCATCGGCTCGATCGGCCTGTCATGCACGATGCTGAACGAACGGATGTCCGCCCCGTGGCGCGTCGCATCGTGATGATGGTGGTGGTGGTGGTGGTGGTGGTGATCATGATCGCGATGGTGGCCGTGGTCGCCGTCATGATGATGCTGATCGTGGAGATGATGCCCATGATCGGCTTCGTCCTGCAGCCAGCGGCCGACATCGGCGATCTTCGACGCCGGGTCGTAAAGGCCGCAGGCAAAGAGCGCGCCCCGCCCTGCTTCGGGACTGTCGCCATCAATGAACGGCGCGCGCGGATTGAGCGCCCGCAGTCGCAACCGTAACTCGTCCAATTGTGCCTGGTCGGCAAGGTCCGCCTTGCTGATGACGATGCGATCGGCGACCGCGACCTGCTTCAGAGCTTCCTCGTGGTTGGCAAGCGTCTGCAGCCCGTTGACCGCATCCACCACAGTCACCACGCCATCGAGACGAAAACTCTGGGCAATCACCGGGTTGCCGATCACCGATTGCAGCACCGGCGCCGGGTCGGCAAGTCCGGTCGTCTCGATGACGACGCGCTTCAGCGGCTTGATCCGGCCGGTCTGCATCCGGTCCATGAGGTCGGCAAGCGTATCCACCAGCTCGCCGCGCACCGTGCAGCACAGGCAGCCGTCGGAAAGCTCGATGACGCCGTCGCTTGAGGCTTCCACCAACAGGTGGTCGATGGAGACATCGCCGAATTCGTTGATGATGACGGCCGTATCCGAGAGATCCGGGTCCTTCAGAAGCCGGTTCAGCAGCGTCGTTTTGCCCGCACCGAGAAAACCGGTCAGGATCGAAACCGGCACGGCCGGCAGTGGGCTAACCATTGGAAACTCCGATCAGAGGCTCGGCCGCGGCACCGGGATCGGCACATTGGCGACATCGCCCTGGCCAGCCGGATCGGCGCCCACCTTGGCCAGCTTGTCGCCGCTGCCGGGGATGAGGCCGGCAAAGGCCAGCTTCAGCGGACGGCCGATCTCGTGGATGAACGGCGAGAGCAGCTTCTGCCGCCCGGCTTCGTCACGCCCTTCGCTGCGCACCTTGGCTGCCGCTTTCGAGCAGATCTGCTTGCTGACATCGGCAACCAGGTCGCGCGTTTCACCATAAGGCGCGATCTGTACCAGCGACGGCTTGGCTGTTCCCGATGTCGTCAGCGCCGTCTGCAGCAGGCGCGCGGATTCGTCGGCACGGGCGCCGAGGCTGTCTTCGCCAAGCACGACGGAAACGACGCTGCGGCCATCACGCGTCGCCGAGGAGACCTGGTTGAAACCGGACGCGCAGATGAAACCGGTCTTCATGCCGTCAGCGCCTTCGAACCGGCCGATCAGCATGTTGTAGTTCGCATAGTCCTTCTTGCCGGTGGTGAACCCTTCCAGCGAGAAATAGGACGCGTATTCGGGAAACTCGCGCTTCAGCGTGATCGCCAGCACGGCAAGGTCGCGCGCGGTGGTGTACTGGCCGGGCCCCGGCAGGCCGTTGGCATTGATGAAATGCGACGACGTCATGCCGATGCGGCGCGCTTCGGAATTCATCCTGTCGATGAAGGCGGGCTCGGAACCGCCAACGGTTTCGGCGATCGCCACGGCCACGTCGTTCGCCGACTTCACCAGCATCATCTTCAGCGCGCTGTCGAGCGTCATCGCCTGGCCGGGCTTGTAGAACATCTTGCTCGGCGGCTCCGAAGCGGCGTTCTTGGTCATCACCACAGGGCTTGTCAGCGCCAACTGTCCCGACTTGATCGCCCGGAAGGTGGTATAGGCCGTCATCAGCTTGGTCAGCGACGCCGGATACCATTTCTGGAAGATGTCCTGATGCTCGTAAACCTTCAACGTATTGACGTCGACGACGAGCCGCGGATTGGCAACCGCCGGCATAGCCATGAGAAGGCTCGCGCAGGCACCGGCCACGATACCCACTGCTCTTGCCTTGCCTCGCATGAAAAATCCTGCTGTCACCACCATAGTCCTCGAAATTCCGCTGTTGCCTCGTCTCGTCCGGCTATTTAGCCTATATGGCGAGGAGATGGCAAAGCCCATTCGTTGGCTGCTGCGCCAATCCACCGCAGATAGATGTGATCGAACAGACCGACAGGACTCAACTCATGCCGATTCTCAACCGCGCCGCCGAACTGCAAAACGAAGTCACCGAATGGCGGCGTCATCTGCACAAGAACCCCGAGCTCCTGTTCGCGGTGGAAAATACGGCAGCCTTCGTCGAAATGAAACTGAAGGAGTTCGGCGTTGACGAAATCGTGACCGGCCTTGGTCGGACCGGCGTCGTCGGCCTGATCAAGGGCAATCTCGGTGCTGGCCGCACCATCGGCCTGCGCGCCGACATGGATGCGCTGCCGATCACCGAGACATCAGGCAAGTCCTGGGCGTCGGAAACTTCCGGCAAGATGCACGCCTGCGGCCATGACGGCCACACCGCCATGCTGCTCGGCGCGGCCAAATATCTGGCCGAGACCCGCAACTTCGCTGGCAGCGTCGCGGTCATCTTCCAGCCGGCAGAAGAAGGCGGCGGCGGCGGCAACGAGATGGTCAAGGACGGCATGATGGAGCGCTTCGACATCGCCGAAGTCTACGGCATGCACAATATGCCTGGCATGCCCGTCGGGCATTTCGGCAGCCGCGTCGGCGCGATCATGGCCTCGACCGACGAGTTCACCATCACCATCAAGGGCCGTGGCGGCCATGCGGCCCAGCCGCACAAGACGATCGACCCGATCGTCATCGGCACGCAGATCGTCACTGCATTGCAGACAATCGCGTCGAGAACGGTCGATCCGCTCGCTTCCGTCGTGGTCTCGGTCACCAAATTCAACGCCGGCTTTGCCCACAACGTCATCCCGGAGGAGGCGGTGCTCGGCGGCACCGTGCGCACCCTGAAGCCCGAAGTGCGCGATATCGGCGAGACCCGCATCCGGCTGATCGCCGAAGGCATCGCCGACGTCTATGGCGCAACCGTCGATGTCTGGTACAGCCGCAACTATCCGGTGACCGTCAACCATGAGGACGAGACGGGCTACGCGCTGAAGGCAGCGGCGGAAATTGCCGGCGAAGGCAATATCAGGCCGTCGCTCGATCCGATGATGGGCGGCGAGGATTTCTCCTACATGCTGCTCGCCCGCCCGGGGGCCTTCATTTTCATGGGCAACGGCGACACCGCCGGGCTGCACCACCCGGGCTATGACTTCAACGACGAAGCGATCCCGCACGGGATTTCCTATTGGGTGAAACTCGCGGAAACGCGACTTGCCGCCTGAGGCGCGAGCGGGAGGCGGCACGATGCATCAGATCGACAAGATAGACCGTAGAATTCTCAACATCCTGCAGGCGGATGGCCGGATCACCAATCTGGAGCTTGCCGATCGCATCGGCCTGTCACCGACGGCAACAAGCGAAAGACTGCGCCGGCTGTTGAAGGAAGGGTATGTTTCGGGCTTCGGCGCCCGTCTCGATCCGCAGAAGCTCGGCTTCGGCCTGCTCGTCTTCATCGAGGTCATGCTCGACAAGACGACGCCCGACGTGTTCGATCAGTTCGCGATCGCGATCAAGCAGGCGCCGGCGGTTCTCGAATGTCACATGGTCGCCGGCGGCTTCGACTATCTCGTCAAGACCCGCTTCGAGGACATGGCGGCCTACCGCAATTTCCTTGGCCAGGTGCTGTGGACGCTGCCGGGCGTCAAGGAAACCCGCACCTATGCTGTCATGGAAGAGATCAAGAACGACGGGCCACTGCCGCTCGTCTGAGACCAAATAAGAATGACCCCGGGAGCCGATGGGATCCCGGGGCAAGCACTTTAGTACGGCACCCCTGAACCCGCGCTTACGCCGCGTCGAGCGACGCCATGTCGATGACGAAGCGGTAGCGGACGTCGCTCTTGACGACACGCTCGTAGGCTTCGTTGATCTCCTGGATCTTGATCGTTTCGATCTCCGAGACGATGTTGTGGGCGCCGCAGAAGTCGAGCATTTCCTGGGTTTCCTTGATCGAACCGATCATCGAGCCGGAAATGCTGCGGCGGGCCGGAACCAGCGCGAAGGCATGGACCGGCACGGCATTTTCCGGAATACCGACCAGCACGAAATCGCCGTCGACCTTCAACAGGTTGAGATAGGCGTTCCAGTCGATCTCGGCTGCGACCGTGCAGATGATCAGGTCGAACTGGCCCTGAAGCGTCTTGAAGGTTTCCGGATCGTTGGTGGCGAAGTAGTGGTCGGCACCGAGCTTCAGCCCGTCTTCCTTCTTCGACAGGCTTTGGCTGAGCACCGTCACCTCCGCGCCCATGGCGTGGGCGATCTTGACGCCCATATGGCCGAGACCGCCCATGCCGACGATCGCGACCTTCTTGCCGGGACCGGCCTTCCAGTGACGAAGCGGCGAATAGAGCGTGATGCCGGCACACAAAAGCGGTGCCGCCGCGTCGAGCGGCAGGTTTTCCGGGATCGACAGGACATAGCCTTCCTTGACGACGATGCTGTCGGAGTAGCCACCCTGCGTCGCTGTCTTGCCGTCGGCCTCGACGCCGTTATAGGTCACCACCAGACCTGGCATGTAATGCTCCAGATCGACGTCGCGTGTCGCGCAGGTGGTGCACGAATCGACGAAGCAGCCGACGCCGGCGCGGTCACCCACCTTGAATTTGGTGACCTTGGAGCCGACGGCGGTGACGATGCCGACGATCTCGTGGCCGGGGACCATCGGGAAGGCCGAGTTGCCCCATTCGTTGCGTGCCTGGTGAATGTCGGAGTGGCAGACGCCGCAATATTTGATGTCGATCACCACGTCGTTGTCGCGCGGCTCGCGACGTTCGAAGGTGAAGGGCGTCAGCGGTTTCGACGCGTCGGTCGCCGCATATCCTCTTGCAATGGCCATCAGTCTGTCCTTCAATTTTGGGAGATGCGAAATGACCGGAGCGTTACCGGCAGATCGCAGGCAGGGACTATGCGTTCGCGATCGGCAAAAGCGTTATCGCGATCCTGCAAAGTTTTTGCCCGATCCTGCAAGAATGAAAAATATATGATGGCAATAGCGCTTCGAAGCCTTATCTGAGCATTGCCGCACACAATGCTAAGCCGCTGGAAAGACCACAGAATATGACAGCCACGCGACAGACTGCCAGACAGGACATGATCGACGTCATTGCCCGGATCACCGGGAAGGACGGCGACCACCAGACCGCAATCCCAGGTTTGAGCATTCATCGCCATTCCGGCGACGCACCCGTCAATTGCGCGGCCTACAAGCCGAGCCTTGCGATCATCGTCCAGGGCGCCAAGCGCGTGGTACTCGGCGACGAGACGCTGATCTATGGCGCTTCCGATTATCTGCTGACGTCGATCGACCTGCCGGTGTTGTCGCAGGTCTGCAAGGCTTCGGCCGACGAGCCTTATCTCAGCTTCGCCTTCCAGATCGATACGGCCAAGATTCCGGCATTGCTCGACTTTCTGGCGCAGGGGCATATGCCGGCCTCCGCCTCGCCGCGCGGCATGACGGTCAGCAAGATCACACCTGACCTCGAAGATGCAGCACTCAGGCTCTTGCGGCTACTCGACCGGCCCGACGATATTCCCGCACTGCTGCCGCTGGTCGAGCAGGAAATTCTGTATCGCCTGGTGACCGGCCCGCACGGCCACCGGCTTCGCCAGATGGCAACAGTCGAAAGCCAGCCGCATCAGGTCGGCCGCGCCGTCGCCTGGCTGAAGGAGCACTATTCCCGGCCGCTGCGCATCGACGACCTAGCGAGCCGGGTCTCGATGAGCGTTTCGTCGCTGCACCACCATTTCAAGGCGATCACCGCAATGAGCCCGCTGCAGTACCAGAAGCAGTTGCGGCTGCAGGAGGCGCGGCGGCTGATGCTGGAAGAAAGTCTCGATGCCGGAGATGCCGGCCATCAGGTCGGCTACGAGAGCCAGTCGCAATTCAGTCGCGAATATGCCCGCCACTTCGGCGAGCCGCCGTTGCGCGACATCGGCCGCGTGCGCCGTACGTTGGTCGAGCGCTTCTCCGGCGAGGCGGAGATGCTGAGCGAGGGGTGATACGCCTCAGGTTCTTTCGATATCCCCGGGAATATCAGCTACGCTCGATATCCCGCCTGAGCACGATCGACGTCGTCAGATCCTCGACGTTGTCCATGGTCGCCACTTCGTTGCGCAGTTCATTCAGCGCGTTGATGGAGCCGACCTCGACCTCGACGACCAGATCGAGCTGGCCGCTGACGGAGGAAACCTTGCGCACGGAAGAAAAGCCGGCGAGCCGGTCAAGCACGCCGATCGACGGCGTACGCTGCAGCGTGACGAGCAGGAAGGCCTGGATCTGCCCCTCCTCCAGCTGGCCGATATCGGCGCGGTAGCCGCGAATGATGCCCGCCTTTTCCAGGCGGGTGACGCGCTCCGTCGTCGCACTTCGGGAAAGCCCGATCCTGCCCGCCAGCGACTTCATCGGGATGCGCGCCTCCCGCGACAGGATGCTGAGGATCGTCCGGTCGATCGCGTCGATGTCCTGCATGATTTCCGCCTCCGAGCGCGCCGACAAGATGACGGTTATTATAAACATAATGTCGGTGCAACCGGCATAATGCCGGATGCATGCGTCGGCCGCTCGTGCAACTCTGCCTCTCAAGACGAGGGTTCCCATGAACGACATGCTGAAGACGACACCAGACTTTTCTATCGACGCTGCGTCAGCACTGCTGAAGCAGCATTACGGCCTTTCCGGCACGCTGTCGCTGCTGGCCAGCGAACGCGACCAGAACTTCAAGGTCGAGGCCGCCGACGGCGCCACCTATATCCTGAAGGTCGTCAATGCCGCCGAGCCCGAGGTCGAGAGCGACTTCCAGACGGCGCTGCTCAGCCATGTCGGAACCTTTGCCGCCGAATTGCCGGTGCCGCACATCAAGCCGACATTGGCCGGCACCAGCCTTGCCGGAACCACCAGCCAGCACGGCGTCAGCCACAGGCTGCGCCTCGTCAGCTGGGTCTCGGGCAACCCGCTCGCCGAAACCGGCCGCAGCACCAGTGCGCTCCAGTCGCTCGGCCAGATGCTCGGCCGCTTCGACGCCTCGCTGAAAGGCTTCATGCATCCGGGTGCGTTGCGCGACCTCGACTGGGACATTCGCAAGGCCGGCCGTTCCAGGGACAGGCTGAACCATGTAACCGAGCCGGATGACCGCGCATTGCTGGAGCGTTTCCTTGTCCGCTTTGCAAAGTCGGTGGAGCCGAGGCTGGCGACACTGCGGTCGGCTGTCATCCACAACGACGCCAACGACTGGAACGTACTGGTCGACAAATCAGATCATGACCGCATCTCCGGGCTGATCGATTTCGGCGACGCACTCTATGCGCCCGTCATTGCCGAAGTCGCCATTGCCGCCGCCTATGCCGGTCTCGACCATCCCGACCCGATCGGCGCCACCGCCGCCATCGCCCGCGGCTTCCACGCGGAATATCCGCTGCTCGAAGAGGAAGTCGATCTTCTCTTCGACCTCATCGCCATGCGGCTCGTCACCTCGGTGACGATCTCGGCCTCGCGCCGCGCCCACACGACCGACAATCCTTACCTTGCCATCAGCGAAAGGCCAGCCTGGACGCTCTTGCGCAAACTCGACCGGATGAACCCGCGCTTTGCCACCGCGATCCTGCGCAAGGCCTGCGGCTTCGAGGCAGCTCCGGGAACGCGCGGCGTTACCGCCTGGATTAGCGAAAACCGCAAGGCGCTCGCGCCGCTGCTCGAACGCCCGGCCGCGACCTACCCAGCAGCGCTCGTGCCCTACGGCGACCCTGATCATCCGATGACGGTGAAATCCGCCGGTGAACAGCCGGATGAGGCCCAGGCGATCTGGGAAGACTATTGCCGCGAAAACGGCGTCGATCTCGGCATCGGCCCCTGGGGTGAGGCGCGCACCGTCTATGCCGGCGAAATGTTCGTCTCACGGCTGGTCGAGAACACCCGCCGCACCTGCCATCTCGGGCTCGACCTGTTCATGGCAGCCGGCACCAAGGTGTTCACACCGATCGCCGCCACCGTCGTCAGCGTCGAGATCGAGGCGGACCCGCTTGGTTACGGCTGCCTGATTGCGCTTCGCCACGAACCCGAGGGCTGCCCGCCCTTCGTGTCGCTCTGGGGTCATCTGGCGCACGAGACAATGGGCCGGATCAAGGCTGGCGACCGGCTCGAAGCCGGTGCGCTCGTCGGCGAAATGGGTGCTCCGATGGAAAACGGCGGCTGGGCGCCGCACCTGCATTTGCAGCTTTCCATCGACGCAAACCTTTCGGCGACCGAAATCCTCGGCGTCGGCGAACCGCAATATCTCGACGTCTGGGCCGAGCTCTTCCCCGATGCGCGCACCTTCGCCGGCATTGCCGAGGAGTTTTACGCAAAGAGCGGTCGTGCGCATGACGAGATCGTCAAGCTGCGCAAGGAACTGCTGCTGCCGAACCTGTCGATCTCCTACGAAAAGCCGATCAAGTTCGTGCGCGGCGAAGGCGTCTGGCTGATCGACGACAGTGGCCGCGCCTATCTCGACTGCTTCAACAATGTCTGCCACATCGGCCACGCCCATCCCGCGGTCGTCGAGGCGATGACGAAGCAGGCGGCGATCCTCAACACCAACACGCGCTATCTGCACGACAATATTGTCGCCTATGCGGAACGGCTGACCGCGACGCTGCCGAAAGAACTGACAGTCGCCGGTTTCGTCAACAGCGGCTCGGAGGCAAACAGCCTGGCGCTGCGCATGATGCGCGCGCATACGGGCCGTGAAAACGCCATCACGCTCGACTGGTCCTATCACGGCACCACGCAGGAGCTGATCGACATCAGCCCCTACAAATTCCGTCGCAAAGGCGGCAAGGGCCCGAAACCGCATGTCCATGTCGCTGCCGTTCCCGACAGCTATCGCGCGCCCGCCGATTGGCCGGCAGAAGAACACGGCAAGCGCTTTGCCGAAAGCGTCGCAGAGCAGATCGCGGCCATGCAGGCAAAGGGCGAAGGCCTCGGCTTCTTCATCGCGGAATCGATCCCGAGCGTTGCCGGCCAGGTGTTCCTGCCCGAAGGCTACTTGAAGGAAGTCTATCGCCTGGTGCGCGAAGCCGGCGGCGTCTGCGTCGCCGATGAGGTTCAGGTCGGCTTCGGCCGTGTCGGCAGCCACTGGTGGGCGTTCGAGACTCAAGGGATCGTTCCCGACATCGTCACCATGGGCAAGCCGATCGGCGACGGCCATCCGCTGGCCGCCGTCGTCACCACCCGCGAGGTCACCGACAGCTTCAACAACGGCATGGAGTACTTCAACACCTTCGGCGGAAACCCGGTTTCCTGCGCCGTCGGCCTTGCCGTGCTCGACGTCATCGAGGGGCAGGACCTGCGCGGCAACGCACTTGCTATCGGCAACTACCTCATCGGCTCCTTCCGGGCGATGCAGGCGCGTTACGAGGTGATCGGCGACGTCCGCGGCATGGGGCTGTTCCTTGGCATCGAACTGGTCAGCGACCGCAATACCAAGGCACCCGCCACCGAATTTGCCCGGGCCGTTTCCAACGGCGCCCGCCAGCGCGGCGTGTTGATGGGCACCGAAGGGCCACATGACAACGTCTTGAAGATGCGTCCGCCGATGATCTTCTCGAAACGCGACGCCGATCATCTGCTCGCCGTCCTCGAAGAGACCTTTGCGGATGTGAGCAGGAAGCTCGGTTAAGACCGGGCTCGATACCGCCGAAACGATAGCCAGTTGGCCGGGACGCGCACGTGCCCCGGCAGCGAAGACGCGTGCCTTTAAAACTGCATAACAAGAGGAGAACAGGACAATGAAACTTGGAATTCTAGCACTTGCGAGTGCGGCGTTTCTCGCCGGAACGGCAGCCAGCGCCGCCACGCTTGATGTCGTCAAGGAACGCGGCGAACTTCGCTGCGGCGTCAGCCAGGGCGTGCTCGGCTTTTCCGCGCCGAACGACAAGGGCGAGTGGAGCGGCTTCGACATCGACTTCTGCCGCGCGGTCGCTGCGGCCACGCTCGGCAACCCGGACAAGGTGAAATACGTGCCGCTCTCGACCAAGGAGCGCTTCACCGCGCTGCAGTCGGGCGAAGTCGATCTGCTTTCGCGCCAGACCACCTGGACGCTGTCGCGCGACAGCGATCTCGGCATGAGCTTCGTCGGCGTCAACTACTATGACGGCCAGGCCTTCATGGTGCGCAACGACCTCGGCGTGAAGAGCGTCAAGGAACTCTCGGGCGCCTCCGTCTGCACGGAAACCGGCACGACCACCGAGCAGAACATGGCCGACTACTTCAGCTCCAACAACATCCAGTACCAGGTCATCGCTTTCGAAAAGCCCGACCAGACGATCCAGGCCTTCAACACGGCGCGCTGCGACGTCTATTCGACCGACGCCTCGGCGCTCTACGCCCAGCGCCTGACGCTGAACGACCCGGACCGCTTCGTCGTGTTGCCGGAAGTCATCTCCAAGGAGCCGCTCGGACCGGCCGTGCGCCAGGGCGACGAGCAGTGGTTCAAGGTCGTTCGCTGGACATTGTTCGCGATGATCGAGGCCGAAGAACTTGGTATCACCAAGGAGAACGCGGCCAAGATGCAGGAAAGCGGCACGGTCGGCCAGAAGCGGTTCCTGGGCATCGACAACGAAGCCGGCAAGGCGCTGGGCCTCGGCCCGACATGGGCCTTCCAGGCGATCTCCGCCGTCGGCAACTATGGCGAGGTCTTCGAAAAGCACCTGGGCAAGGACAGTGCGCTCAAGATCGACCGCGGCCTCAACAAGCTGTGGAGCCAGGGCGGCCTGATGTACGCGCCGCCGGCGCGCTGATCGCAGGCAAATCCGGAGAAGGTCTTCCCTCCGGAATTGCGCCAATAAATAGACCAACCAACCATGCGCCGCGGCCCTCACCGCGGCGTTTTTCGCTTCTGGCGTTTGACAAGGGGCGGTTGCATTCTGTCTGTCTGCTCGGAGCGAGGCGTTGCGCAACGCCGCTTGTGGCAGCTTTCCCAAGGGGGATCTGGAGGTTCCGACAAAACGTACGGCGATGATGGACAGCGGACAGTCGACAAGTCAGGCCTCGTCATAGCAGATCGGGAAATCCCGACACCAGCGAAGACTTCCCTCATCCCTGTGCCTGTCACAGGGATCCAGCCAGCCCAAGTCCTTGGGCTGAAAAGTCCTCTGACCCGACCGACGTCGGATCGCTGGATTCCGGCACAAGGCCGGAATGAGGGCGTGGGGATGCCCCTTTCGTCAAACAGCAGGATCTGTCACCGTCTGACATTTCCGACGCCGGAGCGTTTTTTCTGGTCAACCGACAGGTGGGGCGCAACCCTTCAGAGTTTGACGATCGTCTTGCGCGCAAGCAGCCCCTGCGGCGCGAAGAGAAGCACGCCGATGACGAGCAGGATGGTGAAGGCATCGCGGTAGCTGAGCAGGCTTTCCGGCAGATAGGCCTGCAGGAACACCTCGATGAAGCCGAGCAGGAAGCCGCCGGCAACGGCGCCGGAGAGGCTGCCGAGCCCGCCAATGATCGCGGCGATGAAGGCCTTCAAGACCGGCAGGAAGCCCATCAGCGGATCGACGCTGCCGCGCTGCGCCACCCAGAGAATGCCCGCGACGCCCGCGAGCAGTCCCGAAATGGCAAAGGCGGTCGCAACCACGGCATTGGCGCGAATACCCATCAGCCGGACGATGGCGAAATCCTCCGAAGCCGCACGCATCGCCCGGCCGAGAACGGTGGTGCGCAGGAAGAGGTTGAGCCCGACGAGCATGATGACCGTGACCAGGATCGATGTGCCTTGGATCAGGCCGAGGTGAAGGCCACCGATCTCGATCGTCCCGGAAAAGCTCTCCGGCATCGGCACCGGCTTCGGCCGCGCCGAAATGAAGTTCTGGAAGATGACGCGCAGGATGGCGCTGACGGCAAAGCTGGTGAGAAGCAGCGTCGTGCCGCTCGCGCCCCGCACCGGCCGAAAGGCGATGCGCTCCATCAACATGGCAAGCGCCACCGCGATCATCAGCGCGCCGAAGATGGCGAGCGGAAAGGGCACGCCCAGCAGAAGGGCGAAGCACAGCCCGTAGCCCGCCGCCGTCATCAGTTCGCCATGGGCGAAATTGATCAGCCCCATGATCGAGAAGACGACCGCGAGCCCAAGCGCGAGAAGCGCATAGGTGCCGCCGAGGCTCAGCGCGTTGACCAGCTGCTGCAGGAACATGTCCATCGTTGTGACCTCTTTGCCCCCGGCCTCAAGCGCCGAGATAGGCACCCTGGATTTCAGTTGAATTGCGAAGTTCGGCGGCAGTGCCGGAGAGCACGATGCGCCCGTTCGCCATGACATAGCCCGCGTCGGCGATTTCGAGCGAAAGTGCTACGTTCTGCTCGACGAGCAGGATCGTCAGGCCCTTCTGGCGCAGACCGGCGATCAGGTCGAAGATCAGGTCGACCACCTGCGGCGCCAGCCCGAGCGAAGGCTCGTCGAGCAGCAAAAGGTCGGGCGACGACATCATCGAACGGGCGATCGCCAGCATCTGCTGCTCGCCACCGGACAGCGAACCGGCTTTCTGGCTAAGACGTTCTTTCAGGATCGGGAAACGCGACAGCATGTCCTCGCGCACGTCGGATATCACCCCGCGCGCCTTGTGCATGGCGCCGCCAAGCAGCAGGTGTTCGTCCACCGTCAGGCTTGGAAAGATGCGCCGGCCTTCCGGCGTCAGCGTCATGCCGAGCCTGACGATCTGTTCCGGCGGCAGGCCGGAAATGTCCTGGCCATTGAACGACACCCGCCCCGCCTTCTTTGCCGCCAGGCCCATCAGCGCATTCAGCGTCGAGCTCTTGCCGGCGCCGTTGGCGCCGAGCAGCGTGACGATCTGCCCTTTGTTGACGGTGAGATCGACCCCCTTCAGCGCCTCGACGGCACCATAGGCAACCTTGAGGCCGCTCACTTCGAGCAGGGGCTTCTGAGCGGGAATTTCACTGTGCATCATCGGGGCAAAGTCCTTGCCATGGATTGCGAGACGGCCCTGCAGGCGGCCGAACGATCTCCGGCGCGACGCCGAAGATCGCAAGTGGTGGCGGCTCAGGGGGCCGGAATGTCGGCCGCGGCGGGAACGCCCTGGCTGATCAGCTCGCGGTTGCCACCTCCGATGCGAACCAGCGAGACCGAACGCAATGGCATGCCTTGCGTGCCGGCGTAGCTGATCGGGCCGGTGACACCCTGGACGTTTTCGAGCGAGGCGATGGCGTTGCGGATGGCGACCGGGTCGATGCTGTTGGCTTCGGTCACGGCAGCGTCGATGACCTTGCCGAGGTCGTAGCCGTTGGCAATGTAGACCGTATCCGGCACCTGACCGAACTTCTCCTTGTACTTCACGTTGAAGTCGGCGAGCGGGCTGCCCTCACTGGCAAACCCGGCCGTGGTGAAGACCACGCCGTCGACGGTGGCGCCAAGTCCGAATGTCGTCGGCGAATCGATGCCGTCGCTGCCGAGGATCGGAATGGTGACGCCGGCGCCGCGCAGCTGGCGGATGAAGGCCGGAAAATCGGGCTCGTAGGCAGCCGTCATGATGACGTCGGGTGCCGGATTCATCGCCTTGATCTTGGTGACTTCGGCGCCGAAATCCTGCTGGCCCATGCTGAAGGTGCCTTCGCCCAGAAGCTCGCCGCCCTTGGCCTTGAAGGCTTCGCCGAAATATTCCGGAAGCTTCAGCGTATAGGCGCTATCGGGAGACTTGAGGATGTAAGCCTTCTTGTAGCCCTTCTCGACGGCGTAGGCTGCGAGCACTGCGGCCTGGACGTTGTCGGCGGGATAGTTGCCGAACATGTAGTCGCCGACAGCAAGCGGCATGGTCGGGGTGGTCGCACAGAACGAGAAGGCAGGGATTTGCGCCGCCTGCGTCACCTGGCCGGCGGCGATCGACGGATCGGCATCGCAAGGCGTGATCATGATCTTGACGCCCTGATCAACCAGTTCCTGCGCCACCAGTGCCGTCTGGGCAGCGTCCGAGCGCGTGTCCTTGGCCACCAGCTTGATCGGGAACTTGCCGGCAGCGCCGCCAGCCGCGTTGATTTCCTCGACGGCCATTTCCAGGCCCTTCAGCGACGGCTGGTCATAGGGAGCAAGGCCGCCGGTTTGGGCGGTGGCAAGACCGATGACCAAATCTTCGGCAAATGCCGGCAGCGGCGACAGCGCGAAGCCGCTAAGGATGGTGGTGAGGCACAGTGCCCTGAGATTCGATTTCATCGGTAAGCTCCCTCTTTCTGATTTCGTTTGCTGATCAAGCTGGATTGTGAAGGCTGCCTGTGCCCGGCCGGAGACCGGTGGCCTCGACAACCTCATGCTGCGCCTGCGCTGACGAACGGCGACGGCCGATATAGGCTTCGATCACAGCCGGGTTGGCCTGGATCTCCGCCGGTGTGCCGATGGCGATCTGCTGGCCCTTGTTGAGGACGACGACGATATCGCAGAGCCGCATGATCAGCTTCAGGTCATGCTCGACGACGAGCAGGCCGAGGCGGTACTTCGTGCGGATGCGGTCGAGCACGTGCATCAGTTCCTGCGTTTCGGCAGGGTTCATGCCGGCCGCCGGCTCGTCGAGCAGCAGGTAGCGCGGCCTCAAGGCCAGTGCGCGGGCGATCTCGAGACGGCGTTGCGCGCCATAGGAAAGTGTTCCGGCAAGCTGGTCGGAAAAGCCGTCGAGCCCAACCTCTGAAAGCACCAGCCGGGCGCTTTCCATCGGGTCCTCGCCATTGCCCTTCAAAGCACTCGCCGCCACCGTGACGTTTTCGAGCACGGTCAGGTTCTTGAACAGGCGGATGTTCTGGAAGGTGCGCGCGAGGCCGGCGACCGGAACCGCGTGAACCGACAGCGATGCGATATCTTTGCCGTCGATCAGCACGCGGCCACTCGACGGCGGAACGACGCCGGAGACGCTGTTGATCAGCGTCGACTTGCCGGCCCCATTCGGGCCGATGAGACCGGTCACGAGACCCGGCTTGATCTCGAAATTGGCGTTTTCCAGCGCCACAAGTCCGGCGAATTTCTTGCCGAGATTTTCGACCTTGAGTGTTCCGCCCGGTGGGACCGGAGCAATTTTTTGCGCGCTGTCGGAGGCTGTCGCAGGCTTTGCGGCAAAGCGCTTCAACCAGGCAAGACGCTCATCCAGCTCGCGGACCCCGAAGATCCCGTCCTGGAGCCGATACATCACCACCAGGATCGCAACGCCGATGCCGATATCCGTGAGACCGAAGACGGTCGGAAGCGTGACGAAGCCGAGGTCGACACCGCCTTCGAGTTTGCGCAGAAGCTCGACGATCAGCATGATCACGGCCGTTCCGCCGACCGCACCCGAAACGGTGGTGACGCCACCGAGGATCAGCATGGCGAGCAGCACGAAGGTCAGGTTGAAATAGAAGTCCTTGGGCGAGAAGGCGCCGAGGAAATGCGCCAGCAACGCGCCCGCCGCCCCTGCCAGAATGGCGCCGAGGACCCAGCCGACAAACCGATGAAGCCTGACATTGACGCCGACGGCGGTCGAGGCGATCTCGTCCTCACGTGAGGCCCTCAACTTCAGCCCCGCGCTCGAATCCCGGTAGAGACGGGCGATGGCGATGGCGGCCACCGCAAAAGGCAACGCCACCCACAGATTGACCGCGCGCGGGATGCCGAAGAAGGTCTGGCTGCCGCGGGTGATATCGGTCGAGGCGACCAACACGACATGGACGATCACGAGAAAGCCGAGCGTCGCGATCGAAGCCGATGAACCGGCAAGGCGCGCGACGGGTATTCCGATCAGCACCGCGACTAGCGCCACGACCACCAGCGCCACGGCAAGCGCCGGCAGGAACGACATGCCGATGCCGGCGAGCCATTCCGGCAGGTGCGGCAGCGCCGTCTTCTGGACGATCGGGTTGATGGTGAGAAGGCCGGACGCATAGGCGCCGATCGCCATGAAGCCGACATGGCCGAAGGAAACGATGCCCGAATTGCCAGCATACATGCCGATGCCGAGCACTGCGATCACGTTGATCATGAACAGCGTCACGAGGCGCTCACCGCTCCCCGGAAAAACCAGCGAAGCGACGGCAGCGGCCACCAGCAGCGGCAACGACGTTAAAAGGATACCGACGACGGTTTCTCGCCTGACGCGGACCATCTGCATTCCCCCGGATTGTCGGCCCGCCTTTGTTTTTGGCTCGGGCCAGTTCCCGTAATGAAAGTTATCCCATCGCGATCAAATGTCAATCTTGTTTCAAAAAACATTCTCTGCTAGCAATTATGTAACAAAAATTAGAAATCGGGGTTCAAGCCATCATTTTTGGGAGGCGGAAATCGTGGCAATCCGGGATCGACTGACAGACGGGGCTATTACTTTCACACGATCGGAACTGAAGATCGTGCGGCAGCTCCTGTCGAACTATCCGGCAGCGGGATTGAATACCGTTGCCTATCTGGCTTCGTCGGCGGGGGTCAGCAATCCGACCGTGGTGCGCTTCGCCAACAAGCTTGGCTTCGAGGGCTATCCGGAGTTTCAGAAGGCGCTGCTCGGCGAAGTGCAGGAACGCATGAGTTCGCCGCTGTCGATGCTCGACGAGCGGCGGCCGTCGCTGGAACAGGAGAACTTCTACCAGTACTTCCTGCGCGCCAGCATCCATGCGCTCGAAGCTTCGATGCAGATGCTGCCGTCGGAGGATTTCGAGGCGGCGGTCGATGCGGCGGCAGACACGAGCGCACGAGCGCATTGCCTCGGCGGTCGGTTCAGCGGTTTTCTCGCCGGCCTGCTCTGGTCGCATATGAAGCAGCTGCGCGGCGACACCCGCTGGATCAACGGCAGCCAGGCCGACCAGGTCGACCAGCTCGTCGATCTCGGCAAACGCGACGTGCTGTTCGTCTACGATTACCGCCGCTACCAGAACGACACCATTCGCTTCGCCAAGCAGGCGGCCGCACAAGGCGCACGGATCGTGCTGTTCACCGACCGGTGGCTTTCGCCGATCGCCGAATTCGCCACCGTCACGCTGACGGCGCCGGTCGATACGGTCTCGCCCTACGACACGATGGTGCCGGCGATCGCCCAGACGGAAGCGCTGATCGCCGCGCTGACGGCCCGTCTCGCCACCCAATCGCGCGCCCGCATCGAGAAGATGGAGGAGCTGCGCCGCGGCTACGCCATCACCGAAGACGCTCTCAACCCGAACGTCGACGACGGCCGCTGACTATCTGCCGAAAGGCCAGGACCACAACCGAGGAGAATCCGAATGAGTGCCGTTACAGTGAAGGTCGGTGACGACATGCTGAGGCGCGACAGCGACTACGAGCGCGGCCGCACGTCCGTGCTGTTCGTCGACATGCAGCGCATCTGGTGCGAACCCAATCTCGATCCGACCCACCCGCAGGACGCCGACAGCTACTATCACAAGCGGCTGCGCCAGACGGTGATCCCCAACCAGGTCCGCATCCTCGAGGCGGCCCGCAGTTCCGGCTGCGAAGTGCTGCACACCATCATCGAGAGCCTGACGCTTGACGGCCGCGACCGCTCGCTCGACCACAAGCTTTCCGACATGCATGTGCCGAAGGGCTCGCCCGAGGGCCAGGTCATTCCCGAACTGGCGCCTGTCGACAACGAGATCGTGCTGCCGAAAACCTCTTCCGGCGTCTTCAACTCGACCAACATCGACTACATCCTGCGCAACCTCAACACCCGCTATCTGATCATCGCCGGCGTCATCACCGACCAGTGCGTCGACATGGCGGTGCGCGACGCCGCCGACCGCGGCTATCTCGTCACCGTCGTCAGCGACGCCTGTGCGACCTACAGCCCCGAGCGCCACGAAGGCGCCCTTCGCGCCTATTCCGGCTACTGCTGGACCACCGATACCGACACCGTCGTCAACCGCCTTCAGGGCCTGCGCCAAGCCTGAGCCGCTGCCGAAGATCTTGAGACAAGAGGGGAATTCATGACCGAGACCAACAACGGCAAGGCTCATTCCGCACTGACGGAACTCGCGACCTTCGTCACCACCGACATCGCCGGCATCACCCGCGGCCGCAGCTTTGCCGCTGCACAGATCGACGACTATCTGCGCAAGGGCGTCGGCTGGGTGCCTGCCAATCTGGCGCTGACACCCTTCGACCAGATCGCCGAAAACAATCCCTGGGGCTCGGCCGGCGACCTCAGGCTGATGGCCGACCCCGCCAGCAAGGCGCGCGTCACCTGCCTGCCCGACGTCACCCCGCTGCATTTCTATCACTCCGATATCACCGACCTCAAAGGCGACCCGTGGGAGTGCTGCGTTCGCAGCTTGCTCAAGCGCACGCTTGAGGAATTCGAGCGCGAGGCCGGGCTGAAAGTCATCTCCGCCGTCGAGCAGGAGTTCCAGCTTCTCGGCGTCGACTGGCCCGACGCGCCGTCCTTCGGCCTGCGCGCGCAACGCCGTGCCGAACCCTTCGGCCCGCTGTTGATGACGGCACTGCAGGAGGCGGGCGCCGAGCCGGAAATGTTCCTGCCCGAATATGGCAAGGACCAGTTCGAGATCACCTGCCGCCCGGCGGATGCGCTGACCGCTGCCGACCGTGGCGCCACGATCCGCGCCATCACCAAGGAAGTGGCCGCCCTCTTCGGCTGGAACGCAAGCTTCGCACCGAAGACGAGCGCCAACGGCGTGGGCAACGGCGTGCACCTACATGTCAGCTTCACCGATCTTGACGGCAATCCTGTCACCTTCGACGCGTCGCGCCCGGGTCGCCTGTCGAAGGTCGCCGGGTCTTTCGCCGCCGGCGTTATCCGCCACCTCCCGGCGCTGACCGCCTTCACCGCCCCGTCGGTGCTCTCCTACATGCGGCTCGTTCCGCACCATTGGAGCGCTGCCTATACCTGCCTTGGCGAAAAGAACCGCGAGGCGACGCTCCGCATCTGCCCGACGCTGGATCTGCCCGGCAGCAATCCGGCCAAGCAGTTCAACATGGAGTACCGCGCCGCCGACGCCTGCGCGAGCCCGCATCTGTCGCTGGCCGTCCTGCTCAAGGCCGGCCTCGAAGGTATCCGGGCTGGCCTCGAACAGCCGCCGCTGATCAACTCGGACCCGTCCGATTTTTCCGACGCGGACCAGAAGAAGCTCGGCATCCGCCGCCTGCCTGCAAGCCTGCCGGAAGCGCTCGAAACGCTTGCCGAAGACAAGGTGGTGACCGGCTGGTTCGCCAAGGACTTCCTCGGTTGCTACGTCGCGATGAAGCGCAAGGAAATCGAGATCGTCGACGGCCTCTCCCCCGACGAACTCTGCGCCCGCTACGCGGCCGTCTACTGATACGGATAGGCTCCCATGACTTCGACAACGGCCATCAAGAGCCCCGACGACCGACGCGGCAGGCACGACGCCCGCCAGCCGCTTCTGGCGATCGACGAGCCGCCGCCCTATGCGGTGTTTAACCCGGACGGCAAATCGCCGTTCCTGCTTTTGTGCGAGCATGCGTCCAACCGCATGCCGCGTGCACTCGGTGACATGGGATTGCCCGAACACGAGCGCCAGCGCCATATCGCCTGGGACATCGGGGCCTTGGCACTCGCCCAGCATCTAAGCCTCAGCCTCGACGCGCCGTTGTTCTTCACCAACTATTCAAGGTTGGTGATCGACTGCAACCGTCCGCTTTCGGCGCCGTCCTTCATTCCGGAAGTGAGCGAAACGACGGAGATCCCGGCCAACCGGGATCTGAGCGAGATGGAGCGACAGCAGCGGATCGATACGCTGTTCAGGCCCTTCGCCGATGCCGTTTCCCGGCGCCTTGATCTACTGCAGACAAGGGGTGAACGGCCGTTTGTCGTTGGCGTGCACAGTTTCACCCCCGTCTATTTCGGCAATCAGCGCCCGTGGCAGGCGGGCATTCTCTATCGCGATGCCGAGGCTTTCGCGCAGTCGCTGATCCGGGACCTGAGTTCGGAAGAGCAACTGACGATCGGCGACAACGAGCCCTACAACATCCACCCGGACGAGGATTATACGGTGCCGGTGCATGCCGACGCGCGCCAGCTGCCGGGCGTGCTGATCGAAGTCAGGCATGACCTGATCGATACCGACGCGGGCGTAAAGGCGTGGGGTGAGCGGCTGACCCGTTGTCTCCAGACGAGCCTCAGGGAGTGCCGCCCGTGACCGAAGGCCTTTACGCCAGGGACGGACACGCGATTGCCAACCTGCAGAAGCTGCGCTTCTTTCCGCTCGCCATCGCCGGCGGCAAGGGTGTACGTCTCGTCGAGGAGAACGGCCGCGAGCTGATCGACCTTTCCGGCGCCTGGGGAGCTGCAAGCCTTGGTTATGGCCATCCCGCCCTGGTCGAGGCCGTGTCGCGGGCTGTTGCCAACCCGGCGGGCGCAAGCGTTCTCTCCGCCGCCAACGCACCGGCGACCGCCCTTGCGGAAAAACTGCTCGGCCTTTTCCCCGGCAAGGGACGCAACAAGGTGTGGTTCGGCCATTCCGGCTCCGACGCCAACGAAGCAGTCTTCCGGGCGATCGCCAAAACCACCGGCCGCACCGGCGTCATCTCTTTCATTGGCGCCTATCACGGCTGCACCACCGGCTCGATGGCCTTTTCCGGCCACAGCGTCCAGGCGGGTGCGACCAAGGCGGAGGGGCTGATCCTGCTGCCCTACCCCGATCCCTACCGGCCTTATCAAGGCGACGTTACAGGCGAGGCAATCCTCGACCTCCTGAAACAGCAGTTTGCGACCTCGGCACCGCCGGAGCGGATCGGCTGCGCCTTCATCGAGCCGATCCAGTCCGACGGCGGGCTGATCGTGCCGCCGATGGGGTTCTTCGAAAAATTTGCCGATCTCTGCCAACGGCACGGCATCCTCGTCGTCTGCGACGAAGTCAAGGTCGGGCTCGGCCGCAGCGGCAGGATGCACTGCTTCGAGCATGAGGATTTTGTGCCCGATATCCTGACGGTCGGCAAAGGGCTCGGCGGCGGCCTGCCGCTTTCGGCAGCGATCGGCCCGGCCGAGATCATGGATTGCGCCACGGCCTTTGCGATGCAGACGCTACATGGCAACCCGGTGTCGACAGCTGCCGGCCTTGCCGTGCTCGAAACCATCGAGCGCGAGGGACTGGCCGAAGCTGCCCACCGAAAGGGCGAACGTTTGCGCCAGGGCCTGCGGCAGCTTTCCGGGCGTCACACGCTGATCGGCGATGTGCGCGGACGCGGCCTTGCCTGCGGCGTGGAGCTGATTGCCGACCGCGACAGCCGTTCACCGGCAGCAAGAGAAACGGCCAAGCTGATCTACCGCGCCTATGAGCTCGGCCTCGTCGTCTATTATGTCGGCATGAATTCGAACGTTTTGGAGATGACCCCGCCGCTGACGATCTCGGACGCGGACATCGACCAGGCGCTCGACATTCTCGACCGCGCCTTTGGCGATGTCGTAGCCGGCCGGGTTTCAGACGCGGTGCTTTCAGAATTCGCCGGCTGGTGAGGCAGTCCTACCGGCGTCTGCCGTCGGTGGGACCCGCGTCTACCAACCCTCGTCAAGAACACGCGTGAGCATGTCGGCAAAAAAGTCGGCGCTTTCCCGGCTGAGGCAGAGCGGCGGCTTGATCTTCAAGACGTTCAGGTGGTCGCCGGTCGGCTGCATGATGACGCCAAACTCAAGAAGGCGATCGCAGATGGCCGCGGTCTCTTCTGTCGCGGGCTCCAGCGTTTCGCGATCGCGGACGAACTCGACACCGAGATAAAGCCCCATGCCGTGCACGGCGCCGACCAGCGGAAACCGCTGCTCCAGCGCTTCGAGCCTCGTCTTGAGGTAGCCGCCGACGACGCGCGCGTTGTCCTGCAATTTCTCCTCTTCGAGAAGATCGAGCACCGTCTGACCGACGATGGAACTCACCGGACTGCCGCCTGATGACGAGAAGAAATAACCTTCCTTCTCCAGGGCGTCGGCAATCTCACGCCGCGTGATGACGGCGCCGAGCGGATGGCCGTTGCCCATGCCCTTGGCGATGGTGATGATATCGGGCACGACGCCCTGTTCCTCGAAACCCCAGAAATAGTCCCCGAGCCTGCCGTAACCGACCTGCACCTCGTCTGCGATGCAGACACCACCGCGCTGGCGAACCATGGCATAGACGGCGTCGAGATAGCCTTTCGGCAAGGGAATGCCGCCGGCGTTGCCATAGACCGGCTCACAGATGAAGCCGGCAAGGCCTTGCCCCCCGTCCTCCAGTTCGCGCAGCTTGGTCGCAACCGACCGGACGTAATTGTCGGTCGTGCCGGCGCCGCGGAACGGGCCTCGATAGGTGTTTGGCGCCACCACGGCATGCACCCAGTCAGGGCGGGTCTCAAGCGCCTGCGGGTTGTCAGCGATCGAGGTCGAGACCGCGTCGCTCGCCACCGTCCAGCCGTGATAGGCCTCGAGCAGACTGACGATGTTGCGCTGGCCGGAAAAGGCCCAGGCGAGCCGCAAGGCGAGATCGTTCGCTTCCGAGCCGCTGTTGACCAGGAACACCGTGTCGAGGCCATCGGGCGCGAGTGCTGCAAGCCGCGCGGAAAACTCGGCGACCGAAGCATAATGGAAACGCGAATTCGTATTGAGCAGCGACCATTGCCGGCCGACCGCTGCCGCCAGCCGCGGATGTCCGTGGCCGAGGATGGTGACGTTGTTGACCATGTCGAGATAGGCCCTGCCCTCGACGTCGAACAGATGTTCCTTCCAGCCGCGTTCGATCTGCGGTGGATTGCGATAGTAGTTTTTCTGCTGCCTGGCGAAGTGCCGCTTGCGGCGGTCAAGCAGGTCGGTCGAATGCGGTCTCGGCGCATCGCAGTCGAAACCGAGGATGCCTGATGGTGACGGGCAGAGCATGCGCCACGCATCCGCCTGATGGGCCGGGACAAACAGCGGCGGGTTCAGTCCCGGTTCGCGGCAGAGCTGCACCCGGATCAGGCCAAGCCCATGGCCGGCCTCGACCACCGTGCCGATCGGCGTGCCGGCAGCAACCGTCTCTTCCGTATCCTCGGACGGTTCGAGACCGGAGAGATGGAGAACGACCGCCCCACCGTTCAGGACCATCCGCCCGTCATGCCATTCGGGTCGGCCGGCAAAGGGTGCCCTGACGACAGTCCCGGTCGGCAGGCAGAGATCGACATGCAGGGCGAAGGTCGGCATCGGCGCGGACGCCCGAAGCGCGCTCTCGGTCATCCGGTACTCGCCATACCGGGTCGACGCCATCCCGATCGCGTGCGCCGCCGTCTGCAGCAACGAGGCCGGCAGCGCCTCGTGCTGCCAGCGCTCCTCGGGAAGCAGCGGGCTCAAGATGGAAAGATCGATCTGGCGCACGCCGGCAGGCTCGATGTCGACGAGCAATCCCTCACCCACCACCGGCATCGTCGCCTCCGGTACCGCATCGACGGCACGCAGGATCGCGTATTGCATCATGGCCGGCGGTACGGAGACGGCAACGTCGAAGATCTCGCGCTCATGGGCCGCGTTGCCCTGCACATAGGCGTTCTCAGGATCGATGGTGAGCTGCTGCTCGGAACTGGCGATCAGAACCGCGGCACGCGCAACGATCAGCGGCCACAATGCCTTCAGCTCGTTTTCCTCAAGCGGGCAAACCGCGTGAAAGGCCCTGATGGCCGGCAGAACGAAGAGAGGATCGCCATCGGCATGATGCAGCAGCGAAGCGCATGTGACGGCGAGCTCTGCGACGAGCCAGCCCTTCAGAATATCGCCGAAATCGATGACGCCATCCGGGATCGGCCGGCCGGCCGCATCCGGTTGGCCGACGACATTGTCGTCAGTCACATCATGGTGGATCGCCTGGAGGCGCAGATCGGCCGTCAGCGGCTGCAGCCGGCGCATGGCCCCGACCATCGCCTCGGCGATGCGCTTCTTCAGGCCCTCGTCGGTCATGGCGGAAAGCAGGTGCAAGGCGACCGGTGCGGCGTGGCGTAGATCCCATTGCAGCTCGCGGTCGAGGCCCGGATGATCGAAATCGCTGAGTGCCACCGCCAGCCGCCCGGCAATGTCGCCGAGCGCGGCCACGGTTTCCGCTGTCAGATGTTTGCGCCGCGTCAACGGCACGCCATCGAGATAGGTCAACAGGCGAACGCGATAGTCCTCGCCGCGCACCGTCACATCGACGATGTCGTTGCCATCGAGCGCGCGCATGACCTGCGGCACCCGCACCGAGCCGGTCTGACGGGCGAGATGCAACAAGGCGGCGTTCTGGGCTTGCAGTTCCAGCGGATCGTAGGCCGCTCGGCAGATCTTCAGGACGAAAAGTGCCTCGCCGGTGTCGATCCGGTAGTTGCGATCCTGCTGGCTGCCCAGTTCGGTCAGGGTGCCGGAAAGGCCGAAATGCTCCGAAAGAATGCGCGCAGCGTCCTCGGGCGTCACATCGGGCCTTGGCAATTGCGTGCGAAGCTTCAGCGCGTCTTCAACCATAGTGTCGCCTCCATCACATCCGGCATCATGCCGACTTCCGAATCGACCGAACGGGTCTCCTGACTATTGCGACACACCTTCAAGGCGATAGCGCGTCCCGGGATAGAGCAGGCGCGCCGTCGTCACATTGGCGGTGTCGGACCAGGTGCGACGCCGGATCATAAGACAAGGCTCGTTGCGGTCGATGCCGAGCAGCTTGCATTCCCATGGCTGCGGCGACACCGCCTCGACGATCTGTTCGGTGCGGGTGATCGGTGCCACCGCCGTCAGATAGGCGTTCGGCGTCATGTCGCGGAAATCCTGCTCCATGTATTTCGGGCAGATGGCCGGGTTGACGAACCGGTCCTCGATCTGAATCGGCAGGCCGTTTTCCGAATGCACCATGATCGAATGGAAAACTCGTGCGCCGGTAACAAGCCCGAGCGCATAGCCGATTTCCGAAGGTGCTACCTCCTCCTGCATCAGCGTCATGCGCGAAGTATGGGCGTGGCCGCGCTCGCGGATCTCGTCGGCGATGTTGCGCACTTCCAAGAGCGCCGTGCTGCCCTTGTGTGCCGCGACGAACGACCCTACCCCCTGAACGCGGGTGATCGCGCCCTCGGTCGCCAGCTCCCGCAGCGCCCGGTTCGCGGTCATGCGGCTGACGCCGAGATCGGCGACGATCTCGTTTTCGGAAGGAATACGATGATGTGCCGGCCATTCCCCGCTGTCGATGCGGGTGCGGATGAACTGCTTCACCGCCTCGTAGCGTGGCACCGGTCCGTCCTCGAATGCGGCCATTTCGATCCTTCGCCTGAGTGCCGTTATCGGCATTTTTCCCGCCCTTTCCGGAAAGCAAACAAATCATGCGTATCCGGCAATGATTCTTTTCGTTCATTTCGCGCTTGCGCGCCACCGTAAAATATCTATAGTTCCATATACAACTACGTACAGGAAAATCGCAACATGGCAACTTTTCCCGTCAACCGGCTCTTCGCCGACCATGCGCTTCTGCCGACAGGCTGGGCGCAGAATGTCGCCATTGCGCTCGATGCGTCAGGCGGGATCGCCTCCATTGAGACCGATCAGACGATCGCCGACGGCGACGAACGCGTTGCCGGACCGCTCATTCCAGCCGTCGCCAATCTGCATTCCCACGCCTTCCAGCGCGCCATGGCGGGCCTCGCCGAGGTCGCCGGCAGCGGCAACGACAGTTTCTGGACCTGGCGGGAAGAAATGTACCGCACGGTCGGACTGGTGAACCCCGACGACGTCGAGGCGATCGCCGCCAAGCTCTACATGGAGATGCTGAAGGGCGGCTTCGGCCACGTTGCCGAATTCCATTACCTGCACCACACCGCCGACGGCACGCCCTATTCCGACACGGCCGAGATGTCGCTGCGCATTCTCGCTGCCGCGCAATCGACCGGCATCGGCCTCACCCATCTGCCGGTCTTCTACGCTCATGCCAATTTCGGCGGCGTCGCCCCGAACGTCGGCCAGCGCCCCTTCCTGCATGACCCCGATCGTTTCCTCGCACTCCTGGAACGCCTGGCGCCGATCTGCCGCGACAATGGCCAGACGCTCGGCTACGCCATCCATTCACTGCGCGCCGCGACCCCGGAAGAGATGCGCACGATCCTCGAACGTGCACCCGTCAACGGACCGATCCATATTCACGTCGCCGAACAGACCAAGGAAGTCGAAGACAGCCTTGCCTGGAGCGGTCGCCGCCCTGTTCAGTGGTTGCTCAACGAAATGCCCGTCGACGAGCGCTGGTGCTTGATCCACGCGACCCATCTGACCGACGAGGAAAGACAGCGGCTGGCACGGTCGGGCGCGGTCGCCGGCCTTTGCCCGGCAACGGAAGCCAATCTTGGCGACGGCATCTTTCCAGCCGTCGACTACATCGCCGAAGGCGGACGCCTCGGCATCGGCACCGACAGCCATGTGGCAACCAGCGTCGCCGAAGAACTGCGGTTGCTGGAATACGGCCAGCGCCTGCGCGACCGGCGTCGCAACCGGCTCGCCGCCGGCCCGGGCGCATCGGTCGGCCACACCATTTTCGATGCGGCCCTCAAGGGTGGCGCCCAGGCTGTCGGCCATAAGGCTGCCGGCATTGCAGTCGGTGCCCGCGCCGATTTCGTCGTGCTCGACGGCTCCAATCCGTACATCGCCGCCGCAAGCGGCAATCAGACCCTCGACCGCTGGCTGTTTGCGCTCGGCGGCGAGACCGTCCGCGACGTCATGGTCGCGGGACAGTGGAAGATCCGCAACGGACGCCATGATCGGGAGGAAGACATCGACCGTGCTTTCGCGCGGGTGCTTATGAAACTGAAGTAGCAATCGAAGCGACTATCAAAAAAAGGGGAATGCGCATGTCGATCAGCAAACTGAAACTCACCCTCGCCGCCACCGGCCTCGTGCTTGCCGCTTCTGCCGGCAACGCCAGCGCCTCCTATTGCGGCGACGGCAAGACCGTTACCTTCGCCGGCATCGACTGGGAAAGCGGCGCGTTCATCACCGAGGTGATGAAAACCATCCTGTCGAAGGGCTACGACTGCCAGGTGGATTCGATCCCCGGCAATTCGGTGACGCTCGAACAGGCGACCGCCAACAACGACGTCCAGATCTTCGCCGAGGAATGGCTCGGCCGCTCCGACATCTGGAACAAGGCTGTCGAGGAAAAGAAGGTCGTGGCCATCGGCAAGACCTTCGTCGGCGCCAGCGAAGGCTGGTTCGTGCCGGAATACGTCATCAAGGGCGATGCCAGCCGCAACATCGAGGCCAAAGCGCCGGACCTGAAGAGCGTCTCGCAGCTTTCCGATGCCAAGATCGTCGAACTCTTCGCCGATCCGGAGGAGCCGTCCAAGGGCCGCTTCCTCAATTGCCCGTCCGGCTGGACCTGCGAGGGTGTCAGCACCGCCAAGCTCGATGCCTACAAGCTCGGCGAGACCTATGTGAACTTCCGTCCCGGCACCGGCACGGCGCTCGATTCCGCAATCACTTCGGCCTATCTGCAGGGCGAGCCGATCCTGTTCTACTACTGGTCGCCGACCGCGATCATGGGCAAGTTCAAGCTCGTCCAGCTTGAAGAGCCGGCCTACAACGAAGCCTGCTGGAAGGAGCTTTCGAGCGCCACCGGCAAGCGCGACCAGGGCTGCGCCTTCCCGTCCGTCGATGTCTCCTACGGCGTCAACAGCACCTTCGCCCAGGAAGCCCCCGAGATCATCGCCATCCTCGAAAAGGCGACCTTCCCTCTGGAAGACGTCAACGGCAGCCTTGCCTACATGACCGACCAGAAGGTCGATGCAGTGGCGGCAGCGGCCGAGTTCCTGAAGACCAAGGGCGACATCTGGGGCAAGTGGGTCTCCGACGAGGCCCGCGGCAAGATCGAAGCCAGCCTGAAGTAAAGTCCGTTCGGTCGGCCGACGCGGGTCTGATGCGCCTCACCTCTGTCTGAGACAGGGCGGTCCCATCGGACCCGCGCCGGCCCCACCCTTCGACACCCCGAGGCAAGCGCCATCGGCGGCGGCATTGCGTCCGTCATGGCCCGAGCAAGGAACGACATCCGATGTTTCCGGATTCCCTCAATCTCTCCATCCGCGCGCCGGTGAACGAGTTCATCCAGACGCTGGTCAGCAGCTATGGCTGGGTCTTCAAGGCGATCAGCGCGGTGATCCTGAAAGCCGTGCTGTTCATCGAATGGATCCTGCGCGGCCTGCCCTGGTGGGTCGTCATCCTCGCCTTCATGGCGCTTGCCTGGCAAAGCTCCAAGCGCTGGACGCTGACGGTCGCCGTCGGCGCGCTCCTGTTCTTCGTCGGCGTGCTCGGCCTCTGGGATCTTACCATGCAGACGCTGGCGCTGATGCTGATGGCGACGCTGGTGTCTGTGGCCATCGGAGTTCCCATGGGCATTCTCGTCGCCAAGAGCCGGCTGGTGCGCAACATCACGCTGCCGGTGCTCGACGTGATGCAGACCATGCCGAGCTTCGTCTATCTGATCCCGGCGCTGATGCTCTTCGGCCTCGGCAAGGTGCCGGCGATCCTCGCCACCATCATCTATGCCGTGCCGCCACTGATCCGCCTCACCGACCTCGGCATTCGCCAGGTCGACCACGAGGTGGTCGAAGCGGCAACGGCCTTCGGCGGCAGCCCCAACCAGATCCTCTTCGGCGTCGAACTGCCGCTGGCAACCCCGACGATCATGGCCGGCCTCAACCAGACAATCATGATGGCGCTGTCGATGGTGGTCGTCGCCTCGATGATCGGCGCGCGCGGCCTCGGCGAGCAGGTGCTGAACGGCATCCAGACGCTTGACGTCGGCAAGGGCCTGGAAGCCGGCATCGGCATCGTCATTCTGGCAATCGTACTCGACCGCATCACGCAAGGTTTCGGCAAGAGCCGGACGGAGGATCCCCGCAATGGCTGATATCGAGATCCGCAACGTCTACAAGATCTTCGGCCAGGACGCCAAGGCGGCACTCGCCATGGCCAAGGACGGCCTCGACAAATCTGAGATTCTCGCCCGCTCCGGCTGCAGCGTCGGCCTCAACGACGTCAGCCTGACGATCGGTGCCGGCAAGATCTTCGTCATCATGGGCCTGTCCGGATCGGGCAAGTCGACGCTTGTGCGCCACATCAACCGGCTGATCGAACCGACCAGCGGCCAGGTGGTCTTCGACGGCAGCAACATCCTCGAGCTCGACGCCAAGGCGCTTCGCACCTTCCGCATGCACCGCGTCAGCATGGTGTTCCAGAGCTTTGCCCTGATGCCGCACCGCACCGTGCTGCAGAACGTCGTCTACGGCCAGCGGGTGCGCGGCCTTTCCAAGGCCGACAGCCGCGACATCGGCATGAAATGGATCGAGACCGTCGGGCTTTCCGGCTACGACGCCAAGTTCCCGCATCAGCTTTCGGGCGGCATGAAACAGCGCGTCGGCCTTGCCCGGGCGCTTGCCGCCGATACCGATGTCATCCTGATGGACGAAGCCTTCTCGGCGCTCGATCCGCTGATCCGCGCCGACATGCAGGACCAGTTGCTGCAGCTGCAGCAGAACCTGTCGAAGACCATCGTCTTCATCACTCACGATCTCGACGAGGCTTTGCGCATCGGCTCGGAAATCGCCATCCTGAAGGACGGCCAGGTGGTGCAGGTGGGAACGCCTGACGATATTCTCGACAAGCCCGCCAACGACTATGTCGCCCGGTTCGTCCAGCGCCGCCAGGGAAGGCCAGAAACTCATGACTGAAACCGTCACGCTTGATGGACCTGCAACCTGGGTCGAGATCGCCGCGGTCGCAGATGGCGCTCGGCTGACGCTTTCCGCGGCCGCTCGCCAGCGCATCGTCAAGGCCCGCGCCGTGGTCGAGGCGCTGGTCGATCGCGGCATCCGCGGCTACGGCATCAACACAGGTGTCGGTGCGCTTTGCGATGTCATCATCGACCGGGAAAACCAGCAGGCGCTGTCGCGCAACATCATCCTCAGCCATGCCTGCGGCGTCGGTGAGCCGCTCGGGCGAACCGAGGCACGGGCGGTGATGGCTGCCCAGATCGCCAATTTCGCCCATGGCTATTCCGGCGTCCGCATCGAGACGGTCGAGGCACTTCTGGCGCTGCTCAATGCGGGCCTCATCCCCAATATTCCGTCGCGTGGCTCTGTCGGCTACCTCTCCCATGCCGCGTCGATCGGCCTCGTGCTGATCGGCCATGGCTCGGCAAACGACGGCAAGGCAACAGTCAGCGGTGCCGAAGCCTTGCGTCGGCTCGAGCTCCAGCCCCTGCAGTTGCAGGCCAAGGAGGGCTTGAGCCTCGTCAACGGCACGCCCTGCGCCACCGGCCTTGCCGCGCTGGCGCTGTCGCGCGCACAAAAACTCTTCGCCTGGGCGGATGCCGCATCGGCGCTGACCTATGAAAACCTCGGCAGCCAGGCCAATGCCTTTGCCGCCGGCCCGCTGGCGCTACGGCACTCGTCCGGACTGCAGGCGGTCGGCAAGACGCTGCGCGACCTTCTGGAGGATAGCCCAATGCTGGCGGCAAGCGCCGGCACGCGCACACAGGATCCCTTGAGCCTGCGCGCCGTGCCGCATGTGCATGGCGCCGCCCGCGACGCCTTCGACCATGTGGCCGAGGTGGTGAACCGGGAGCTGGCAAGCCTCACCGACAACCCGGCCGTTTCAGGCACGCCGGAGGCGCCGGAGGTGCATTCGCAGGCTCATGCGGTTGGAGCAGCACTCGGTCTCGCCATGGACAGTCTCGCGGTCGCCGTTGCCGAAGTTGCCGCGATATCTGAGCGTCGCATCGACCGGCTGGTGAACCCGCTCGTCAGTGGCCTGCCCGCCTTTCTCGCCGGCGACAGTGGTGTTTCCTCCGGCTACATGATCGCCCAGTATACGGCGGCTGCCCTTGCCGCGGAGAACCGTCGCCTAGCAGCCCCCGCCAGCCTTGATGGTGGCATCACCTCGGCGCTGCAGGAGGATATCCTGACGCACGCCACGCCCGCCGCATGGAAGGCGCTTGAAATCGTCGACAACCTCGAGCGCATTCTTGCAATCGAGCTGCTCGCGGCCGCACAGGCCTATGACCTGCAGCCCCGCGCAACGGCCAAGGCGAAACGCACCGAGGCGCTCTACCAGCGCATCCGCGCCGTCGTTCCCGTCTATGCAGACGACCGGCCGATGAACGAGGATTTCGACCGCATGCGGCTCGTCATTCAGGAAGAGACGCCATGAAGCTCCTGCCCGCCTCCGGCCACAAGCGCATGCCCTGGAAAAACGGCGGCGGCGAAACCATCGAGATATCAGTCTTTCCGGAAGGCGCATCGCTTTCGGAGTTTGACTGGCGGGTGAGCATGGCGACCGTCGCAAGCGATGGCCCCTTCTCTGCTTTTCCCGGCATCGACCGCACGCTGTCGATCCTTAAAGGCAACGGCATGACGCTCTTGATCGAAGGCCGCGACCCGGCCCGATTGACGGAGGCGGATGCGCCCCTTGCCTTCCCCGCCGACGTCGCCACATCGGCCAGCCTGATTAACGGCACGATCGTCGACCTCAATGTCATGACCCGCCGGCGCAAGCTCATCCATCAGGTGCGCCGGCTGGCGATCGACGGCGAGCATTCGCTGGCGAGCGAGGCTACCACCACCATGGTCTTTTGCCATCGCGGCGCGGTGGAGCTGGATGGTAACGGCCAGACGCTTGCGCTTTCCGTCGGCGATGCGGTGATCCTCGAGGGGCCGGTTGCGGCCACGGTGAAGGCGCCGGCACCGTGCGAGGTGTTTCTCATCGAGATCGACCCGGCGCCGAGCGTCTGACTGCGCCTGGTGCCGGCGGCCAGCTCCGCGCCGCTCTCCGATCGCGCAACCTCAGCTTACAACCGAACGGACGGCGCCAACACCAACGGCTACTTTGCGTCGCTGGCGCTGATCTCCTTCTGCTGCGTCATGATCGCCTCCGTCTGGATCTTGGTGTTCTGGCCGATGGCGATCATCCAGCGCTCCCCCTCCTTCACCAGGATGTAGAGCGGGCTGCCTTCCGCTTCTCCGAGGATCGGCGAGCCATCGTCCAGCACCGGGCGCTGGCGCCGGGAGATAGCGTCGAAATCCGGCAAGCCTGAGCATTCTCGACGCTCCTCGCCAGGATTGGCACCGATTTTTCCGTTCATAATTCGGTAACCATACGGCGTGTTACCCGGGGAACAGCGCATTCGACGCCACAGGATAGTCTCCATGCCACGGTTTGACAGTCTCTCAACAGCAAACACAAGGCTTGGAGGATACGGACATGATCAAGACCGGTTTCGGCGTTTCCATCACCGTTCTGGCCTTCTCTCTGGCAGTGATCGCCTTCATGAATGTGGCCCTGTCCCAATATCGGGCGGCAGAAATTGCCGACATCACCCTGCCCGACTACAGCACGATCACCTCGTCCATCCATCGCTAAAGCGCGCCGTCTCGATTTCCACCGGGCAGGAAACCGGGTGGCTTGCCCGACGCTGAGGGGCAAGAGTGCTCGATCAAACGATGGAGCCAGCCATGATGTCCCTGCTCACCCTCCACGCGTTGGCAGCCACACGAGGCGACGGTCTTCGCCTCGAACTCCTCACCGCGAAAACCTGATGTCCGTGGCCGGCAAACACGGCGTTTCACTTCACGCAGGCATTGAGCGCCTTGATGGCCTCATCGGCTCCCGCGAGATCGACCCTGGTTTGCGCAGCGCCGGCCGATTGAAACGTCAGTTCAGCGCTTTGCGCTAACGCCGATTGCAACGCGTCCCTGTCAGCGCCGACGTGAACAGTCAGGAGATGAGGCGTGCGGATATCGACTTCGCGTAGTGCAAACGCCTTGCCGCCGATCCTCAAGTCACCCGCGGATGCGCTCTTCTCGGTGAGATTCCAGCTGTTGTTGAAGAGGCTGAGGTGAAACGCCTGATTACGGTCGGCATACAGGATGAGCGCGATCTTTCGGTCGACGTTTTTCGACATCAGACAGCCTTTTCGTCCCCCATCCAATGGGTCTCCAGTCCAACTGCCCACCTGAAATTTTTGCTCAGAGCTTTCGCGCTTCGCCTCGTCCTGGTCACTCCGATCGCGCTCCATCTGCGGCGGCTTTCCGTCGGACCTGAACTGCAGAGCGTACTGGCTTTTGCCGATATCGGTGGCCTCGCATACCGTCATGGCCTCGCCCTTGAAGGGGTTGGTGTAACCGCATCCGCCAGCCACTTCCTTCATCTCGAATTCAGCCGCTTCCTTACCGGGGTCCACAACGATCCTGTTGACGCTCTGCAACTGACTGTCCGGGTCGGGCTTCTCGGCCTCGCGTCCTCGGAAAGTCACTGCAACGCCGGACTTGAGGAAAACCGTGAAACCGGATCGGCCGTCTGGATAAACCGATTGTACCAGCATGCCGTCACATTGGCTCGTCCAGTCTTCACCTGCAACGATGAGGCTCTCACAGGTGCCGGTCAGCGTTCCCGTGGTCAGATCATCCGTGAGGGCCTGAGACTGGGCCGGCAGACTGATCAGCATACACGCGGCCAAGATAGCGGAAAACGGGCCAGCACGGAGTTTCGAATATTCGCCGAATCGCTCATATATTCAAAGTTGCGTTTAGCCTACAACGGCAATGGTCGGCCCGCCAGCGTTCCGCGCTGACAGCAGGAGGCTGAATTGGCAGCAGCAACCTGGGCGGGCAGCCATTGGCTACGACCGGTTCAGGCACCCCCAGAGCTTCGAGACCGCGGCCGACGTACCGGCGAGATCGACCTCGATCTGCCCAACGTTCATCCGCACGGCCAGTTTGGCGCTTTTCTCCAGATCTCCCTGATAGCCGCACTCTTGGCGGCAAGGCGGCGGGCGAACCTAAGTACGGCGATCGCCATGATCGCGGCCTGACCGTTGCGCAGTCGGCCGGCGCTATTCTCCGCGTCAGGCAGAGCCGGCCGGTCTCCTTGAAACTTTAACGGCCGATGTCCTGGTGGAGAAATCTCCCTTCCCATTGTCGGCACGAACAAAGACTTCCCCTGGCATGACTTTGCTGCTTGGATGGACCGCACCGGCCGCCTCATGGCCGATGCCCATCCGATGCCAGGAAGTTTCCGATGTCGAGCGATCATTCCCACCTCTGGCCCGGCGTTCCCCTCGCCCTGGGGTCCGCAGTTCTCTTCGGCGCCTCGACGCCGCTTTCAAAACTTCTGCTCGGTTCCGTCGATCCCTGGCTGCTCGCCGGCATGCTTTATCTCGGCGCCGGGATTGGCCTGGCGATCGTCCACCGCGCCCGCGCCCTGGTCGGGCTCGATGGCGTCGAAGCGCCGCTGGCGCGCGCCGATATTCCCTGGCTGATGTCAGTCATCCTGTTCGGCGGCGTGCTCGGCCCGCTACTGTTGATGTTCGGCCTATCCCAGACCACGGCCGCCTCCGGATCGCTGCTCCTCAACCTCGAGGGACTGGCGACAATGGCGATTGCCTGGCTGGTGTTTCGCGAGAATGTCGATCGCCGCCTGCTCCTGGGCGCAGCCGCAATTTTATGCGGCGCGGTTCTCCTGTCGTGGAACGGTGCGGGCCTGAGCCTCGACCGCGGCAGCCTGCTGATCGCGGGCGCCTGCCTTGCCTGGGGCATCGACAACAATCTGACGCGAAAGCTCTCGTCGGCTGATCCCGTCCAGATCGCGATGATCAAGGGTTTGGCGGCGGGCGCCACCAACCTCGCGCTTGCCCTGTCGCTCGGCGCTTCGCTGCCGTCCGTCGGCCTCACCGCTGCCGCCGCCCTCGTCGGCTTCCTCGGCATCGGCATCAGCCTCGTCTTCTTCATGCTCGGCCTGCGCCATCTCGGCACGGCGCGCACTGGCGCCTACTTCTCGCTCGCCCCCTTCATCGGCGCCCTCCTCTCGATCGCCCTCTTCCGCGACACGATCACCCTGCAATTCCTCTCAGCCGGCCTGCTGATGGCCTTTGGCCTCTGGATGCACCTGGCAGAGCGCCACGACCACGAACACACCCACGAGGCGCTCGAGCACGAACACGCCCATATCCACGACGAACATCACACCCACAGCCACGACGGCCCGGTCACCGAACCGCATTCCCACTGGCACCGCCACGAACCGATGCGGCATAAGCACCCGCATTATCCGGACCTGCACCATCGGCATAGTCATGGGTGAGAAGCGATAGGGTGAAGATTGTGTTGCCGGACGTTATGGAGAGGGCGTGCAGCGCGGGCGCTCAGGTTGAGTTCTCAGAAAGCCGCCAAACCTGGTATTTTCGCGATGGCAAAACCGTTGTTGATGACAGTTGCCGCCAACATCGCCTAGGTCCCCAACAATTGTTCCTATTGCTCCACGGACAGTGCGCCGAAAAACGTTTCAAGCTGTTCTCTGCCGCCCTCGGTCGACATCGCAAAAATCCCAAGGAACACCGGCGCCTCACGCGAAGCGCGGACCATGACCCCAAAACTGTCAGAGTATGCGATCAAGCGCGCTTCTTCGTGAGACAGCCGACAGTTGATTGCAACATATCGCCCCGAGACAAAACGCATCGCTCTGTCCGAAATATCGATGGCAAGCTTCTCTCCATTGACGACTAACTCGACTGCCTCAAACTGCATTAACTCCGCTTCACGGCCTTGGGCCTCAATCAGGCCGAAGAACACAAATCCAGTGCCTTTGATATAGCAGAACAATACCTTGTGATGTCCGTAGAGGGAATCTCTCTCTCCGAGCACATAAAGCATTTTGTTACGAGCCTGGACGCTCAAGGAGACATCCGAATTTCCCCCGTTGACAACGTTCATCTCCTTGAGGCGATCCACGTTGACAATTTCGATTGCAGCACCGGCCACGGCGGAGGATATTTCGAGGAAGGCCTTGACCTTGCCGTCGATCTCCTCGCACAGCCGGCTGACCTGGCTCTTGGAGATGCCACTCATGCCCATGGCCTTGACCAGATCGTCGACCGAGCGGGTCGAGATTCCCTGCACATAGGCTTCCTGGATGACCGCCGTCAGCGCCTTCTCGGCCATGCGCCGCGGCTCCAGGAAGCCCGGAAAGTAAGAGCCCTTCCTGAGCTTCGGAATGCGCAGCTCGACGGTTCCGGCGCGCGTCTCCCAATCCCGCTCGCGGTAGCCGTTGCGTTGGGCCGTCCGCAGCGGGTTCTTCTCGCCATAGCCGGCACCGGTGGCGGCGCCCACCTCCAGCTCCATCAGCCGCTCGGCGGCAAAACCGATCATCTCGCGCAAAAGATCGGCGTCGGGGGACTTCTCCACGAGCGCACGCAGGTTCATCATGTCGTCGGTCATCGGTGGTTCCTTCGAATCAGGTTGGTGTCAGCAACCCGACCCTACCGGAGAACATCGATGACCACCGCTCCGCCGCCCGCTCACTACGGCGCTGTTGAGGGCGCGCTCGCGAGCGGCTTCGCTACCGCCGAGCTACACCACCTGTGGGGACACGACCCTGCGGATCGGTGTATTCGAACTGCAATTGCCTCTCCCATTGCCTGCAATTTAGCGGCACTCAACGCAACGTTTAGGCGACTGCGAAGCGCTTGTGGAAGCGATGTCCGCAACGCTTACAGAACAGTTTCGCTTCGAGCACCTTCAAACGCTGCTGCGTTGAATTGGGAGACGCAGCGGAGGTCTTTGGCTTTGCCGATTTTGCTAGCTGGGTATCACGATGGTGAACTGAGTATCGCGATCGGTCTAGTCAAACTGTTCGTAGCCCAATGGGCAGCGAGCCAAGGGTGAATCTATCAAAGCTAGATTGGGTCCGAGTTGTTTTGGAAAAAGAGCGCTGTTGCGTCCATCTCCTCCCTTAAGGATTGTGCCGCACTGCCCTGAATGTTTTCACGTTGCGTTCGGCAAAAGCGGACTATGAAATTTCTATCTTTCGGGAAGTCGCGCAGTCGGTAGACGGCAGCAACCTTCGTGGCAATCGGTCTGTCGTGGCTGTCTATGAAAGCCATCAGCTCAAAAAACTGATCTCTCTTACGGGCCGCAGCACCCTGGTAAAGTTTAACGACGTAACCGACCGCCGATCCGGCTAATGCAATAAGCGGGGCAGCAAATCCCAGTAGAGTGACCCACAGCGGAACGGCTTGGTGACCGACAAAGGCATCCAGTAACAACGAACGACGAAAGTGAGCCGTAGCCGAAACAATCGAATCATCAAATAAAGTTAAGAAATTTGTAGTTTTGGTAGCGGAGGAGGGATTCGAACCCCCGACACAAGGATTATGATTCCTCTGCTCTAACCTACTGAGCTACTCCGCCGGGTACCGCGTCAGGGCTTCGAAGGTGAAGCCGTCTTGACTGGACGGGCGGCTTATAAGGCCCGGTTCAGCCAAGTGTCAAGCCAAGTCGCGGGGAAAATGTGAAGTTTTCCCGCGCGATCGGAAATGACTGCCTCAGGCAGCCGCAGGCGCTGCCAGAAGCACCTTCAACGCGGCTTCGGCACCGGCTTCCCGCTCGGATTTGCGGATGAAGCCGCCGCCGTAGACGCGGGCGTCTTCACCGACGCCGGAATAGAGCGCGCAGGCCTGGCCCGGCGCGATGCCGGCTTCGCCCTCGGCAAGCTCGACATAGAGACCCTCGGCGTCGCGCTTCAGAATGGCGGGTGCCGGCTGGCGGGTGGAGCGGACCTTGGCGAAACAGTCGAAGCCATCGGCTGCCACGTCTTCGAGATCTTCGTCGCCCAGCCAGTTGACGTCGCGCAGGTAGACCCGGCGCGTTTCCAGCGCTTCCTTGGGGCCGACGATGACGCGGCGCGAGCGGGCGTCGAGATAGACGACATAGAGCGGCTCGCCGGTGGCAATGCCGATGCCGCGGCGCTGGCCGATCGTGTAGTGCAAAATGCCGTCATGGGTGCCGAGTATGCGGCCATCGAGATGCACGATCTCGCCGGCAAGCGCTGCATTCGGCTTCAGCTTGGAAACGATGTCGCTGTACTTGCCCTGCGGCACGAAACAGATGTCCTGGCTGTCGGCCTTCTGGGCGACGACAAGGCCCATCTCTTCCGCCAACGCCCGCGTCTCGGCCTTGGACAGGTGGCCGAGCGGGAAGCGCAGATAGTCGATCTGCTCCTGCGTGGTGGCAAAGAGGAAGTAGCTCTGGTCGCGATCGGCGTCAGTCGGGCGATAGAGCGCCCGCTGGCCGGCATAGCGCGGGTTCGGGCTCGGCCGCGAGCGGATGTAGTGGCCGGTCGCCAGCGCATCGGCACCGAGCTCCTTGGCCGTCGCCAGGAGATCGGCAAACTTCACCGTCTGGTTACAGGCAACGCAGGGGATCGGCGTTTCGCCGGCGACATAGCTTTCGGCAAACGGGTTGATCACCGTTTCGCGGAAGCGCGCTTCGTAATCGAGCACGTAATGCGGGATGCCGAGCGTTTCGCAGACGCGTCGCGCGTCGTCGATGTCCTGGCCGGCACAGCAGGAGCCGGCACGGTGGACGGCGGCACCGTGGTCGTAGAGCTGCAGCGTGATGCCGAGAACGTCGTAACCCTCGCGTTTGAGCAGGCCCGCGACGACGGAACTATCGACGCCGCCGGACATGGCGACAACGACACGCGTATCTTCGGGCTTGCGGTCAAAATTGAGACTATTCACGGGATCCAATCCGGCCTTCGGGTGGCAGCGACAACGCTCGCCCCTGTTTCACGCTTCATGCGATGCAATGCCTGCGCGATAGCACGCGGCACGCGTTCGGCTTCTACAGCGCCGCGCGTCTTATTCAGACGCGCCAAGATCGCTGTAGCACGACAATGTCCAGAGTATCTTCTCCGCTTTCTTGAAAAGCGGGAGGCTCCAGTCGCCGACATATAGAAACTTGTCCGCCCGGCGGCAAGGGCGGTGCTATGGCGCCAGGCCGGTCAGGGCGGTCCGTCTCAGATCAGTTTCAGCCTCATGGCGCGGGCGATCGCCTGCATGCGGTTGACGGCGTCGAGCTTGCGGGTCGCGCTCTTGAAGTAGCTGCTGACCGTATAGGTGGAGATGCCGAGGATGATGGCGATCTCGTCGCTGCTCTTGCCGGCTGCCGCCCAGCGCAGACACTCGATCTCGCGGCTCGACAGCTTTTCGCGCGCCGAACTGCCGGTGTCGAAGGTACGCTCAAGGCATTCGAACAGCTGCACGAGGGAAAGATAGAGCGTAGCCTGCTCGACGCCGACAGGCGGTTCCCGTCGCCCGGACAGCATGGCGACGAAGGGATCGCCGCTGCTCGTATGCAACTGGACGGCGAAATGGCGCCCCATCTCCGGATGCGCCAGCAGCCGGTGCACCATCGCCTCGTCGGTCGGCTTGCCGGCGGCATCGAGCAGCTCGGCGCCGCCGGTTACCGGCAGCTTGGTGCCACGCAGGCGCTCGACCAGTACGCTCGACTGAAAGATCTCGCAGGCGTCGTACTGGCGCACCAGCTCCGACGGCCAGTTGCTGAGCACCAGGCGCTCGGAAAAGCGCTGCTGTTCGGCCAGCGGCAGGCGCGCGATCATGAAATGGCCGAAGCCATAGCGCGCGATCAACCGCCGCATCAGGTGCAGAAGTTCGTATTCCGTGCGGACGGCAGCCGTATCGATTTCGGAAATCATGTCCGCCGTCTCAGCCTCGCGCAGCAAGGCTGGTTCATTCGATTCCTTCATCTCTGATCACCACATCACCGGTGCCAACGCACCTGGTCGAGAGAATACAAACAGCCCCGAAAATCATCCGGTGCATGAACTTCACCCGGCAGCCAGAATACAGCCACCCTCTCCGGCATGCCCGCGAAAGCAACGCGACCGGTTGTGAAAATATGACGATGCACCAAGAATGATTCGGGAGCGCACAAACGTCGCTCATCCTTTATTTCGGCGCCTCGTTACCAAGAATTTTAGTTAAAGTGAAATGTGGTAATTGCATGGCTCCCATGTAAAATCCGCGATAATCCAAAGCTTTCCGGGCATTAAGGCGGCTCTTGTCGAGCGCGACAGGCGTCGCGATCGCCGGCGGGACGTTGCGGAAGTGATCGAGGGAGTGTGCGGAAGTATTTAAAATTATGAGCAAATTGTTACCGACCGCTTAGGCAAATGTTAAATGTGGCGGGCTAAGGTCAGCAACATATGGTCTTGAGTTTGTGTAGAGAGTCCCATGACCGAAATGATGCGACCACGTGTAAAATATGTCATCGGCCCCGATGGCAGTCCTCTGACGATTGCGGATCTGCCGCCGGCGAATACCCGGCGCTGGGTTATTCGCAGGAAGGCTGAGGTGGTTGCCGCTGTCCGCGGTGGCCTTTTGAGCCTTGAGGAAGCGTGCGAACGCTATACCCTCACTGTCGAGGAATTCCTTTCCTGGCAGTCCTCCATCAACGATCACGGTCTGGCCGGCCTGCGCACCACACGCATCCAGCAATATCGCCACTAAAAGCCCCCAACAGGGCCATAGGTCGAACGGCGGCTCCGGAATTTCCGGTGGCCGCCGTCTTCGTTTTCCGTCGCCCGCTCCGCCCCGTCTTTCAATAGGCAACATTTCGGCGACAGTGCGTTTCCCCTTCGCGTTCGCCAAACCGGTTTCGAATGCTGCAGTCATGCGATAGCATCTTCAGCAACACGCAAACGTTGAATGTGAAGGGATGCTGAGATGGATATCGCCCACGAAGAAATCGGTTCGCACGGCCGCTACTCGACAACCGTCGAAGGCTATACCGGCGAGATGACCTATTCCCGCTCATCGCCGAAACTGATCATCGTCGATCACACGCTCGTTCCCGACGAGTTGCGCGGCAAGGGCGTCGGCCAGGCGCTGGCAAAACATGCAATCGACGAAGCGCGCAAGGGCGGCTGGAAGATCATTCCGCTCTGCCCGTTCATGCGCGCGCAGGCGCTGCGCCATCCCGATTGGCAGGACGTGATCCAGGCCTGAGGCGGCAAACCACCAAAGTTCCGAAATGGGAAAACCCGCCCGACAGATGCCTGTCGCGCGGGTTTTTCGTTCTTGTGACAATCGTGCCGGATCGGGCCATGCCATCGGCATCGCCCGACAAAGAATGAAAATCATCTGCCTCGAAACGGCTAAGGAGCTTACGCCCTGAGACGCGTCGTCGTATCCCGTTCCTCGAGCGCCGCCGCCTTCGCAAATTCGGCCTGCACTTCTTCAAGTGCAAGTTCGGCCGCATCCTGCTGCGCCTTCAGTTCACGAATGGAGACCTGAAGATTGTCGGCTCTTTGACGAGCAGCCTTGGCGAAAGTGGGATAGGCAAAATGCGAGGGATCGGAAATGCCCGACTTCTTTTCCTCGAAAACAATCTGATTTTCCAGATCCTTGGTCATCCGTTCGAACTCAGCCATCATCATCTGAAGCTGGCTCAGCTGACGCTGCTTCTCCCTGACCTGAAATTCCTTCAGGCGGACAAGGCTCTCACGTGCTTTCATACGCAATACTCCCGTGGATAACGAGACCCCGGTTACTGATTTGGCCCGTCGAGCCTGCCCCAACAGACAGAAAACGAAAATCGACAGCGATATTAACAAAAGCCTACCGCTGGTAACCTTTCGTTTACGGGCATCGTTAATCATAGGGGTGATGATTTAAGGCTCCGTAAATACTGAGGCACGAAATATGACGGCCCCGGCATTAACGAGTCAGAAGAGTCAGATAGCGGCATTTCCTCATGTTTCGCATGAAAAGTGCCATTTTGGATTCACGTTTGAAATCAGGGAACTGCTAAAAATATTTAACAATCTCGATACAGCTTGCCAGAGTGAATCAGAATTTGTTAACCATTTGATGGCAGCCTCCAAATCAGGCAACGACTGGATCCGTATCGCGTAAGGGGGCCACGATGACCTTGGGCGGCGGAAAAGGGGAAGAATATGCGGGTTCTACTAATTGAAGACGACAGCGCAACGGCTCAGAGCATTGAGCTGATGCTCAAGTCCGAGAGTTTCAACGTTTACACCACCGATCTCGGTGAGGAAGGCGTCGATCTCGGCAAACTCTATGACTACGACATCATCCTTCTCGACCTCAACCTTCCGGACATGTCCGGTTACGAGGTCTTGAGAACACTGCGTCTTTCCAAGGTGAAGACGCCGATCCTCATTCTCTCCGGCATGGCCGGAATTGAAGACAAGGTTCGCGGTCTCGGCTTCGGCGCCGACGACTACATGACCAAGCCCTTCCACAAGGACGAACTGGTGGCGCGCATCCATGCGATCGTTCGCCGTTCCAAGGGTCATGCCCAGTCGGTCATCTCGACCGGCGAACTGATCGTCAATCTCGATGCCAAGACGGTGGAAGTCGGCGGACAGCGCGTCCACCTCACCGGCAAGGAATACCAGATGCTCGAGCTGCTTTCGCTGCGCAAGGGCACGACGCTCACCAAGGAAATGTTCCTCAACCACCTCTACGGCGGTATGGACGAGCCGGAACTGAAGATCATCGACGTCTTCATCTGCAAGCTGCGCAAGAAGCTTGCCAATGCTGCCGGCGGCGCCAACTACATCGAAACCGTCTGGGGCCGTGGCTACGTTCTGCGCGAGCCGGATGGTGCCGAATACGCCGAAACCGCCTGATTTCGAGCTTTCTTCCGGGCGCGGCATGGACCCGCATATCCAGGCATGACGCCAACGGACGCCTTTTGAACAAACCCGCCCTTCGAGGCGGGTTTTTTCGTTATGGTCGCCCCTTCCCTCGGTGATCAGGTGCTTCCTGGTGTCAAAGGTCCGAAGGTGGTGACATGCGCCTGCCAAGGCCTTGATCTCGGGTGTCATGCAAAAAGTGCCAAGACGAGACAGCAAAAAGCCGCAGCAACTGCCGCGGCTTGTTCAGTCCGGAAACACGTTTATTGCGGTTCAGGCCGCCATCGACTGGCTGGCAAAGACGCTCGTCAGGATCTTGCGATCGAACGGCTTCAGCAGGAAATCATCGGCACCGGCGCGCTTGCCGGCCATCATCTTCTTCAGATCCGCCTCGACGACGCAGTAATAGATGCGCACAGACGCACCATTCGGCAGTCGCCTGATATTGGCGATGAGATCCAGAGCGCCCTCCAGGCCGGCGTCGACCACGAGAATATTCGGCAGCTCGGCTTCGCAGCGCACCAGCGCCTCAAGGCCGCTCGGCGCTTCGTAGACAAGGAAGCCCATGCCGGACAGGATACGTTTCCCAACTTTCCTGACGACATCCGAGCCGTCGGCAATCATCAAGCGCCGCATGTCCAACTCCTTCATGACTTACCTATACGCGTGCTCGCACGCCTGAAACAACCCTATACAAATTTGGCAAAGATTTCGTTACGGAGCTTGCTTAACGCAGGCTCTCCGGCTGTTTTTAACACGCTGAAAATATTAATTTTTCGGTGAACCGGCCAAAAGCCAGGAAAGGCGGGCGCTCAAACTGTGGCCACGCAAATGTCCGGCGCGGGGGCCATCGCCACACCGCGCCGGACATGTATCAAAACAGCAAAGGCAGCGCCGGACTTAGGCGTCGACCGGCTTCATACGCGCCGTGAAGATGATCTCTTCGCCGGTCGAAACCACATCGATCGTCATGCCCGCTTCCTCGCCGAGCAGCACCGTGTAGTAGGGCTGGATCGAATGCGCATCGACCGCCTCTTCCGGCGTGCCGGACAGAAGTTCGACCAGACGCGGCGGCACGCGCATCATCCGGCCCTTGCAGGCCAGCGTGAACACTGCGTCGAGCTCGGGATTTTCGAGCGTGATGTCGATGACGCCACCGCGCGGGATCGCCCCATAGGCGATGAGGAAAAGATTCAGGAGGAGCTTGACCCGGTTCTTGGCGATGATGGCGCGCGGCCCGTGCCAGTTGACCTCGGTCTTCTTCTCGGCGGCGGCAAAGTCCTTGGCCGCCTTTTCCGCTTCGCCGGTATCGATCGACGCGCCGACCGAGCCGGAGGCGCCGAAGGCGAGGCGAGCGAACTTCAGGCGGACCGACGCGTTGAGTGCGCTGGTGCGGATGAGGTCCATGGCGTCGGCATCGGCGCCGCCCTCGTCCAGAAGTTCCAGGCCATTGTTGATGGCGCCGACCGGCGAGATGATGTCGTGGCAAACCCGGCTGCACAGAAGCGCGGCCAGATCGGGTCCCGTCAATGTCAGGTTCGGATTCGTTGCCATCGTCTTTCCTTGTTCGGTTCCATCGGCATGCGGACATGAGGCACGCGCTCGGGCAGAGCCGGTAAAGCCTCAGGCGCTAAGACGCAAGCCATGGGCTGCCCGGCGCAGCCGTTCATCAGTGGATCATAATGACACCACATTTGGTAAACCGATTGTTAAGACCATCGGTTCAAATTGCAGGGAAATGGTCCAGACCCCCGCTGGCCGCGCCGTCACAGGCGATGCCGGCCATAGCAAACCCGCAAGCGAGTGATTTTCGCGCCTGACGGAGGAAACGATGCAGCAGATCATGAAGGCAGCCACGATGGCCAGCCGCGCTATCCTGGCGACGATGTTCCTGATGGCCGGCGCCATATCCGCCGCCCATGCCCAGCAGGCGAATAGTCAATATTCGATGCAGGAGATCGTCGATGCCGGTCACGGCTTCTTCGGCGAAACCTCGGGCGGCCTCGCCAAGGTGGTGGAGCGCGCCTTCGAACGTTACGGCCTGCCGAACGGCTATATCCTCGGACAGGAAGGTTCTGGCGCCTTCATCGCTGGCCTGACCTACGGGGAAGGCGAACTCAACACCAAGAATGCCGGCCAGCACAACGTCTTCTGGCAGGGGCCATCACTCGGCATCGACTGGGGCGGACAGGGCAGCCGAACGATGATGCTGGTCTACAACCTTCCGAGCGTGCCATCCCTCTACAAGCGGTTTGGCGGCGTCTCCGGTTCGGCCTATGTCGTGGCCGGCGTCGGCATGACGGTGCTCACCGACGAACACATCGTCGTCGTCCCGATCCGCACCGGCATCGGCGCCCGGCTCGGGGTCAATGTCGGCTATCTCAAGATGACGCAGAACCCGACCTGGAACCCCTTCTGACCTAACTGCATGTTTCCTTGAATCCTATTCGATTTAAGGAAAAAACATGCAGCAATTTAAAGTGCTACAGCGACCTTTGCGCGTCTAACAAGACGCGCGGCGCTGTAGATGGCGGGTGCGCTTTGGCGAAATCCCGCGTCAAATACTTGCAGCGCACGAAACGTCATGTTTAGTGCAGGAAAGTAACATCAAGCGCCTTGCTCTGACTATGATGGTCGGGCGGGGCGTTTGCTTCCGGTCCAGCTTTGAAACGGCCAGCTCGTGATTGAATTCTCGCTCCTCTTTGCCCTGGGCTTCCTGACGGCGATCATCATCGGCCTTCTCGTCGCGCCGGCCATTCACCGCCGCATCGTGCGCTTTGCCGAGGATCGTCTGAAGGCGACCATGCCGCTCAGCCCCCAGGAAGTGCGCGCCCAGAAAGATGCCGCCCGCGCCACCTTTGCCGCCGAGAACGCACGCACGCAGCAAGCCCTGAAGCGCGAGCGCGACAAGGGCGTATCGCTGATGCTCAACAACGAGAAGACACTGCAGGAGGCACGCCGCCTGAACGGCGAGAATGCCGATCTGCATTCCCAGCTTGCCGACATGAACGTCGAAGCCGCCGACATGCGCTCGGCGATCCGACAGTTCGAGCAGCGACTGGAGCGCATGAAGGTTTCGCTCGAAACCGTCGAGCGCGACAACGCCGGCAAGGCGGAAACGATCAAGACTCTGACCAATCAGTTGGCGCAACAGGCCGCCGCCATCGACAATCTACGCCTCGACCTTGCCGCCGGCGAGACAGAGGCCGAAAACCTCAAGAGCCGCGTCGCGACGCTCCGCGACGAGCGCGATGCGCTGCGTGCAGATCTGAAGACGGAAAGCGCGCATGCCAAGGAAATGGAGCTGCGTCTTGCCCGTGACGAGAGCCGCCTGCAGCGACTGGAAGACAAGCTTTCGCGGGAACTGGCTGCAGGCGCCGATCGCGAAAGCGCGCTCGAGCGACGCGCCGATGAAATCGAACGACTGAAGACCAAGGTGAAAGACGTGAACCAGGACATGCGGGATGCCGCCAAGGTGTTGCGCGCGGCAGGTATCGCCTTCCCAGCGCGCAAGGACCGTCGCGCAAGCGGCAGCGAGCCGTCGGAGGGCGTTGCCGCGCACCCTGCGCAGCTCATCGAGCAACCGGGCGTGCCGCCGCTGGAAACTGCGGCGCTTTCGCATGAACTCAAGAACCGTGCGGCCGCCCTGTCGGAACGGTTGACCAATTCCAAGACGACCGCCCATGACGATGCCTTGCGCGAGGAAGTGGCGGAAATTGCCGCCGGCATGGTGGCTCTGACGGCAACGCGCGAGGGCGCCGCCTCGCCGATCCTCAGCCTGCTCGCGGGTGATGACAAGAACGATGTGGCCGGCCGCAAGAGCCTGGCAAAGCGGGCAAAGGAAATCCTGCCGAAGGAATAGGCACTTTCGGTGCGCGTCAGATCCGGTCGTTGATCAAGGCGACCTGATGCAGCGCGATGCCGGCTGCCATCGAGACATTGAGGCTGTCGAGCCCGGGCCGCTGGCGAATGCGCGCGGTGCGTATGGATTTCAGGATGGCCGGCGGCAGCCCCTCACCTTCCGTTCCGACGAGCAAGGCAGTGCGCCTGGCCGGCGGTATTCCGCCGATGTCGGTTTCGCCGGCCGGCGACAGCCCCCAGATCGCAAAGCCCTCGGCCTGCAGCCGTTCGATCAGCGACGCCGCCGACCCTTCGCGCGCAAACGGCACAGTCAGCACCGAGCCGACGGAAACGCGGATCGCCTTGCGGTACATCGGATCGCAGCTCGTCTCATCCATCAGCACCGCATCGACGCCGAAGGCCGCCGCATTGCGAAACAGCGAGCCCATATTGTCGTGATTGGAGATGCCACAGGCTGCGAGCACAAGGCTCGTAGCCGGCAGTGAGGCGAGCAGCGCGTCCCGGCCGGCAACGCCGTCACGGCGCCCGAGTGCCAGCACGCCACGGTGCATGTTGAAGCCGGCAATCGCGTCGAACACCGGTGCCGCCGCCACATAGACGGGCACGTCAGCGGGAAATTCCGCCAGAATGGCCTCCACGCCGGCCACACGGCTTTCGAGAAGCAGGATGGCCTCGGCGCCAAGCCCGCTGTTGGAGCGATGCGCCGCCGCCAGCATGCGCAGCACCACCGTGCCTTCAGCGATGAAACGCCCCTGTCGGCCCGTCAGGTCGCGCTCCTTGATCGACACGAGGCCGGCGATCCGCGGATCTGCCGGATCATCGATGCGGATCGGAGGCGAGGCGCTTGAGCTCATACCGTCAGTTGGTCCTGACGGTGATGTCGGCCACGATGCGGCCGGCGGCGATATCGAAGACGATGGCGCGCGGCTCGGCGCCGGGCAGATTGCCGTAGAAAAGCACCTGCGAGCCCGACAGCGCGACGTTGGTCACCGTGAAGCCGGCCGGGAGGGCGGCAACCGCATTGACCGGCGCCTCGCTCGGAACGGCGATGGCTGCGGATTGCGCCTGCGCCTTTTCGTCCGTGCGGGTCAGCTTGTAGACAATCGTTCCGAGGACAGCCATAAGCATGACCAACATCACGCCTGCCGAGACGAGTTGCAGCCGCACCATCTTGCGGCGAACATTCTCCATCGCCGGGTCTAGCGGCTTGTCTTCCTGGTCATCGGGCGCGGTCGCGGTCATGATTGGCCTTTTATCGGAATTAAAACGGAATGAACGACCCCTTTAAACAAGCAGCAGCCAATAGGAAAGTCCTGACGGCGGGCGAGGACGCCGCAGGGCGGCTCGATTCCTTCCTGACCGAGGCACTTTCGGGCGAGTTTTCCCGCAACCGGATCAAGAGCCTGATCGAGCAGGGTGCTGTTTCGATCAACGGCAAGCTGGTGACCGAACCGAAGAAGAAGGTCCAGCCGGGCGACCATTTCGAGATCGACCTGCCCGAGCCGGAAGATCCGGAGCCGAAGGGCGAGGATATCCCGCTCGACGTGCTCTATGAGGACGACCACCTTATCGTCCTGTGCAAGCCGGCAGGGCTTGTCGTTCATCCCGGCGCCGGCAATTGGACGGGCACGCTGGTCAATGCTCTCATCCACCATTGCGGCAACAGCCTCTCGGGCATCGGCGGCGTCAAGCGGCCCGGTATCGTCCACCGCCTCGACAAGGAAACGAGCGGGGTCATGGTCGTCGCCAAGAACGACGCCGCCCATCGCCATCTGTCGGACCAGTTTGCCGATCACGGCCGCACCGGCCCGCTCGAGCGCGCCTACCGGGCCGTCGTCTGGGGCCGTCCGCGCCAGCTGAAGGGCACCATCGACGCCCCTCTCGGCCGGGCGGGAGACCGCACCAAGCGCGCCGTAAAACGCGAGGACAGCGACGACGCCCGCGAAGCGATCACCCATTACGAGGTCGTCGAGCGCTATCTGGAAAAGCCCGACGGCACCAGCCTGGCATCGACGGTGGAATGCCACCTCGAAACCGGTCGCACCCACCAGATCCGCGTGCACATGGCTCACATCGGGCATCCGCTGATCGGCGACCCGGAATATGGCGCGGCCTTCCGCACCAAGGCCAACCTCTTGCCGGAAGCGGCAAAGTCCGTGGTCAGCCAATTCCACCGCCAGGCCCTGCATGCCTTCATGCTGCAGTTCGAACATCCGTCGACCGGCGAGACCATGCACTTCGAGGCCCCGATGCCTGAAGACATGGCGGCCCTGGTCGAGGCCCTGCGTGGCGCAACGTAGCGCCACCTCTTGAATTTCGGCCGCAGGATTCCAATCTTAACTGCGCCTCTATTCGTGATCTGTCTTGCCTCCGGCGTCACATGTTAGTGAAACCGGACTCCTTGAATCATGCTTTCGCCGTACTTATTTTGTAGCCTCGTGGGGTCTTAACGAAGACCCACATGCCCGGCCTGCCGCCCGGAGGCCGGAGACTATAAAGGGGGGTGCTTCATGGCCCGAAACAATTTGCCGTCCATTGCCGCTGGTGAAGGCGGCCTCAATCGTTATCTCGACGAAATCCGCAAATTTCCCATGCTCGAGCCGCAGGAAGAGTACATGCTCGCCAAGCGGTATCAGGAGCATGACGACCGCAACGCCGCTCACAAGCTCGTCACCAGCCACCTGCGCCTCGTCGCCAAGATCGCGATGGGTTATCGCGGCTACGGCCTGCCGATCGGCGAAGTCGTGTCTGAAGGCAACGTCGGCCTGATGCAGGCCGTCAAGAAGTTCGAGCCCGATCGCGGCTTCCGTCTGGCGACCTATGCCATGTGGTGGATCAAGGCCGCCATCCAGGAATACATCCTGCGCTCCTGGTCGCTGGTCAAGATGGGTACGACCGCCAACCAGAAGCGGCTGTTCTTCAACCTGCGTCGCCTCAAGGGCAAGATCCAGGCGCTCGACGAAGGCGACCTGAAGCCTGAGCACGTCAAGGAAATCGCCACGACGCTGAAGGTCAGCGAGGACGAGGTCATCTCGATGAACCGTCGCCTGTCCGGCGATGCTTCGCTGAACGCGCCGATCAGGGCGAGCGAAGGCGAATCCGGACAATGGCAGGATTGGCTCGTCGACGACCACGACAATCAGGAACAGATCCTGATCGAGCAGGACGAGTTGGACAGCCGCAAGGCCTTGCTCGCAAACGCGATGAAGGTGCTCAACGATCGTGAACGCCGCATCTTCGAGGCGCGCCGCCTTACCGAAGATCCGTTGACGCTCGAAGACCTGTCGACTGAGTTCGATATCAGCCGCGAGCGCGTGCGCCAGATCGAAGTCAGGGCCTTTGAAAAGGTCCAGGACGCCGTCCGCAAGGCGGCGTTGGAGAATGCCCAAGCCTTGCGCGTCGTCGAAGGCGCATAAGTCCGAGGCTTGGGATAACAGGAAACGAAAAAACCCAGCGAAGTTCTCGCCGGGTTTTTTGTTGTTTCTGCTTCAGCGTGTCCGGCCCTATTGGCCTGTCGCTGCCGTATTGCCTGACGATCCCCAAGCGCGCATCGCCTGGCTGAAGGCTTCGTTGCCACTCTGGCCCTTTTCAAGCGTCAGCAAGGCGCGGCGACCGTTGCGGTATGTCAGCGGGATATCGATCCAGCCGCGGCTGCGCAGCAGTTCGGTATTGCTGCCGACCGCTTCGGCGAAGTCGTTGAGCGCGATCATGTGGAAGTCGTCGGTGATCTTGGCGGGTACCGCGATCAGCGCATCGCCACGATCCTGCTCCGTCCGCTTCATCGAAACGCGCTGCACACCGTCTATGGCGCCGCCTTCGAAGTTCTGCGGCAGCGAGAACACGAACTCGATCACGTGGCTCGCCGGCAGGGACGGATCCGCATTGCGCTTGATCGTCATCAGCGCCGTCAGCCCGCGGTCCGGCACAGTGATCTGAGCCTGAATTGCCGGTTCCGGCTTGGCGTCGCCACCCGGCGACTCCTCCTTGACCGACCAGGCGACCGTTCCTGGAATGGCGGTCGGAGAGGATTGGCCGAGCCGCTCTTCGTAGAGGAACATCTTTTCGCCGTTGGCAACCGCAACATCCGGCTGTGCCGGCTGAGCGCCGGGTTGCAGACCTGTACCAGGCGTTCCGGCGTCGGTACCAGGCGTACCGGCCGCTTCTTCCTGCGGTTTTCCGGCTTCGGTCTGCGGTGCGACCGACTTGCCTTCCTGCGCGGCACTTTCACCGTTCAAGACGGCCGGGCCGGCATCGGTTTCCGAGCCATCGGCAAGCAGGCGCTGGGTAAATTTCGTCGACGTGTTGTCCGGAACAGCCGTGTCGTCATGCCCGCCGGGCTGTTGGGTCGCGGTCTCGCCGGTCTGCGCGGGGGGCGTGCTCTGCTGTTCTGCGGGCGTCTCGCCATTACTGGAAACAGCGGATGTGATCGAAGCGACCATGCCGGAGATCCAGGCATTGCCCGCTTCCCGGTTTTGCCAGTAGGCAAACCCGCCGCCGCCGAGCACGAGCAGCAGGCCGGCGACGATCACCAGGCGCTTGACGCTGAAGCGCGAAGGCTTTGGCGTCGTGCGATACGAAGTCGGCCGCGCCGGCATCTCGATGCCGCGATCGGCATCCTTGGCCGTCGCAGTTCCCGCAGCAGCGCTGGCCGCCGTTGTCGCGCCGCCTTCAAGACCCAGAAGATCGTCAATGTGATCCCAGGCCGTGCCGGCGCGTTCCTGCTGGCTTGCGGTCTCCGCCGAGTTTGCGGCCGGCGTTGGCGATGTCTTTTCGACCGGCCACGACCAATCGGAAATTTCGGCGTCGCTGGCCTTTTGAGCCGGGCGCTCGGTGATCGAGGCAAACGGATCGTCGTCGTCGAACGACCAGGAACGGCTGGCATCCGCTTTCGGCGCCGCTGGCTCTATTTCGGCAGGCTTTTCCTCGACGGGATGCATGCCGAGCAACTCAGGTGCACCGGCATCGTCGACCACGTTGTCCGGTTTCGCGTCCAGTGAGGAACGCTCAGGAGCGGGCTTCGTGTCTTCCCAGTCCGGCAGTTCCCACTCCGAACGCGCTGACGTTTCCGGAGCAGGCGCGACAGCGGGCGCATCCCAGGTCGCATCCTGCACCGATTCGGGTTCAGGCTCGATGGCGGGGGCAACCGGCGCGTGGTCATAGACCTCTTCAGCGGCAGGCTGGGCGGGTGCGACGATTTCCTCATCATGCGCCTGTGCCTCGACCGGCTGCTCGTCCTCGACCGGCGGCTGCCAAGTCGGCTCGGCCTGCTCTTCGACGGCTTCGGCGTGTTCGGCCGTTGCTTCGGCGGGCACGGGCTCGGCATACAGCTGCTCATCATGCTCGACGGACGAGTCGGCGTCAGCAGGCTCGACATCGCCAACGGCTTCTGTCGCCGGTTCTTCGGCAGCGGCCGTCACCGGCTCGCTTTCCGCCTCGGACTCGACCTGCTCGACAGGCGTCTCGACGACTTCGCCCGGTTCCGGTTCCGCCTCAGCGGGCACGACCGCATCCACGACTTCAGCCTCTGGCTCGACCTCGTCGACCGCCGGAAGCGCCTCAGCATATTCGCTGTCGACCTCGCCGATCGCGTTTTCGAGCTTTGCCAGCTGACGATTGATCATATCGTCCGACGGACGCGGATTCATATTCTCGAGCTGGCGACGCACGGCGGCGCGCGCCTTCTCGTAGACCTTATCCCGCATTTCCGGTGTGTTTTCCGACAGGCCGTCAACGGTCCTGCGAATAACTGCAACAAAATCCGCCATCAGAACTTTCTCATACGCTCAGGCATGTGTTTGCGATCACGACGCAATGTCAGTCCGCCGACACTAGTCCTCAAAGGGGTCCGTCACAAGTATTGTGTCGTCCCGCTCCGGGCTGGTCGAAAGAAGAGCCACCGGTGCACCGATGAGTTCCTCGACCTGGCGAACATACTTGATCGCCTGTGCCGGAAGATCTGCCCAGCTGCGTGCGCCGACAGTCGATTCCTTCCAGCCTTCAAGTGTAATATAGACTGGCTTTGCCGAAGCTTGCTGCGCCTGGCTTGCCGGAAGATGATCGATCTGCTGTCCGTCGAGAGTATATCCGACGCAAATCTTCAGTTCATCAAGGCCATCGAGCACGTCGAGCTTGGTCAGCGCGATGCCGGTGATGCCGTTGGCAGCGACCGACTGGCGCACGAGCGCAGCATCGAACCAGCCGCAGCGGCGCTTGCGTCCGGTAACGGTGCCGAATTCGTGGCCGCGCTCGCCGAGGAACTGGCCGATCTCGTCGTGCAGTTCGGTCGGGAACGGGCCCTCGCCGACGCGGGTCGTATAGGCCTTGGTGATACCGAGAATGTAGCCGAGCGAGCCCGGGCCCATGCCCGAACCGGCGGCGGCCTGACCTGCAACGGTGTTGGACGAGGTTACGAACGGATAGGTGCCATGATCGATGTCGAGAAGCGTGCCCTGCGCGCCTTCGAACAGGATGCGGGCGCCCTTGCGCCGCGCCTTGTCGAGCAGCACCCAGACGGTTTCCATGAACGGCAGTACCTTGTCGGCAACCGAAGACAGCTCGAGCATGATCGCGTCATGGCTGATTTCCGGTTCGCCGAGGCCACGACGCAGCGCGTTGTGGTGCGTCAGCAGGCGATCGACCTTGGCCGGCAGGGTTTCGAGATCGGCAAGGTCCATCACGCGGATCGCACGACGGCCGACCTTGTCTTCATAGGCCGGGCCGATGCCGCGGCGGGTGGTGCCGATCTTGGTGCCGCTGTTGGAGGCAGCGTCTTCGCGGAAGCCGTCGAGTTCGCGGTGCAGCGAAAGAATGAGCGTGGCGTTGTCGGCAACGCGCAGGTTCTCCGGGGTGATCGTCACGCCCTGCTTGCCGAGCTTGTCGATTTCAGCGATCAGCGCATGCGGGTCGATGACCACGCCGTTGCCGATGACGGCGAGCTTGCCGGGACGCACGACGCCGGACGGAAGCAGCGACAGCTTGTAGCTGACGCCGTCGATCACCAGGGTATGGCCGGCGTTGTGACCGCCCTGAAAGCGCACGACGATATCCGCGCGTTCCGAGAGCCAATCTACAATCTTGCCTTTGCCTTCATCACCCCACTGGGATCCGACCACCACGACATTCGTCATAATTCTCTTCCTGTTGACGCGCGCAAGTAGGGTTGCGCTGTTCTCAAAACCCGCGCATCTATACTGTGTTGTCACCGGGAAAGCGACCCCGTTATGACGGGCGTTCCGCCCTTTTTGCATGACAAGCGCTGGATTTAGCGCCTATATCTTGCGTCTCTCCCGCCCTTGCGGCAATCAATCCCCGTCATCCCAGCAGGTTGCAGCATCGTGAATTCCAGGGCTTATTTCTATCTCTGCGTCACCGCACTCTTCTGGGGCGGCAATTCGGTCGCCGGAAAAATGGCCGTCGGGCATGTCAGTCCGATGATGCTCACCACCCTTCGCTGGGTGTTTGCGCTTCTCATCATCCTGGTGCTAATGACGCCGCAGATCCGCCGCGATTGGCAGAAGATCAAGCAGCATTGGCTGCAGCTGCTGGCCTATGGCGTCATCGGTTTCACCACCTTCAACGCCCTGCTCTATTCTGCGCTGAAATATACCAGCGCGATCAACGCGGTCATCCTGCAGGCCGGCATCCCCATGCTGATCTTCCTGTTCAATTTCATGCTGTTTCGAACCCGCGCCTCGATCGCACAGGTGATCGGCTTCACCGTGACGCTGATCGGCGTGCTGATCACCGCCGCGCACGGCGACATCGCCAGCCTGCTGCAACTGGAGTTCAACTTCGGCGACGCCCTGATGATCGCCGCCTGCATCGTTTACGCCGCCTATACCGTGGCACTGCGCTGGAAGCCCACGATGCATTGGCAGAGTTTCATCGCCGCACCCGCCTTCGGCGCCCTGCTCAGCGCCATTCCACTGCTCTTCTGGGAGATCGGCAACGGCACGGCGATCTTTCCTGACACGACCGGCTGGATCATCGTGCTCTACGCCGCCATCTTCCCGTCATTGATGTCGCAGGTGCTCTATGTCCGCGGCGTCGAGATGATCGGCGCCAACCGTGCCGGGCTCTTCATCAATGCCATCCCGGTCTTCGGCACGCTGCTGTCGGTCATGCTGGTCGGCGAGACCTTCCACACCTTCCATTTCATCGCCCTGCTGCTTGTTCTCGGCGGCATCGCCATTGCCGAGAAGGGCCGCCCGAAACACTAATACCAACCCGCACGGATATTGACCTCTTCCGGCCGAGCCGGCGCTCTTTCAGGCGAGCAACCGCTCCATGTAGAGCGCATCCTCGCCGTAGCTTGCAAGCTTGCTTGCCAGCCGCTTGTCCATGCGGACGGAAAACCCCTGCCGCTCCCAGAAGCCGCGCGAACCGTTGACCGACACCAGCGACATCGAGTGGTAGCCTTCCGACCGGGCGATAACGGCGAGCAGCGGCACGACGTTGCCCCCTGCCCCGGATCCGCGGGTCTCAGGCAAAAGCGCCAGATCGTGAATGTACCAGGTGTCGGCGGTTTCTGGGATCTCGCCCAGCACCGCGTTCAGCGAAGGCGGCGCACGGCGGAGCCAGGGATGGCTCAAGACATAGCCTTGGGCGACGCCGCCGACCTCCAGCATGAAGCAGCCCTCGGGGCTCAATTCCAGCCGATCGGCAAGCACGTGATCGTCCTCGGGGAATGCCTCGTGAACCACCAGCTGGATTTCGGAGACCGAAACGAGATCGGGAAGGCTGGCCTCGCGCCAGCGGAATGCCTGTCGTGTCATTGCCGTCATCAATGTTTCAAACCGAAAGAACGCACCGGCTTGTCCGATGCGTTCCTGGTCGTTCTCGAATTCAATCATCTGCCCGCCTTGGCGAGCCGGCCATTCGCTGGCGCATGGGTCACAAAATCATGGCCGATTTGCGCCCTTCAGCCTTGCGCACCAGGCGGTGCGCAAGGCTGCTGCATCCATGATCAATCGATGTTGAACACCAGCGGTTTTGCCTGGCGGATCGCGCCGTTGGCGCGCAGCTTGTCGAGCACGTCATCGGAAACCGGGCCGTCGACATAGAGCAACGCGATGGCGTCGCCGGCTTCCTTCTCGCGACCAAGCTGGAAGTTGGCGATGTTGACGCCGGCATCGCCGAGGGTCATGCCGATGAAGCCGATCATGCCGGGTACGTCGGTGTTGGTGATGTAGACCATGTGGCTGCCGACATCCGCATCAAGGTTGATGCCCTTGATCTGGATAAAGCGCGGCTTGCCGTCGGAGAACACCGTACCGGCGACCGAGCGGGTCTGGTTGGCGGTCTTGACCGTCAGCTTGATGTAGCCGTCGAAGACGCCGGTCTTGTCACGCTTGACCTCGGAAAGAATGACGCCCTTTTCCTTGATCATGATCGGAGCCGAAACCATGTTGACATCGGCCACCTGCGGCCGGATGAGACCGGCGAGCACGGCACTGGTCAACGCCTTGGTGTTCATCGCTGCGGTCGCGCCATCGTAGAGGATCTCGATTTCCTTGATCGCGCTTTCCGTCACCTGGCCGACGAAGGCGCCAAGCACGTCGGCAAGCCGGATGAAGGGCTTGAGGATCGGGGCTTCTTCGGCGGTGATCGAGGGCATGTTGATGGCGTTGGAAACGGCACCCTTGACGAGATAGTCCGACATCTGTTCGGCGACCTGCAGGGCGACGTTTTCCTGTGCTTCCGTGGTCGACGCACCGAGATGCGGCGTGCAGACGACGTTCGCCAGGCCGAAGAGCGGGCTTTCCGTCGCAGGCTCGACCTCGAACACGTCAAAGCCGGCGCCGGCAACGTGGCCGGACTTGATCGCGTCGGCCAGCGCCTTCTCGTCGACGAGGCCGCCGCGGGCGCAGTTGATGATGCGCACGCCCGGCTTGGTCTTGGCCAGAGCTTCGGCATTGAGGATGCTGCGGGTCTTGTCCGTCAGCGGCACGTGCAGGGTGATGAAGTCGGCCTGGGCCAGCAGCTCGTCGAGCTCGACCTTGGTGACGCCCATTTCTTCGGCGCGCTCCTTCGACAGGAACGGGTCATAGGCAAGCACATGCATCTTGAGGCCGATGGCGCGCGAGCAGACGATCGAGCCGATGTTGCCGGCGCCGATGACGCCAAGCGTCTTGCCGGTGATTTCGACACCCATGAAGCGGGACTTCTCCCACTTGCCGGCCTGCGTCGAGGTGTCGGCGGCCGGAAGCTGGCGGGCAACGGCAAAAAGCAGCGCGATGGCGTGTTCGGCCGTGGTGATCGAATTGCCGAAGGGCGTGTTCATGACAATGATACCGCGGCGCGAAGCGGCCGGAATATCGACATTGTCGACGCCGATGCCGGCACGGCCAATGACCTTGAGATTGGTCGCAGCGGCGATCAGCTTCTCGGTCGCCTTGGTGGCCGAGCGAATGGCAAGACCGTCATAGTTGCCGATGATTTCGGCGAGCTTGTCCTTGTCCTTGCCGAGCTTCGGCTGGAAATCGACTTCAACGCCGCGGTCGCGGAAGATCTGGACGGCGGTTTCCGACAGTTCGTCGGATACGAGAACGCGAGGTGCCATGATGGCCTCCTTGAGAAGATCAGGTCTGAACGGGAATGCGGTACAAGGGCTTCGCTCCCCCATCGGGAGCGAAGCAAACGCTTGGGTTAGGCCGCTGCCAGCGACAGCGTCGCCTTCTGGGTCTCAAAAGCCCAGGTCAGCCACGGCATCAGAGCTGCCATGTCGGATGCCTCAATCGTGGCACCGGCCCAAATTCTGAGACCGGACGGTGCATCGCGATAATGGCCGATGTCGAACGCGACACCTTCTTTTTCGAGCAGGGCGACAACGCCCTTGGCAAAGGCTGCCTGTCCATCCGCATCCAGTGCGGCGACGTCCGTGTCGACGATCTTCAGGCAGACCGACGTATTGGAGCGGGTTTCGTCCTTGACCGCCAGATTGGCGATCCAGCCGTTGGCTGCAACGAAGTCGAAGATCACCTTGGCATTGGCGTCGGCACGCGCCATCAGGCCCTTGAGCCCACCGACCTTCTCAGCCCAGACGAGCGCATCGATGTAGTCTTCGACGCAGAGCATCGAAGGCGTGTTGATGGTCTCGCCGGTGAAGATGCCTTCGATCAGCTTGCCGCCGGAGGTCATGCGGAAGATCTTCGGCAGCGGCCAGGCCGGCACATAGGTCAGCAGGCGTTCGACGGCACGCGGCGAAAGAATGATGACGCCGTGTGCGCCCTCGCCGCCCAGAACCTTCTGCCAGGAGAAGGTGACGACATCGAGCTTGGCGAAATCGAGGTTCTGCGCAAAGGCGGCAGACGTCGCGTCGCAAATGGTCAGGCCCTTGCGGTCGGCCGGAATGAAGTCGGCATTCGGAACGCGCACACCCGAGGTCGTGCCGTTCCAGGTGAAGACGACGTCACGATCGAAATCGACCTTGGAGAGATCGGGAAGTTCGCCGTAACCGGCTTCGAACTTGCGTACATCGGCGAGCTTCAGCTGCTTGACCACATCGGTCACCCAGCCGGCGCCAAAGCTTTCCCAGGCGACCATGTCGACGCCACGCTGGCCGAGCATCGACCAGAGCGCCATTTCGACGGCGCCGGTATCGGAAGCGGGCACGATGCCGATGCGGTAATCGGCCGGCACGTCAAGAATGTCACGGGTAAGATCGATGGCCTGCTTGAGCTTCGTCTTGCCGACCTTGGCGCGGTGCGAACGACCGAGCGGAGCGTCGGAGAGAGCATCGAGCGACCAACCGGGGCGCTTCGAGCAAGGGCCAGAAGAAAAATGGGTGTTGTTCGGACGGATGTCCGGCTTGGCAGGCTTCGTCATGTGCTATCCTTCCAGATAGATAGCCCTTCGTTGGGGAAGGGTGTCCCGCCGTCGGAAATATTGCGGGTCCGGAAGGAAGTCAAGCGACTTGTGTCGCAATCGAGAATATTTATGGCGTCGCAGGCAATATCAGCAAAGATGAGGCTGCGCCTGCCGACCGAATGTTACCAGAACGAGAAGCGCAGGCCGGCTCTGATCTCGTGACGGGAAAGTCCATCGTCGAAACCCTTTGCCCCGCTCGCACCCGCCAGTGCCTCGGCACCGAAGCCGAACATCTCGCCGTCGCCGATATGCGAGTAACGGTAGCCGACATCGAGCTTCAGACGATCGCTGAGGTCGTAGGAGACGCCGGTCATCAGCGCATAGGTGAAGCGCCAGCTGTCGCGACCGTCAAATGAGGTTGTGGCCGGAGCGCCGGCACAGGCGCCGCCGCCGGCAACGCAGCTCTCACTGGCAAAGGCGGTATTCCAACGCAGATTGGTCGCGCCGATACCGGCGCCGAGATAGGGCGTGAAGCCGGCGAGCGTTCCGAAATCGACATAGGCGTTCGCCATCAGGCCCAGCGCGGAAAAATCCGCCGTCGCGGCAAAGGCGCAGGACGTGCCGGCACCCTGCCCCGCGCAGGGGCTTGCGGTCAGCGACGAGCCGTCGAAACGACCCTCGAAATAATCGACCGTGAGGTCAGCGCGGAAAGTGTCGGTGATCTGGTAGCCGAGGCCGATGGTGCCCGAAAGCGGTTTATCGAAGCGTGCACCGTCGAACGGAATATTGCTGTAACCGGTCCCCTGATCGAAGGTGCGGTAGCTAGGATCGCCTTCGTCGCGCCAGCCGGCGTAACCGATGTCGCCGCGCAGGTAGAGGCCGCTGCTGCCGGTTGCTTCCTGGGCAATCGTGATTTCGGGGGCGTCGATCAGGGTCTCGTCTGCGGCAACTGCCGGACCGGAAAGCAACAGGCCGACACCGAACGCGGCTCCGCAGATCCCGTTTCGCCATTCCATGCCCATGCCCTTTCGCTGCCATTGCCGTCGCCGAATAGGATCCACCCACCAGCTGCTTCGTTCAGCGTTAACTATTGCAGACGGAGGTTAACTCGCGGTTAACCATGCCCGTTGGGATTTGGGCAAAGCTTTGGGCGAAACGACAAAGGCCGCCCCGGGGGCGGCCTTCATGATTTCAGCGTCATATGTCTTACTTGTAGACGATCGGCTCCGGCTCGTAGGGAACTTCGCAGACATTGCCGAAGGAGTAGCGCAGACCAGCGCGTGCCTCGTGGATGTAGAAACCCTCGTCGAAGCCCGGGCCGCCGCCGTTGTTGTAGCCGAACATGTCGCCATCATCGACCTGGCGGAAGCGGTAGCCAACGTCTGCCTTGAGATTGCAGGTCAGGTCGATCGCAGTACCGGCCATGAGCGCGTAGGTGAAGCGCCAATCGCTCTCGCCACCGTGATCCGTCGTCGGGTCGCAATCTGCCGGATTGCTGACACTGCAGCTGGTGTTGCGCAGTCCGTCCCATTTCACGTGCGTGGCACCGATACCGGCACCGACATAGGGGGTGAAGGCGCCGTAGGTGCCGATGTCGACATAGGCGTTGGCCATCAAGCTCCAGGCGGAAACCGAGCTTGTGTCACTTGACACGCAGGGACCCGCGACGATCCCGCAGCCGCCCAAGGTCGAGCCGTTGAAGTCGCCACCGCCCCAGTAGTCGAGCGTGACGTCGGTGCGCAGATAGTTGTTGAACTGGTAACCGACACCGCCGCCAATGACCCAGGAGTCATCGATATCGGCCGAGGCGAACTCAGCGATAGAGCCGCCCGGGCCTCCCTGGTAGTAATTCGCGCCGCGCAGGTCGTTCCAGGCGTAGCCGACGTCGCCGCGCAGATACCAGCCGCTGGTCTGGATCACTGGCTCGACGATAGGCGCTTCGACAGGCGGTTGGTAAATGTCGGCAGCAAAAGCTGCCGTGCCGCTGAGCAAGACTGCAACAACGCCACTCAAAATTCTCTTCATGGCCCACTCCAATACATTCGGTTGCTTGGTGCACCATGAAAGTGGTGTCCAAATCCTGACGTTGGTTATGGATAATGAGGGGGAAAGGTTAAACTCCGATTAACTACAAACGTTTACCGTGTGCATTAAGGAACGTTAATACTCCGGGCTGCGGCAACTTGTTCTTTGGCGAGCAAAGAAAAGGCCGGTGATTGTCACCGGCCCTGGAGGAAACTTCTGAAGGTACGCTTTTAAGCAGCGTTACGCGCGCTGCCGATGACATTGATCAGCCCGTCGACGATCCGCTCGACCTGGCCGCGGTCATCGCCCTCGGCCATGACCCGGATCAAAGGCTCTGTACCCGACGGACGGATCAGCAGGCGGCCGGACTTGGCAAGCTCGGCTTCCGCATCGGCAATCGCCTGGCGCACGGCTGCATCCTCGAGCGGCTTGCCGGCGGACACGCGCACATTCTTCAAGACCTGTGGCACCGGCTCGAAACGGTGGCAGACCTCGCTCACCGGCTTGCCCAGGCGCTTGACGACCGCAAGGATCTGCAGGGCGGCCACGAGACCGTCACCGGTCGTGCCGAAGTCCGACAGCACGATGTGGCCGGACTGCTCGCCACCGACATTCAGGCCGTCCTGGCGCATCTGCTCGACAACGTAGCGGTCGCCGACCTTGGTGCGGCGCAGCTCGATACCACGGCCCTTGAGGTAACGCTCCAGCCCCAGGTTGGACATGACGGTTGCGGCGATCGCGCCGCCACGCAGCGTGCCATCCTCGGCCCAGCTGTCGGCGATAACAGCCATCAGTTGGTCGCCATCGATCACAGTGCCGTTCTCATCGACGATCAGAACCCGGTCGGCGTCGCCATCAAGCGCGATACCGATGTCGGCGCGCACCTCATGCACCTTCCTGGAAAGGGCCGCCGGATGGGTCGAGCCGCAATCGAGGTTGATATTGACACCATTCGGCTCGGTCCCGATCGACACCACCTCGGCGCCGAGTTCCCAAAGCGCCTGGGGTGCAACCTTGTAGGCGGCGCCGTTGGCGCAATCGATGGCGATCCGCAGGCCCTGAAGGGTGACGTCGCGCGGCAGGGTGCGCTTGGCGTGTTCGAGATAACGATAAATGTCGCCGTCGACGCGCTTGGCGCGGCCGATGTCTTCCGCCTTGGCGAGCTGGCCGGACAGATCCTGATCGAGCAGCGCTTCGATCTTGGCTTCGATATCGTCGGAGAGCTTATAGCCATCAGGGCCGAACAGCTTGATGCCGTTGTCCTGGAACGGATTGTGCGACGCGGAAATCATCACACCGATATCAGCGCGCAGCGAGCGCGTCAGCATGGCAACGCCGGGGGTCGGGATCGGTCCGAGCAGGAACACGTCGAGACCCGCAGCCGTAAAACCGGCAACCATGGCGTTTTCAAGCATATAGCCGGAGAGGCGCGTGTCCTTGCCGATCACCACCCGGTGGCGATGGGCGCCATTGCGGAAGATCGTACCGACTGCAATGCCGACCCGCATGGCGAGATCCGGCGTCATTGGAAAGATATTGGACTGACCGCGGATACCGTCCGTGCCGAAATACTTGCGCTTCATAAGAACTCCATCGTTCTGCTGGGTCAATGCAGGCTTTGCCTGCTTCACCTGTCTGCGTGCTCCGCGACTGGGTTTCATTGACCAGACCTCATATCATTCCGGCTGTTGCCGTGGCCCCCGCGACATTGATGCCGAAGCAAAGGCCGAGAGTATTTCGTTTCTTCTTTGACACAAAACCAATGCAAACGGCAGCGACGATAGCATCAGAAATCATTACAACGCGTTACCAAGTGCAATCCTGCACGTACAGCGCCGCGCGTCTTATTGGACGCGCAAAGGTCGCTGTAGCACTTTGAATTACTGCATGTTTTTATCCTTAAATCGAATGCGATTTAAGGAAAACGTGCAGTAGCAACAAAAAGCCGCCGCACCCTCCGGCGCGGCGGCTTCTGAGTTAAGCGTCTGAAACCAAAACCGCTATTGCGGCTGCGGCTCGAACCCACCTTCGGATTCTTCGCCCTTGTTACCCGACGAACCCTCTTTCTTCACGCCAGCGGAAGGCACGGCGGAGCCGCGATGCGGCGGGGTGTCGTCGCCGAGGTCGCGCGCCGGCTTTTCGCCGCGGATCAGCGCCTTGATCTCTTCGCCGGTCAGGGTTTCGTACTCGAGCAGCCCTTCCGCCAAAGCCACGAACTCGTGGTTCTTGTCGGTGAGGATCTTGCGGGCGGTCTCGTAGGCCTCATCGATCAGACGACGGATTTCGTTGTCGATCTTCTGAGCGGTCGCTTCCGAAACGTTCTTCTGCTGCGCAACGGAGTGACCAAGGAAGACTTCCTGCTGGTTCTCGCCGTAGGAAACCTGGCCGAGCTGGTCGGAGAAGCCCCACTGCGTCACCATCGCTCGAGCAAGCTTGGTTGCCTGCTCGATGTCGGATGAAGCGCCGGAGGTGATGTTCTCCTTGCCAAAAGTCAGTTCTTCGGCGACGCGTCCGCCCATCATGATGGCGAGCCGCGAGACCATCCACTTGTAGCTCATGGAATAGCGGTCGCCTTCCGGCAGCTGCATCACCATGCCAAGCGCTCGTCCACGCGGAATGATAGTCGCCTTGTGCAGCGGATCGGCCGAGGGAACGTTGAGCGCCAGGATTGCGTGTCCGGCTTCGTGGTAGGCGGTCAGCTTCTTTTCGGCTTCGGTCATGGCGGAGGAGCGGCGCTCCGCACCCATCATGATCTTGTCCTTGGCGTCTTCGAACTCGAGCATGGTGACGACGCGCTTGTTGCGGCGCGCGGCCATCAGGGCAGCTTCGTTGACGAGGTTCATCAGGTCGGCACCGGAAAAGCCGGGCGTGCCGCGGGCCAGAACCTTGAGGTCGACATTCGGCGCCAGCGGCACGTTGCGAACGTGCACCTTGAGGATGCGTTCGCGGCCGTTGATATCCGGGTTCGGCACCACGACCTGGCGGTCGAAACGGCCCGGGCGCAGAAGGGCCGGATCGAGAACGTCGGGACGGTTGGTCGCCGCGATCAGGATGATGCCTTCATTGGCCTCAAAGCCGTCCATCTCGACCAGCAACTGGTTCAGCGTCTGCTCGCGTTCGTCGTTGCCGCCGCCGAGACCGGCGCCGCGATGGCGACCGACGGCGTCGATTTCGTCGATGAAGATGATGCAGGGCGCATTCTTCTTGGCCTGTTCGAACATGTCGCGCACACGGCTTGCGCCGACGCCGACGAACATTTCGACGAAGTCCGAACCGGAGATGGTGAAGAAGGGAACGTTGGCTTCACCTGCGACCGAGCGGGCAAGCAGCGTCTTACCGGTACCGGGAGGGCCGACGAGCAGCACGCCGCGCGGAATACGTCCGCCGAGCCGCTGGAACTTCTGCGGGTCGCGCAGGAATTCGACGATTTCTTCCAGATCCTGCTTGGCTTCATCGACACCGGCAACGTCGTCAAAGGTGACGCGGCCATGCGCTTCCGTCAGAAGCTTGGCCTTGGATTTGCCAAAGCCCATGGCGCCTCGCGAACCGCCCTGCATCTGACGCATGAAGAACAGCCAGACGCCGAGGATCAAAAGCATTGGCAGCAGCGTGCCGATATAGCTCAGGAACCCGGAGGAGCCATCGGTTTCCGGACGAACGGTTACCGTCACGTCCTTGGCTTCCAGACGCTCGGTGAGCGCGGTGTCAACCGAAGGTGCATAAGTCTGGAACGTCGCGCCGCTTTCAGAATAGCTGCCGATGACCTTGGAGCCGGTGATCACGACTTCCTTGACGCGGCTCGCATCGACGTCCTTGAGGAACTGCGAGAACGGAATCTCGCGCGAGCCGGTGCGCTCGGTCGGTTGCTGAAACATGCTAAACAGCGCGATCAGCAAAAGCGCTATGATTGCCCAAAGGGCAAAATTACGAAAATTAGGGTTCATCGAACTCCCCGGAACCTGTCACGACCCGCACATTTCGCCGGGCCGCTTTCTTGCCCCTAACATAGGGTTCTGGCGACGCCTTGCCAAGGCAAACCGCCAACTACCGTTCCATTTCTGTCAACAGATCGTGAACCGGCGACCGAACATAGGGCTGACGCCCGAACAATCCGGCAATCATCTCCGCCATGATCAGGTCGAAACCCGGCAAAAAGGTGTCGTAGGGGCCTATGCGCGGCTCAACGTCGGTCTTCGCGACGCAATTGTCGTCTGTGGATACAACACAAGGCGCGGAAACCGACGCCCGCTTGGCAACGCCCGGTGGCAGTCCTGCGGCAATAAGTCTCTGTTGTTGCAGGCCGCCATCGTTGGTGGCGCCGATCTGCACCATGCCATTTCCGACATTTCGAACCGTAAAGCGGCCATCCCAGATGCCGGCCTCGCCAGGCCTCAGCGCCAGAAGCGGCAGATCGCGCGTTTCGCGATAAAGGTAAAGGTCGGTCGCACGCCTGTCGAACACGACGCGTCCCGCCGTCAGCCGTCCGGGTTCGTCCCGCTCGAGAAACGCCATCAGTCGCGTCACCGTTTCCGCGGCCAGTGGATGCGTCCTGCCACCGACGACAGCAGCCATTGCCAGAAGCGCGCGGCGGCAGTCGGCGTCGACGCATCTGGCGACAGCAGCGCCGGCAAAGCTCACCACGAGGTTTTCGTGAACGCGCGCATGAAGCTTCAGCCAGGCGGCGGCCCTTGCCGAGGAGCGCGCCCGCGACGCAGCATCCCATGCGGCAGCCACTTCGTCGCCCGTTTCGGCGAGGCGCTCGCGGGTGCGCACACGCTCAAAGCGCATATTCATGTTGCTCGGATCGTCGAACCAGCCAACGCCCTCCGCGCTCAGAAAAGCGCGTATGTCGGCGCGGCGAAGGCCGAGAAACGGGCGCAACACCCAGAAGCGCTTGTCGTAGAGCGTTGCGTCGGCCATTCCGGCGCCACCGGGCCCCTGCCCGCGCTCGGACCGCATCAGGATCGTCTCGCGCTGGTCATCGAGGGTGTGCCCGGTGACGATGCAGGTGGCCCCGAGTTCATCGGCAGCGCTCGCCAGCAGTTGATAGCGCTTGTTACGTGCCGCGGCCTGAATTCCCGCCGTCGGCTTGTGGCCGTCCCAGCGTTTGACCATATGTGCAATGCCGAGGCTGGCGCAGAAGGCGGCGATCGCCTCCGCTTCATCGGCGGAGCCGGGCCTCAGGGCATGGTCGACCGTGCAGGCGGCAAGGGAAAGGTCGGCTTTGCCGGTTGCCTCGATCGCCCGGTGCAGGGCAAGAAGCAGTCCCTTGGAATCGCTACCGCCTGAGACAGCTACGAGCAGTCGGGCGGGCCGATGGAAGAATGAAAGAAATCGTTTCGCCGTTTCGAGAACGGCCAGGTGCCCCGGCGTCTCAGCAGCCAAAGCGGCTTTGCTCGCTCGTCACCTTTGCGCGCACGGCCGGCGAGGCCTTCGGATAGCGCTTGTTCACCTCACGCAACGTGGCGCAGGCAGTTTCCTTGTTGTCGAGCGCGCCAAGCGACATGCCGAGTTTCAGCAGCATTTCCGGAGCCTTCGGCGATTTGGCGTGCGCCTGGTGTGCATTCAGGAACGTCTTGGCAGCTTCGCTGTACTTGCCCTGCGAATACTGCGCCTCGCCCATCCAGAAACTGGCATCGGCCGCCTTTTCGCCCTGCGGGAAGACGTCGAGATAGTCGCGGAACTCCTGCTCGGCGGTGCTGTAGTCGCCGGAAAGCACGTGCCCATAGGCCGACTGGTAGAGGTCGCCGGGGTTGTCGAGCGCTGCCGTCTGCCGCTGGCTATCCGGATTGGCGTTGAGCCCGCCATCGGTGCCCGGAAGTGCTACGCCGGGATCGACACCGGGAGGCGTGGCGTTGGCGCCAGGCTGTGCGTCTGTCGTCGTCGAAATCGGATTGCCGCTCTCGTCGAAGACGATCTGGCCGAGTGTCGTCGGCGGTGCCGCACCGGTCGTGCCCTGATTGGCACCCGATGCGGCCATGCCGGTGCCGGGATCGACAGGCGCCATCGTCTGGCTATCCGTCACCTGAGGGGTGACGGACGCCTGATCGCTGGACTTCGGCGTCTGCAATGCGCCGCTCTTCTTCGGGGAGGCCTTGCCGCTTTCCAGATCCTGGAAGCGGAACTCGTTGTCCTCCTGGAACTTCCGGATCTGCTCCTGCATCTGCAGGAGTTGGAAGCTCATTTCCTCGATACGCCCGTTGAGCGAGCGGATCTGTTCTTCAAGTTGGCCGACCCGTGTGGTTTCGGACGCCTGTACCTTCACGACGGGAAGACTGTGCGCCCCTGCCGTGTCGGCGTGTGTCGTTCGGGCCATGAGCCCGGAAAGCGGCATGGCGTTTACTGTCTGGCCCAGGCCCGAAAGGGCCGCGAGACCAAGCAGTCCAGCCACGACAAATTTCTTCATTTCATTTGTCCTGTTCGAATACCGGTTTTCCCACCCTGGAATCGGGCCCCGCAATACATCTCGCCGATTCATCTGGATGATTGCCGCACAGTTTTCCAATTACCCTGAAAAAGCAACGGAGTTCGGCCAAAGTGTGGTAAAAAAGCAAAGGGCGGCACAAGGCCGCCCTTATAATTTAGCGATGCGTGATCGGAAGATCACATGCCGGCGCCACCGAGAACGGTCACGGCGCGGCGGTTCTGCGACCAGCACGAGATGTCGTCGCAAACGGCAACCGGCTTTTCCTTGCCGTAGGAGATCGTCTTCAGGCGGTTGGCCGGAACGCCGCGCGAAATCAGATAGTCCTTGGTGGAAGCAGCGCGGCGAGCGCCGAGTGCCAGGTTGTATTCGCGGGTGCCGCGTTCGTCGGCATGGCCTTCGACGGTGACGGCGTAGTTCGGGTACTTGGCCAGCCACTGAGCCTGACGGTCGAGCGTCTGCTGGGCGTCGGCGCGGATCGAGGTCGAGTCCGTGTCGAAGAAGATACGGTCGCCGACATTGACGGTGAAGTCCTGCTGCGAACCCGGCGTTGCAGCGCCGGCGCCGAGACCAAGCTCGTTGGCATTGTTCGGCATGTTCTTCTTCGAGGCGCAGCCAGCGATGGCAAGGGTCATGACAAGTGCGATCATGACCGGGTTGCGAGCGATGGTCTGCATGCGGCCTGCGGCCGGGGTGTCAATTCGGCTCATGCGCCGGTCTCCTTGAGAAGTGTCTGAATTCACGGTTGCCAGACTGTAACCGGAAGCGGTTAATCGCTATTCAACAGTTATGGTTAACAAATCGATAATTTAAGCTCGGCGCCTGCTAGACCAGCACTTTGCGGCGAGAAAGCGGCATCGTCGCCACAATCCCCGCCGCAAAGGCGAGCCTGCTATTCAAGCCGCGGCGACCAGGCCGGGTCCGAGGCAAAGCCCTGTGTCGGGACGGCCTGCTCGTTGTAACCGGTCAGATCGATCGAGTAGAGCTGCGGTCCGCCGGCACCGGCGTTCTGGCGGAAGAACATCAAAACGCGGCCGTTCGGCGCCCAGGTCGGGCCTTCATTGTGGAAGCCTGTGGTCAGGATGCGCTCACCCGAACCGTCCGGCTTCATCACGCCGATCGAGAACTTGCCGCCCGACTGCTTGGTGAAGGCGATGAGGTCGCCACGCGGAGACCAGACCGGCGTCGAATAGGAACCGTCGCCGAAGGAGATACGACGCTGACCGGAGCCATCGGCACCCATGACGTAGATCTGCTGACGTCCGCCGCGGTCGCTTTCAAAGGCGATCTGGCCACCATCCGGCGAATAGGACGGTGCCGTATCGATCGCCGGCGTGCTGGTGAGCCGTGTCGTCGTGCGCGAGCGCAGGTCCATCGTGTAGATGTTGGCGTTGCCGTCCTGCTGCAGGCTCATGATGACGCGCTGGCCATCGGGCGAGAAGCGCGGCGAGAAGGTCATGCCCGGAAAGTTGCCGACAACCTCCCGCTGTCCGGTCTCCAGCTGCAGCAGGTAGACCCGCGGCTGCTGGTTTTCGAACGACATGTAGGTGACTTCCTGACGGTTCGGCGAGAAGCGCGGCGTCAGAACGATGTCGTTGGAGTTGGTGAGCGGTCGTGGATTTGCGCCATCCTGGTCCATGATCGCAAGCTGGCGCTTGCGGGCGGTCTTCGGGCCGCTTTCGGCAACGTAGACGACACGCGTATCGAAGTAGCCCTTTTCGCCGGTGATGCGCTCATAGATCGCATCGGCGATGATATGGGCAACACGACGCCAGTTTTCAGGCTGGGTGAAGAACTGCTGCCCGGTCATCTGCGTGCCGGCAAACGTGTCCCAAAGCCGGAACTCGGCCTTCAGGCGACCGTCCGCCTCCTGCGTCACGCGACCGGTGACGAGCGCCTGGGCGTTGATGACCTTCCAGTCCTCGAACCGCGGCGCGGCGTCGGGGTTGCTGATCTTTTCGATGAAGGCACCGCGGTCGATCGGCTTAAACAGGCCCGACCGCTTGAGGTCGGCTGCGACCACGTCCGAAATCTTCTTGCCGAGTTCACCCTGCAGGAAGTCGGTGATCGCGATCGGCAACGGTTCGACATTGCCCTTGTTGATGTTGATTTCAACGACCGCATTCGCCGGCGTCGCCGCCACGAAGGCGGCCAGCAGACCCGCTGCCACCATCAGGGCGCGGAAAAAAGAGCTCTTGATCATAGAGACAAGCCTTTCAGCTTAGTACGAAGGGTTTGCAGGGTTGGTTTGCTATCCGGCATGATTCCAATCCCGGCAGCTCTAGAGTGCGAAATCCGAGGGGTCGAAGTTCAGCACGAGGGTATTCCATCCTTTTTCGCCGTCATATTTTTCAGGCGGCAGGTTCTGTAGCGGTGCCGAGCGGCGGAGCGCGCGCAGCGTGCTGCTCTCGACGGCGCGGCGCGTTCCTTCCGGCCCCCCCGTGGCGGTCACCTCCGGCTCACCGACGATGTTGCCCGAGGGATCCAGTTGCACCCGGATCGAGACGCGCACTTCCTCGACGCCTGTGAGACCGGCCATCAGCGACCATTTGTCCTGGATCTGACCCTTCACACCGTCGATCTCGTTGGCGCTCAAGCCCACGCCGATGGTCTTCTTGCCACCGAGAGCCGCCTCCTGCGTCGAGCGCTTGGCGCCACCGGCAGAGGGATCTTGCCGGTTGAGAAGGGCGGCAATTTCGTCAGCGTTAAACTTGCTCTCCTCAGTGGAGGCCGCCTTCTTCTGTTCCTTCGGCGTCTGCTCGTTCTTGCGGTCAGGTGTCTTTGCCGACTGTGCCGGTTTTTCGACCTTGGGCTTGGCAGCCGGCGTCGGCACCTTTTCGGGCAACGCTTCGGCTTCCGGATTTTCGGCCGGCTTTTCTTCGGCCGGCGCCGGTTCCGGCTTGGTTTCGGGCTTTACTTCCTGCTTGGCTTCCGGCAGTGCCGCGACTTCGGTCGCCGGTTCGGAAGCAGGCTTCGTCTCCTCGACCTTCTTGATTTCCTGCTCGACCGGATCGGGCGTCGGTTCGGGCTTCTCGTTCTTTTCCGGCGAGGCCGTGGCCTCGCTCTTCGACGGCTTGGCGTTCGGCGTCGGCGGCGTTTTCAGGTCCGTGTCGTTGTCGCCGATGTTCTCGGCCGGCTGGCTCGTTTCCGGACGTTTGGTCGGAACCGGCGACGATGTTTCCTTCTTCGGTGCCTTCTTGTCGCCCTGCTGGACCTGGGTCATTTCCGAATAGGGTACGATATCGACAGGCAAGGCTTCGACGTCGGCGACCTGGAAGTCAGCCGGGCTGCCGAGCGAAACCAGCGCCCAGGTCAGAACCAGAGCGTGAAGCAGACCAGATGTGGCGAGACTGCCCTTCATGGCCAAGGATCACTTTTCCTGTTCTTGCAGCGTCACGAGGCCGAGGTTCTTGAACCCTGCAGCCGAGATGCGCGCCATGACCTTCATCACCGTGCCATAGTCGGCATTGGTGTCACCGCGCACGTAGATGCGTTCGTTGTAGCCGGTGGTGGCAATCGCCTCGAGCTTGGGCACGACCTCTTCGATCGCGATCGGCGTTTCCTGCAGGAAGATCTCACCGGCGGGGTTGACCGAAACGGTGATCGGCTGCGTATCGGAATTAAGCGCCTTGGCCTGCGTTTCCGGCAGGTCGATCGGCACGCCGACCGTCATCATCGGTGCGGCGACCATGAAGATGATCAGCAGCACCAGCATCACGTCCACAAAGGGCGTGACGTTGATTTCGCTCATGATCGCTTTCTTGCCGCCGCGGCGGCGGCGACCGCCGCCCGACCCCTTGGCTCCGCCAACCGACATACCCATCAGCGTGGTCTCCGTGCTCTCTGGCGATTACTGCGCGGCCTGGCGCGGGTTCTGCAGTTTCTCGTCGATCTGCCGCGACAGGATCGCGGAAAACTCGTCGGCGAAGGCTTCCATACGCGCCGACAGCTTGCCGGCGTCAGCGGAAAACTTGTTGTAGGCGATAACCGCGGGAATAGCGGCGAGCAGGCCGATGGCCGTTGCCAGCAGCGCTTCGGCGATACCGGGGGCCACAACTGCAAGGTTGGTCGACTTCGAACCGGCGATCGCCTGGAACGAGGTCATGATACCGACGACGGTACCGAAGAGGCCGATGAAGGGTGCCGCCGAACCGATGGTCGCGAGCGAACCGAGGCGCGCTTCCAGCGATTCCGATTCACGCGCAAGCGTCACGTCCATGGCCCGGTCTATACGCATCTGCAGACCGATTGGCGAACGCGCGCCACGCTCGAAGCTTTTCTTCCATTCGCGCATCGCCGAGACGAAGATCGCACCCATGCCCGCCGTCTGACGGTCGGAGAGCGTGCGGTACAGCTCTTCGAGCGATTGGCCCGACCAGAACACCTGCTCGAAGCCGTCGAGCTGGCGACGGACACGGCCGTAGTTCAGCGTCTTGTCGACGACGATCGCCCATGTCCACACCGAAGCTGCAATCAGCCCCAGCATGACCAACTTCACGACAAAGCCCGCTTGCATGAACAGCGACCAGAGGGTCACATCGTGCGTCGCAGCGGCCAATCCAACCTGTTCCATCGTTTTCAGTCCCCGAATCCAAACACCCGGCAAGAGCGGCTCATGCTCGTGACCGGGTAGCCCAAACGTCCTGTTGCAAGAATGCCCCGGCGCCGCCGCTGGTCGCACCATCGCGACCTTTATTAGCTTATGGTTGCCTTCTTGCCGTCAATTTTGGTCAAAGGATGACGTGCACTGCACAAATCCTGATGGGCTGATTAAGACACCATTATGGTTAAGGGAGTGTTACCGCGCTGTGTCTTTCCGGCCGCACCTTGAGGCCAAGCGCCCATCACGGAACTTCCCTCGTCGGCGGGCGTTTTCTCGCCATGACCACGCAAACGACACGACATCGCGACCGGCGGTCCACCCCGCAGCACTTCGATCAGCGCGATCGCTTGATCCTGGCACTCTACGCGCAGTTGAAGGCCGAGCGGGAAACCCGCGCCGCGCTGGAAGAGGCACTCGCCAACGGCGTCCTATCCAGCGAGGTGCTTCAGGCAATCATCTCCGATCCGATCCCTGCCATCACCAGCGAAGATATCGCGGGCATCGAGCAGGCCCTCGCCCAAGACGCAGTCCGCGCGTCAGGCACCAAACCGCTGAACGGAGAACGCTGACCTGCGCAAGAACCCGCTCATCAAGCGACGGCACGAGCTGCAAGCATTGCTCGACGGCATGGGCCCCGCCGGCACACGCCGGATCTGGTGGCCTAGTTCGACTTAGCCGAGTTCTCTGACGATGGACACATTCGCCACGGCGCTTCGAAGGGCTGCGCCGCGACAAGGAGGCCAAGGCCGTGACACAGGAAAGACCGAAGATGACGAAGGAGCCCGAACCCGATGCGAAACGTGCGCCGAACCAAGCAGTGCGTGCGCAGGGCAACGCGAAGCGTGCCTCGCGCGAAACGCCGAGCGCGGCGAATTCGGTTACGGACGACACCGTTCTCGGCGTTCGCATCACCCATCCGGAGCGCGAGCTGTTCGAGGGAGAGCGCATCACCAAGCTCGATCTCGCCCGCTACTACGCCGTCGTGGCGGACAAGATGCTGCCCTTTGCCAGCGGTCACCTGCTGTCGCTGATGCGGTGCCCGCAGGGCGGACGCGGCCAATGCTTTTACCAGAAGCATGCCAGCGAGGGTTTTCCGGCCGAGATCCGCGATACACCGGTGAAGGAATCCTCCGGCGACACCGAGAACTACATGTATGTGCGTGATGCCAAGGGTCTTGTTGCGGCGGTCCAGATGGGAACGCTGGAATTTCACATCTGGGGATCGCCGGTCGACAAGATCGAGACGCCGGACCGATTGGTGTTCGACCTCGACCCCGACCCAAGCGTCGATTTTTCAACCGTCAAGGACGCCGCACTCCGCCTTCGAGACGCGCTCGACGACATCGGCCTCCAATCGGTTCCCATGGTTACCGGCGGCAAGGGCGTGCATGTCATCGTTCCGCTGGCGCCACGCGCACCATGGGAGGACGCGAAACGCTTCGCCAAGTCGTTCGCGCAGGGCTTTGCCGACCGCGATCCGGATAATTTCATTGCCACCATGTCGAAGGCAAAGCGCCAGGGCAGGATCTTCATCGACTGGCTGAGGAACGAACGCGGCGCGACAGCGATCGCTCCCTATTCCACCCGAGCCCGCGCAGGTGGACCGGTGGCAACGCCCGTCAGCTGGAGCGAGCTTTCCAACCTCGACGCAGCCAACGGTTTCCATATCGCCGATATCCTCCAGCGCATCGAAAATGGAATGGAACCCTGGTCTGAGCTTGGCGATACAAGGCAGTCCCTGACCAAGAAGATACTGGATACGCTGGCCGAATAAGCGGGGCGGCTAGGCCGCCACCTGCCGCAGGCCCTCGATCCATACGTACGTCCGCATGATCGTCAGCTGCACAAGCGGTACGGGTTGCAACTAACCTCCTGGCAACGAAAAAAGCGCCCTTCAGAAAGGACGCTTCGATGCATGCAACAGCACGTGCCGGCTTAACCCACGCTTTGCCTTGCCTGTGTGAATTTCGTCGCCAGCGCTTCGGGCAGGCGGCGGGGACGGCCCTGGCCGTTGATCACCGCGATAATCACCTTGGCGGCGATCAGCAATTGCCCATCACGGCGGATCTCCTGCAGCAGCACCATCTTGGCACCGCCCGCTTTCTCCGTCACCGTGCCGATCGTCAGGATGTCGTCCATGCGCGCCGGCGCCTTGAAGTCGATCTCCATGCGATGCACGACAAAGACGAGACCCTCGCTGTCCCCCTCGATCGCCAGCGTCGCCTGCTCGACGCCGAGCAGCCGCAGGAAATCCGTGCGGGCGCGCTCCATGAAATGCAAGTAGCGGGCGTGATAAACGACGCCGGAAAAATCGGTGTCTTCGTAATAAACGCGCTGGACCAGTCGATGGCCGCCTTCGGTCAGTTCGCCTGCAATCGAGATCAGGGACATGCTTCTCTCCGACAAGAATTTCCCAAATCCTGTGCAGGAACAAAAAGGCATTTGCAAGCATTGCAGCTTTGTCACAAACCTATCCTACACGTGACACAGCTTTCCTTCCTGATCAGGAGAACCGTGCATGAAGATTGCGATCCTCGGCGGTGATGGTTTCATCGGCTGGCCAACGGCCCTTCACCTGTCCGACGCCGGTCATGACATCCATATTCTCGACAATCTCTCACGCCGCTGGATTGATACCGAGCTCGGCGTGCAGTCTCTGACCCCGATGGATTCGATCCAGGAGCGTACCCGCATCTGGCATGCCGAAACCGGCCGTCGCATTCATTTCAACCTGATCGATCTTGCCCGCGACTACGAGCTTTTGAAGAACTGGCTTACGGAACACCGCCCCGACGCGATCGTGCATTTCGCCGAACAGCGCGCAGCGCCCTATTCGATGAAGAGCGACCGGCACAAGAACTACACCGTCAACAACAACGTCAATGCCACGCATAATCTGCTGAACGCCCTCGTCGAACTCGAACTCGATGCACATCTGGTGCATCTCGGCACCATGGGCGTCTATGGCTATTCCACCGTCGGCGCGGCGATCCCCGAGGGCTATTTGCCTGTTGGCATCGAGACGATGGCGGGCAAAACCGTGACCCAGGACATCCTCTATCCCTCGAATCCCGGCTCGATCTACCACATGACCAAGTGCCTGGATCAGCTGCTTTTCCAGTTCTACGCCAAGAACGATGGCCTCAGGATCACCGACCTGCACCAGGGCATCGTCTGGGGCACCCACACGGAGCAGACCCGCAGGCACGCTCAGTTGATCAACCGTTTCGACTATGACGGCGACTATGGCACCGTGCTGAACCGTTTCCTCATCCAGGCGGCGATCGGCTATCCGCTGACCGTGCATGGTACCGGCGGCCAGACACGCGCCTTCATCCATATCCAGGATTCCGTGCGCTGCATCGAACTGGCGCTGAAGAACCCGCCGGCCCGTGGCAGCCGCGTCGAAATTTTTAACCAGATGACGGAAACCCACCGGGTGCGGGACCTCGCCGAAATGATCGCCACGATCTCCGGTTCGCAGATTGCCTGGCTGCCCAACCCGCGCAAGGAAGCGGCGGAAAATGAACTCGTTGTGCACAACGAAAAGTTCCTGGGGCTCGGCCTCGATCCGATCCGTCTCAGAGATGGTCTGCTTTCCGAAATCGTCGATGTCGCCAGGAAATTTGCCTATCGCGTCGATCGCTCGCGCGTTCCGGCCGTCTCCGCCTGGACCAAGGATATCGCGATGCGCATCAACCACGACCCTGAGGGCAAGCGGCTGAAATCCGTTTCATGACATCACTTGACGATCACCCGGAGGGGCTCCGCCCCTCCTCCCCTGCCTCGTCCGATCATGCATTCGTGACGCTCGTGACCAATGCCGACTATGCGCTCGGCGCCCGCGCGCTCGTCCGCTCGATCCGCCTGACGAACACCCTGGCCGATATCGTCGTTCTCCACACCGGCGGTGTTGCCGCCGACGTCCTTGCGCCAATCTCAACCTTCGGCTGCCGCCTCATCGAAACGGAGCTGCTGCCGCTCTCGGAAGCCTTCAACGAGCGCCACGGCAAGCGCAACGTCCACGACAAAGCGCCCTTCACCAAGGGGCGCAAGCCGGCTTTTCATTCGCCGCTCGACAATTTCTGCAAGCTGCGGCTCTGGCAGCTGACAGAATATCGCCGCTGCGTGTTCATCGACGCCGATGCGATCGTTCTCAGAAACATCGACCGGCTGTTTGGCTATCCGGAGTTTTCCGCCGCGCCGAATGTCTATGAAGGTCTTGCCGATTTTCACCGTTTGAATTCCGGCGTCTTCGTTGCCGAGCCATCCATCGCGACGTTCCGCGCCATGGTCGAAAGGCTCGACGCGCCCGAAGCCTTCTGGCCCCGCACCGACCAGACCTTCCTGCAGAGCTTTTTTCCCGAATGGCATGGCCTGCCGGTGACCATGAACATGCTGCAATATGTCTGGTTCAATTTGCCAGAACTCTGGGACTGGTCGTCGATCGGCGTGTTGCACTACCAGTACGAAAAGCCGTGGGAGAAGGACCATCCCCGCACCAAGCAGCTTCGTCCGTTGATCGACCTCTGGTCCGCCTACCTAACCGGCGAGAATATTCCAGACATAGCAACCCTTGCGAATCCGGCTCAGTCATGACGCGCGTGCTCGTCTCCGGTGGCACCGGTTTCGTCGGCCGCTTCATCGTCGAACATCTGATGGCCGCCGGGTATGACGTTGTTGCCGGCGGCCGCACTCCGCCCGCTCCCGCCTTCTTCTCGAAGCCTGTCGCTTTCGTTCCGCTCGCTCTCGACCCGGATATCGATCAGAGCGTCGCCTTCCGTGACGTCGACCACTTCGTCCATGCCGCCTTCCAGCATGTCGCCGGGCGTTATCGGGGCGGCGAAGGCGATGACCCGGAAGGGTTCCGCCGCAGCAATCTGGACGGCTCCGTCCGCCTGTTTCGAACCGCCCGCGACCACGGCGTGAAGCGTTGCGTCTTCCTGTCGAGCCGCGCCGTCTATGGCGACGAACTGCCGGGCGTAGAACTGTTTGAAGATACGCCCTGCCATCCCGAAAGCCTCTATGGCAGCCTCAAGCTGGAAGCCGAAAATGCACTGGCCGCACTAGGCACGAACGCATTCAAGGCGGTGAGCCTGCGTGTGACCGGCGTCTACGGACGGTCCGGCACAGGTGCCGCTCACAAATGGCAGCCGCTTTTCGATGACTATCTCGCGGGCCGAGAGATTGCGCCACGCGCCGGCACGGAAGTTCATGGCGATGATGTGGCCGCCGCCGTTCGCCTCACCCTCGAAGCACCGCTCGACCGCCTGACGAGCCGCGTGTTCAATATCTCCGATGTCCTCGTCGACAACCGTGCCATTCTGGCAATCGTTCAGCAGATCACCGGATCCAAGCACGCCCTTCCGCGCCCGGCCACCCTGACTGCCTTCAACGCCATGAATAGCGAGAAGATCCGGGCACTTGGCTGGCAGCCGGGTGGGCTGGAGCGATTGCGGGCAACGGTCAGAACGCTGCTTGCCTGACGCCGCAAGCGCATAGGACCAGAGTCCTGCTTGTCTAATTTTAGGACTCGTTTAAAGAGCTTTAATGCACAAATAATTACCTTAGGTTGTCTTCGAATATCTGCGTTAAGGTGGCTGCGCGGGCCGGTTCCGGTCTCGCTCCACAGCTCAACCTCCCGTCGATCGACGGCGCTTCGAAGGAAACAAAACGATGCCTATCGAGACGTTGAATCCTGAAGTCTGGAAGCTTGTCGGCACTTTGAACGGTGAATGGAGAACGAACGGCGGTAAGGATTTTGGATGGGGTACGGTCAAAACCTCATCGCAAACCCTGACCGCGAACGCCTTGCTATCGGTCTACAAGCTGATACACGGCGATCAGAATCTGACGCGCGACTATTATCTCGTTGCCGGCGATGTCTACCACGGCATTCAGGGCTCGCCGTCCAAGCCGTCGTCCAATTGGGTCTCGGTCGGCTTTTATGCCAACCACATGAATCTGCGCATTGAAACGACCTCGGCACAGGCACGTCTCTTGACGTTCGGGCCGAACAGCACGGTCGAGCAGGCAACCATCAGCTTCTCGATCGGCGGCGAACTGAGCGCCGAGTATAGTTCGGAAGGCCCGAAGGCGGGCGCTTCGCTCAGCGCCAATGTCGGCGTCAGCTTCACCGCTTCCGAGGTCTCGTTCGCGGCCCGCCCGGAATCGCGATCAATCGAGTGGCACACCAGCTTGCCGCATGTCGGCTGGGTGTCGTCGGGAATGCCGGCAAATCCCGGCCGCCCATCCTATGCCGGCTATATCTGGAACCCAGCCGTGATCATCGAGGTGCCGCAGGGCGCAGTGCCCAATCTCAAAGGTCGCTTCGAAGTGGATTTCGAATACAATTGGACACGCGGCATCCGCAAGCGGTCGTTCACCCCCGGCATCGACCTCGTTTATCAGTCCCTCATCAAGACCGGCGCCGACGACGCGCAACAGGAACAACAGCTTCCGACGATACTGGAGACGCTACGCTCTCTCGCGGCGACAACCGGCCGGGACGGCAAGACCGATACCTTCCTGATGGCGCTTGAACGCTCACGCGTCATCGATGCCTTCGGGGACAGCAATCTCGACCAGATCGTCATCGCACCGACCAATATCGCTATTCAGGACTATTTCGACAAACACCCACAAACCGCGCTGGAGGCTGTCTCACCCGCGAACCAAAGCTGGCTTGACGCCTGGATTGCAGAGCGGGTCATCAGCACCCCGCCCAACTCGATCGAGGTTGCCAAGCTCAGCACATCAATCAAAGGGATCGCGGGGATGGCAGGAGATTGGTTCGAGTGCGCGGATGGTTTGCTTCTGGTAACCGACACCTATGAAGTCGTACCCGGCTTGCGTAGCGCTCTACAAAATCTCTTCGGCAAGGCCGCCTGACGCGGTTTGCTCAACACCCATAAACAGAAAGGCCCGGCGTCGCGCTCGACGCCGGGTGACCTGAGACCCATCTTCCCTCCATTTTTCAGGAGAGTCGTTGGTTTCAATCTGACTTCAAGCGGCCTGTTTTTCCATAGCCATTTTCATTGCGAATTCGCTGGGTGTGATATTTCCGAGCGATGAGTGTGGTCTGTTTCGGTTGTAGTCCTCCTTCCACGCTGTGATGTCCGTCCGCGCCTGTGTCAGCGATGAGAAGAGGGTTTCGTTGAGGCATTCGTCGCGGAAGCTGCCATTGAAGCTTTCAACGAAACCGTTCTGCATCGGCTTGCCAGGTGCGATGTAATGCCATTCGACGTGTGTGCCCTGGCACCACTTGAGAACGGCCATGCTGGTCATTTCCGTGCCATTGTCAGAGACAATGGTCCTTGGCTTTCCGCGCCGTGCGATGATCGTATCCAACTCCCGAGCAAGCCGCAGCCCTGAGAGTGACGTGTCGGCGACTAGCGCCAAGCACTCACGGGTGAAGTCGTCGACAACGGCCAGGACGCGGAAGCGGCGACCATCGGTGAAGGCGTCGCTAACGAAGTCCAGGCTCCAGCGCTCATTGGGACGCGATGGCAATGCCAACGACCGCCTGGTTCCCAGGGCACGCTTGCGCCCGCCGCGTTTGCGGACGGTCAGCTTCTCTTCCCGATAGAGCCGCCTGAGCTTCTTCAGGTTCATGACGATACCCTGCCGATCCAACATCACGTGGATGCGCCGATAGCCGAAACGGCGGCGCTCTGACGCTACCTTCTTCATGGCATCCCGGATATGGGCGTCATCAGGCCGAATACTGCGATATCGCATGCTCGACCGGTCAATGGACAAAACCTCGCACGCCCGACGCTGGCTCACACCATGCTCCTTGCAGACATGAGCCACCGCATCTCGCTTCACATCGGGCGTCACCATTTTTTTGATGCGACGTCCTTCAGGATCGCGTTGTCCAGCATTGCTTCGGCGAGCAGTTTCTTCAGCTTGGCATTCTCATCTTCCAAAGCCTTTAGCTTCCTGGCGTCGGAAACATCCATGCCGCCATACTTCGCCTTGTATTTGTAAAAGGTTGCCTCCGATATCCCATGCCTGCGGCAGACATCGGCCGTCTTCTGGCCACTCTCCTGCTCGTTCAGTATCCCGATGATCTGCTGTTCCGTGAACCGTGCACGCTTCATTCCGTCCGTCTCCTCAATGTGACGGACTCTACCAAAATTTGGAGGAAGTTCAGGGTCTCAGGTCACGGGCCTTTCCTTCTGATCACGGGTCAAACCAGACCCGTGATCCCCCAACTCAAGCCACCGACAGCAGGCCCATCATCGGCTCGATCCGCGCTTTCATCGAATTTGCCGGTTTTATCCGCCGGAAGCACGAAGAGAAGGCTGTGCGAGACAACGATCGCGGCGGCAAGCAGCAGGCCATAGGCCATCAGGATCACCATCATCGGAACGACGAAATTGAGCTGTGGCAATGCGCCGAGCATCAACGGCACGCACCAGGAGGTTGCCGATATTACACCGGAGACGAGGAAGGTGCTGCGCTGCTTGGTCGACATGCCTTCCATCAGCAAGCGGCCGATCTGCATCTTCACCTTCGGCAAGATCACCGAGCCCGTTGCTTGAGTCGACGCTGTCATTAGCCGATATCGATGGCAACGATTTCCGGCGGCGATCCGATCCGGATCGGCAAATTCGAAAGACCCAATCCACCGGAGACGATCATGTGACGACCGTCCTCGACGACGTGGCCGTAGGCATAGCGGTTGCCGTATCGCGACGGGACAAGCGGCGCATAGCCGAGAATCCTGACCTGCCCGCCATGGGTATGGCCGGCGAGTGTCAACGATACACGCCGGGGCACGTCGACAAAGATGTCCGGCTCGTGGGCCATCAGGATGATCGGATCGTCACCATCCATGCCGGCCATCGTGCCGGGCAGGTCATCGAGCCCGGGGATCATGCCTGAGCCGTCGGGAGCCAGGTAGGTTGGCTCGAGTTGATCGGCCAGACCGGCGAGCCAGAAGGATCGTCCGTCCTTTTCGAGCCGCAGCGCACGATTGTCGTAGACCGGGATGCCAACGCCGGCAAGCGCCCTGTGGGCTAGCGTCGGACCATGCCCGGCCAGACGGGCGACCGGATCGTTGAGCCAGTCGTGATTGCCTATGATCGCGTGGACCCCGAGAGGCGCTTTCAGCCGCGCCAATGCCTCGGCCCAACGGGCGGGTTCGATGAAACCGGTCAGGCGCAGGCTGCTCATATAGTCGCCGAGAAGGAGGATGATGTCGCCACCAAGCGCACTGGCCTGATCGCAGATGCCGGCAATCCGGTGCACAGGCATCCAGGGTTCGCAGGCGTGGATATCGGCCAGGACGACGACCCTGAGCTTGAGGCCTGGCGGCCAGTTGGCAGGCCGCAAAGCGTAGGACGTCACCAGCGGCCGCTGCAACGGCTCGACCCCCACCGCATAGGCGCTGGTGCCAAACCCAGCCATCACCAGCCCGCCGAGAAGCTTGAGGAACCCGCGCCGCGCCAGCATTCACTCTTCCCTTCAATGGATGGACGCCAAGCCGCCTGCCACCTTCATCGAGGCGATGCAGGTAATGGAAAGCGCTCGTCCAACGTCGACGGCCGGCTCTTTCCCTACTGCATGTTTCCTTAAATCGTATCCGGTTCAAGGAAACATGCAGCAATTCAAAGTGCTACAGCGACCTCTGCGCGTCTCATGAGACGCGTGGCGCTGTCGCGGATCATAGCGAGCCCGCCGCCACGCCGAAATACGCCATTTGGCCGCGCGCCTAAGCCATGCGGCCGGAATCCCCTCAGCCGAGGTCGATGACGACGATCTCCGGCGGCACGCCGAAGCGGACCGGCGCGATCGAGCAGCCGAGCCCGCCGGAAACGATCAGGCTGCGATCGTCTTCAACCATATGACCATACGCATACCGATCGCCGAAGCGCGAGGGTAAGACGGGAGCATGACCGAGAAACCGGACCTGCCCACCATGGGTGTGGCCCGAGAGCGTCAAGGCAACGCGCGAAGGCACTTTCGGAAAAATGTCGGGCTCATGGGCAAGCAGGATCACCGGCGCGTCGTCTTCTACTTGTGCCAGCGTGCCATCGAGAGCGTCGAGGCCCTGCATATGCTTGCGCATCCATTTCTTGCCCGGCACCAACGCGAGTTGGTCTTCGAGGCCGGCGAGCCAGAAGCCGAGGCCATCCTTTTCCAGGCGGATGGCGCGATTGCTGTAGACGTTGATGCCGACGTCGGCGAGCGCCTTGTGACCGAAGGTGAGGCCGCCGCTGTTCTTCTGCGCGGTCCTGTCCTCCCACCAGTCGTGATTGCCCATGATCGCATGCACGCCGAGCGGCGCCTCAAGCGTCGCGAGCGCCTTCGACCATTCGCTGGAATGCACATAGCGTGTCACCAGGTTCATGCCGGCGGCATAGTCGCCGAGAAGGACGGTGATATCGCCACCAAGCGCATTGGCCTGCCGGCAGATCGAGGCGATGCGGTTGGCGGACATCCATGGCTCACAGGCGTGGATGTCCGCAAGTGCCACCACCCGCAGCTTCAAGCCCGGCGACCAGCCCGGCGGCGTCAGCGCATAACGCGTCACGCTCAGCCGGGCGAGCGGCTCGATGGCAAAGGCATAGCCGCCAAGCGCCGCCATGCTGGCAATCCCGCCGCCGAGAAACTTCAGAAGCCCACGGCTCGTGATCATTTACTCGTCCTCGAGCGTCAATCGAAACTGGGTCGCCTCGACCTCTTTTGGCGGATTGAGGCCGATATGTTTCCAGGCATTGGCGGTCAATATGCGGCCGCGCGGCGTGCGCTGGATGAAACCCTGCTGGATCAGATAGGGTTCGATGATGTCTTCGATCGCATCGCGCGGTTCGGAAAGCCCGGCGGCAATGGTCTCGATGCCGACAGGCCCGCCAGCGAAATTCTGGGCGATCATGAAGAGATAGCGCCGGTCGAGCTGGTCGAGCCCCATATTGTCGACGAGAAGCCGCGTCAGCGCCTCGTCGGCGATCTGCTTGGTCACCGCTTCGGCCCGGGCCACTTCGGCAAAATCACGCACGCGACGCAGCAGGCGGCCGGCGATCCGCGGCGTTCCCCGTGCGCGCCGCGCAATCTCGCGTGCGCCGTCGTCGGTCATGCCGAGCCCCATCAGCCGGGAGCCGCGGCGCACGATCGATTCCAGTTCCTCGACCGTATAGAAATTGAGCCGCACCGGAATACCGAAGCGGTCGCGCAGCGGCGTCGTCAGCAGGCCGAGACGGGTGGTTGCAGCGACCAGCGTGAACTTCGACAGATCGATCTTCACCGATCGCGCCGCCGGTCCCTCGCCGATGATCAGATCGAGCTGGAAGTCTTCCATCGCCGGATAGAGGATTTCCTCGACCGCCGGGTTGAGCCGGTGGATTTCGTCGATGAACAGAACGTCGCGCTCTTCGAGATTGGTCAGGAGCGCTGCCAGATCGCCCGCCTTGGCGATAACAGGCCCGGAGGTCGAGCGGAAGTTGACGCCCAGCTCCTTGGCCATGATCTGCGCCAGCGTCGTCTTGCCGAGACCGGGCGGCCCGACGAACAGCACGTGATCGAGCGCTTCGCCGCGGTTCTTCGCCGCTTCGATGAAGATCTTCAGGTTGGCGCGGGCTTCCGCCTGGCCGGTGAATTCGTCCAGAGACTGCGGACGCATCGTCGCATCGAGATCTTCGCCGCGCTTTTCCGGCGTTATCAGGCGTGCGGCTTCAGTCATCCATCCGTTCCAATCGATCGGGCATTCTTGCGCGTGGTGTTAAAGAGAATGCCCGTTTTGCATCGGCCGGCACGACAACGCAAGGAATCATCGCGCCAGCTCCTTGAGGCCAAGCCGGATCAGCTTGGCGCTGTCGGCGTCCTCGCCGCCGTTCTTCAGCGCCGCGGCAACCGCATTTGCAGCCTGGTCGCGGGAATAGCCGAGGTTGGTCAACGCCGACACCGCGTCTGAAACCGGCGCCGAGGCAACACCCTCGCCAAGCTCCTGCTTGAGGCCGATCGTGCCGGACATTTCGCCGGCAAACGCCGGTGCCTTGTTTTTCAGTTCGGTGACGATGCGCACCGCCACCTTCGGGCCGACACCCGGCGCGCGCGACACCGAGGTCTTGTCCTGTAGCGCAATCGCGTTTGCAAGCTCGCCCGGCGTCAGCGTCGACAAAAGAGCGAGCGCCACCTTGGAGCCCACCCCCTGGACGCTCTGCAACAGCCGGAACCACTCGCGCTCCAGCGCCGTCAGGAAGCCGAACAGCTTCAACTGGTCCTCGCGCACATAGGTCTCGATAAACAGCACCGCCGCCTCTCCCGCCGAACCGAGCTTCGACAATGTGCGCGCCGAACAATGGGCGACATAGCCGACGCCATGCACGTCGAGAACGACATGATCCTCGCCGATTTCGTCGATAGTACCCTTCAATTTGCCGATCATGTGGCGTCGTCTCTCATGGATGGATTGCGGGATGATCGGACCGACCATCGGAAATTAACGGCACCAGCGCAACTACCCCATCAGGGCCGCAAGCCGGCTGGTCACCGACAGGCGGTTGTGCGCGTGGCAAATGGCAATCGCGAGCGCGTCGGCAGCATCGTTGCCCTTGAACTCGGCCTTCGGCATCAGGACTTTCAGCATCATGTGGATTTGCTGCTTTTCACCGTGGCCGACACCGATGACGGCCTTCTTGACCGCGTTCGGCGCATATTCGGCAACCCTCAAGCCCGCGCGCGCCGGCACCAGCATGGCGATGCCGCGCGCCTGCCCGAGCTTCAGCGTCGCCGTTGCATCCTTGTTGACGAAGGTCTGCTCCACCGCGGCCTCGTCTGGCTGATAACTGTGCACGACTTCCGCCAGGCCATCATGCAGCTGGCAGAGCCGCGAAGCGAGATCCATGTCGCCATCGGATGTCACCGTGCCGGAGGCGACGAAACGCAGCGAATTGCCAAGCGTTTCGATGATGCCCCAGCCGGTACGGCGGAGGCCCGGATCGATGCCGATGATGCGAATCGTGGTTTGCATGAATTTCACCCTATGCTGCGTGTCCGGACGCTGCCAGCAAAAAGTGAACAAAACAAAAACATCCACATGAGGCAAGCGCGGCTGTCGGAAATCTCAAGCGCTACCCTTGGATTGAGGAATTTTGACCTTACATAGCCATTCAATCAATTTCGCTCAATAAAGGCCTGGCTCATGGCGACTTTCTCCGTCCTCGATCTCTCCCCGATCACCGAAGGCGGCAGTGTCGCCCAATCGCTCGAAAACTCGAGGCTCTTGGCGCAGGCGGCCGAAGAAAACGGCTACAAGCGCTTCTGGCTGGCCGAACATCACGGCATGAAGGGCATTGCCAGCGCGGCGACCTCGATCGTCATTTCCCACGTCGCCGCAGGAACGAAGACGATCCGCGTCGGCTCCGGCGGTATCATGCTACCGAACCATTCGCCGCTGGTGATTGCCGAGCAGTTCGGCACACTTGCCGCCCTCTATCCCGGCCGCATCGATCTCGGGCTCGGCCGCGCGCCGGGCACCGACATGCGCACCGCCCAGGCGCTTCGCCGCAATATGGAGGCGAGCGCCAACAACTTCCCCAATGACGTCGTCGAACTGCAGGCACTGCTCGGCCCCGTCGCCGAGGATCAGAAGATCATCGCGGTTCCGGGTTCCGACACCAATGTGCCGATCTGGCTGCTCGGATCGAGCCACTACAGCGCCCATCTCGCCGGCATGCTCGGTTTGCCCTTTGCCTTTGCCTCGCATTTCGCGCCCGACATGCTGCTGTCGGCGCTTGAGATCTATCGCGAGCGCTTCACGCCTTCGCAGACGCTCAACAAGCCGCACGTGATGGTCGGCGTCATGGGCGTGGCAGCTGCCACCGACGAGGAGGCGAACTACCTCTTCACGTCGATGCAGCAATCCTTCGTCGCCCTGCGGCGCAACGCCCGCGGCCGGTTCCCGGCGCCGGTGGCGTCCATGGATGGGCTATGGAGTTCGGATGAGAAGATCTTTGTCGATCACGCGATGTCCTATGCCATCGTCGGTGGACCGGAGACCATCCGCAGAAAGATCGAAACGTTCCTTGACCAAACGAAGGCGGACGAACTGATCATCTCGATGCCGATCTTCGACATGGATGCCCGGCTCAAGTCGCTTCGGCTTTTCGCCGAGGCGCAGCAGGAGCTTGCCAAGGCGGCCTGATCAGTTGGTCAGCCCCGCCCCGCGACCCGAAAGGCCGGCAGGATCTCGTCGATGCGATCGAAGAAACGATCCGGCCCGAGCGATTTCAGGAACGCCGGATCGGCGTAGCCCCAGCCGACGGCGCCCGCCGCAATGCGTACTTTGCGGGCTGCCTCGATGTCGCGAGCCTCGTCGCCGATCGCAAGCATCCGCGAAGGATCGATGCCGGCAAACTTGACGACCCTCTTGAAATGCTGCGCCTTGCCGAACAGTGTGGCGCCGCATTCGAACAGGTCGATAGCGCCAGCGGTCTCGCCCAGCGCCTTGCGAACGGCCGCTTCGCCATTCGAACTGACGACCGCGATGCCGATGCCAGCCGACTTCAGCGCCGTCAGCATGCCCGAAACGCCGGGGAAAAGCTGAATGGCCCGAGCCTGGGCGGCCATTTCCTGCCGCATGAAAGTGGCGATCTGCGGCAGTTTCCACATCGGTACGCCGAGATGCGCGATGATCTCGCGACTGCCCATGGCGCGCAGCCCCTTGAACTCCTCGACCGTGAGCTGGCGAAACCCAAAGCGCGCGGCGGCAAGGTTGCTCGCCGCCATGAACAGCTCCGCCGTATCGGCGAGTGTACCGTCGAAGTCGAAGATCGCGAACTCATACGTCATCAGTCACATCCCATCGGTGACGCCCAAAGAAAAACCCGTGCCCTTTAGGACACGGGTAGATCAAGACGTCTACAGCGCAGTGCGTCCGATTGGACGCGCAAAGGTCGCTGTAGCACTTTGAATTGCTGCATGTTTTTGTCCCTAAATCGGATGGGACTTAAGGAGACATGCAGTAGGCCTGAAAAAATCCGGATCAGGCCGAAAGCTTCGCCATGACCTCATCGGACACTTCGAAGTTCGAATAGACGTTCTGCACGTCGTCGTCGTCTTCAAGAATGTCGATGAGCTTCATCAGCGACTGCGCCTTCTCCTCGTCAACAGGCACGGTGTTCTGGGCTTTCCAGATCGCATTGACGGTTTCGGCTTCGCCGAGCGTGTCTTCCAGAGCCTTGGAGACTTCGCCGATCGCTTCGAAGCCGCAGATGATCGTGTGGCCGTCCTCGTCGGTGGTCACGTCGTCGGCACCGGCTTCGATCGCCGCTTCCATCACCTTGTCGGCGTCGCCGACCGAAAGCTTGTAGGTGATCTCGCCGACACGGTCGAAGGAGAAGGAAACCGAACCGGTTTCACCAAGCGCGCCACCGGCCTTGGTGAAGGTCGAGCGGACGTTGGAGGCGGTACGGTTGCGGTTGTCGGTCAACGCCTCGACGATAACAGCGACGCCGCCCGGGCCATAACCTTCGTAACGGACTTCTTCGTAGTTCTCCGCGTCGCCGCCGGAGGCCTTCTTGATCGCACGTTCGATGTTGTCCTTCGGCATCGATTGCGCCTTGGCGTTCTGGATCGCCAGACGCAGGCGCGCGTTCATCGACGGATCGGGCATGCCGGTCTTCGCCGCAACCGTGATTTCGCGCGCGAGCTTGGAAAACATTTTCGAGCGCACCGCATCCTGACGGCCCTTGCGGTGCATGATGTTCTTGAACTGTGAATGGCCAGCCATGGCACCCTCTGCATGCATGAATTTGAATGGAATGGGGCGCCTTATAGTTTTATTGCCGCTTTCCGTCCAGCAGGGGGCGTTTCTTTTCAGTTGGCGGAGATGCGCCCGCGACTGAGAACGAAGGCATGGCCGTCCTCGCGGCGGCAGGAAAGGCCCGTTCGTTCCGAGATGCAGGAAAAGGGCCCGCCCTGCCATGTCGCCCTATATTCGAGGATCGGCCCGGCCGAACAGCAGCTCGGATCTCCGACCTCGCGATTGATCGTTGCCGCGCCGGCCCGTCCGAGCGTTGCCCTGACGTAACGCGGCGCGATGATATCGCAGGCGAGCTCCGGCCCGCCGTCGGCAGGCTGATAGGTCGGCGTGCCGCCCGGGGGTGTGTAGATGCAGCCGATATTGCCCGATGGCATCACGAACTCTTCCTGCTCGGCAACGGGCGCGACAGTCGCCTGGGGAACAGCTTGCGGGTGCTGGGTGTCGGGAGGCGGCATGCGCGGCGCAGGCGCGCCTCCAGCCAGAGCCGCCGTTACCAAAACCATTGTTGAAAAGGACAGAAACGCAACGACGCCGGCTGCAAACGATCTCATTGGGCAATCCCGATGTTCAGACGCCCTGGAGGATATAAATCAGCGGTTTGCTTGGCAAGGAACGCAGCGAGACTTTGACGCTCGCTCCGGTCGCGAAGCTCTTGTCGAAATCGTCGCCGAACATGTCGAGGAAGGCGTCGATCGGGGGACCGCGCCGATGCATCGGCAGGATAAGCGCCGCGCGCAGCCGCGAAACGACGCGGCTCATGCTTTCGGCCCCCATCGTCAGCCCGCCATCGACCGGCACCATCAGCACATCGAGCCTGCCGATCTGCCGGTAGTGGCTGTCATCGAGCTCGTGGTGCAGATGGCCGAGATGGCCGATGCACAGACCCGCCACCTCGAAGATGAAGATGGAATTGCCATCATGCTCCATCGTCACGGCGCCGGAGCGGATGTCCGTGGTGACATTGCGGATATAGGCATCGCCGACGACGAGGTCGTGCCGCGCCGGCTCGCCGTCTTCACCCCAACCATGCAGCACCGTGCGGATCGCCGGATCCGGCGTCAATGTGTAGTGGCTGGAATGCGCCTTGTTCATCGTCACCACGGTCGGCGGCGCCGACGGACGGAACCAGCCATTATAGTCCGTGGCGATCGACACGCCGCCCGGCGTCTCGATCAGAAAGGTCGAGTGGCCGAGATAGCTGATCGTCACTTCACCAGCGGCCGTCTGCCCCTTCGTTGCGGCGGCCGGTGTAAAACTGGCGAACGCGGTCTGAGGCAACGCCTCGGCGATCGCCTGGCATTGGCTCACTTGTGCGGGCGCTGCCTGTGCATGCGCGGCCGACGGCCAGAAGGCATGCAGAAGCCAGATGGCGGCAAAAGTGTAGGCAAGGTAGCGGAGCATCATCCATCACCTTTCACACCGCGCACGCATGACCTGTGCTCAAGCCCATTCGGCTTGGGTACAGGTCATGCGGCCGTTTGAGAGTATCGGCAGCGAACACGTCAATTCGAGAAACGCTGCCGTCACGGGCGAAAGGAGGATTGTGCAAGCGCGCCGTAACGTCCAGCGACAAAGCTGCGTCAAGCACTCACGTTTGCGTCATTGTGCTGGCATTGCGAACAGCGTCGCGCGTCCTGTTCACAGCGAAACGCCCCGGCGCTGCCACCGGGGCGTTGGATCACAAGCAACAGCGCTCGTGTTACTCGGCCGGCGTCGCCATCGGCTCGGTCGCCGCAACCGGCTTGCGCCGGCGGAACGAACGCAGCGTAACGTAGAAGACCGGCGTCAGGAACAGGCCAAGGAAGGTCACGCCGAGCATGCCGGAGAACACCGCCGTTCCGAGCGACTGGCGCATTTCGGCACCGGGTCCCGTGGCGATCATCAGCGGCACGACGCCGAGGATGAAGGCGAAGGCAGTCATCAGGATCGGCCGCAGACGCAACTGGCTGGCCTCGACCGCCGCTTCGATCGGTGTTTTCCCCTCATCCTCGCCCTGGCGGGCGAACTCGACAATCAGGATCGCGTTCTTCGCCGCAAGCCCGATCAGCACGATCAACCCGATCTGGGTCAGCACGTTGTTGTCGAGCCCCCGTAGGAAAACGCCGATGAGTGCCGAGAGCACACCGAGCGGCACGATCAGGATGATCGCCAGCGGCAGGACCCAGCTTTCATACTGCGCTGCCAGCGCCAGGAACACAAAGACGACCGACAGCGCGAAGATGAAGACCGCGGTGTTGCCCGTCTGGCGCTCCTGGAAGGCGAGTTCCGTCCACTCGAACGATGTGCCTTGTGGCAGCATCTGGGCCGCAAGCACCTCCATCTTGTCGAGGCTCGTGCCGGTCGAGACACCCGGCGCCGGGTTGCCCTGCAACGGTACCGAGACATACATATTGTATCGCTGCACCAGGGCGGGACCCGCAGTGTCGCGAATCTCGACCAGCGTGCCCATGGGCACCAGTGCGCCGGTGGCAGAGCGGACCTTCAGCGCCAGGATGTCGTCGCGCTCCAGACGGTACTGCTGGTCGGCCTGTGCCCGCACCTGATAGACGCGGCCAAAGGCATTGAAGTCGTTGACATAGGACGTGCCGAGATTGATCGACAGTGCCTCGAAGATATTCGGGATCGGCACGTTCAAGGTCCTCGCCTTGTCGCGATCGATCGCCAGGAAGTATTGCGGGCTCGACGCCGAGAACGTCGTGAAGACGCCGGTCAGCCCCTCGGTCTGGTTGGCAGCACCCATCATCTGGTAGGCCAGCCCCAGCACGCGGCGCATGTCGGCACTCTGCCGGTCGACAATCTGCATTTTGAAGCCGCCGGAGTTGCCGATGCCACGCACCGACGGCGGGGGAACGGCGATGATGAAGGCCTCCTGGATACTTTGCAGGCTGCCATAGAGTTGGCCGATGATCTGGTTGGCGCTCTCGCCGTGCTTGAGCCGCTCCTCGAAGCTCTTGAAGGACGCGAAGATGACACCGGCATTGGACGCATTGGTGAAGGTCGCGCCGTTGAAACCGGCGAAGGCGACGGCGTTTTTCACGCCGGGCACTTCCTGGATGATCTTCGAAGCGCGCTTGACCACCGCATCGGTCCGATCGAGCGACGCGCCGTCGGGAAGCTGGATGACGACGATGGCATAACCCTGGTCCATGGTCGGTACGAAGCCGCTCGGCACGATCTGCGCCATGTACCAGGTGGCGCCAAGCAGGCCGACGAAGACGACGAGCGCCGCAGCGAGCGCCGTTTTTGTCGAAATCAGCTTGCGCACGATCCAGGCGTAGCCTTCAGCCATGCGGTCGAAACCGTTGTTGAAGCCGTTTGCCAGCGACCGACCAAACCGGGTGAGCGGGTTGCCGCTTTCGTGGTGATTGTTCTCGTGCGGTTTCAACAGGATTGCCGCGAGCGCCGGCGACAGCGTCAGCGAATTGAAGGCGGAAATCACCGTCGCCACTGAAATCGTGACGGCGAACTGCAGATAGAACTGGCCGGCAATACCCGGGATGAAGGCCGTCGGGATGAAGACGGCGGTCAGCACCAGCGAGATCGCGATGACCGCTGCCCCCACTTCGTCCATGGTCACGTGCGACGCCTCGCGCGGGGTCATGCCGCGCGCCAGGTTTCGTTCGACGTTCTCGACCACGACGATGGCATCGTCGACGACGATGCCGATCGCCAGCACCAGGCCGAACAGTGTCAGCATGTTGAGCGAGAAGCCGAAGGCGTAAAGGAATGCGAAGGTGCCGACAAGCGACACCGGGATCGCCACGATCGGGATGATCGCCGTGCGCCAGGATTGCAGGAAGATGAGAACCACGAGCGCCACCAGAATGGCGGCTTCGCCGATCGTCTTGTAGACCTCGTTGATCGATTCGGAGATGAACTCGGTCGGATTGTAGACGATCCGGTATTCGAGGCCCTCCGGAAAGTCCTTCGAAACGTCCGTCATCACCTTCTGGATCGCGTCGGCCGCGTCGAGCGCGTTGGTACCCGGCCGCGAGAAGATGCCGAGCGCCACGGCCGGGCTGCCGTCCAGATAGCTGTTGTTGACGTATTCGCGGGCGCCGAGTTCGATGCGCGCCACGTCCTGCAGCTGCACCAGCCGTCCGCTCTCCGTCGCCTTGACGATGACGTAGCGGAACTGGCGGGCATCGCTGAAGCGGCCGTCGGTGGTAACAGTATATTGGAACGCGCTGTCGCCCGGTGTCGGCGGTGCGCCGATCGAACCGCCCGAGACCTGCACGTTCTGCTCGCGCAGCGCCTGCACGACGTCGCCTGCCGTCATTCCGTAGGCCGAGAGCTTTTCCGGATCGAGCCAGACGCGCAGCGCATATTCACGCTCGCCGAACAGGATGACGTCACCGACGCCGTCGAGACGGACCAGCAGGTCGCGGATGCGGGTGCGGGCATAGTTCGAGACGTAGAGCTGGTCGTAACGTTCGTTCGGCGACAGCAGATGCACGACCATCATCAGGTCGGGTGAACTTTTCGCCGTAGTGATGCCGATGCGCCGGACATCTTCGGGCAGGCGCGGTTCGGCGATGGACACGCGGTTCTGCACGAGAACCTGGGCCTGATCGAGGTCCGTTCCGAGCTTGAAGGTGATGGTCAGCGCCATCGAACCGTCGGCGGTCGAATAGGAGGACATGTAGAGCATGTTCTCGACGCCGTTGATTTCCTGTTCCAGTGGCGTTGCCACCGTGTTGGCGATGGTTTCGGCATCAGCGCCCGGATAGGCGGCGCGAACGACGATGGTCGGCGGTGCGATTTCCGGATACTGCGCCACCGGCAGCTGGAAGTAGGCGATGCTGCCGACGATCAGCAACACGATCGAAAGCACCGATGCGAAGATCGGGCGGTCTACGAAGAAATGGGCAAACCTCATTGAGCGCTCCCCGCCGCTTGAGCTTCAGGAGGCAGTTCAACGATCTCGGGCTTCACCTTCGTGCCCGGACGTGCCCGCATCAAGCCGTTGACCACGATGGTTTCGTCGCCGGTCATGCCGCTGCGGATGACACGATAGCCATGAAGCTTCGGTCCGAGCCGCACCGGCTTGGTCGCAACGGTGCCGTCTTCGCGCACCTCATAAACGATGCGTTCGTTCTGGTCGGCGCCGATCGCTTCATCGGGAATGAGCACAGCCTTGTAGGTGTTCGAGCCCTCGAGTTCGGCGCGACCGAAGAGACCCGGCTGCAGCACGTAGTTGGGATTGTCGAAGCGCGCACGCACCCGCATCGTGCCGCTTGCCTGGTCCAGCCGGTTCTCGGCGAAATCGAGCTTGCCCTTGAACGGCGCCTCGTTGGAATCAGCGATGGTGACCATGACATCGAGCGCGCCGCCGCCCTCCTGAAGTGCGCTGCCGCGTTCGCGAGCAACACGCGCATAGGAAAGCAGGCGACGCTCATCGACGTCGAAATAGAAGTCGATCGGATCGAGCGAAACGATCGTCGTCAGCACGGTCTGGTCCGCTTGAACGAGGTTGCCGGTCGAGATCAGGCGGCGATCGACGCGGCCGGTCAGCGGTGCGATGATCGTCGTATAGTCGAGATCGAGCTTGGCGCGCTCGGCCGCGGCTTCCGCTCCGCGCACGGCGGCTTGCGCCGAAAGCAATTCCCGGCGGTGGTCATCGAGCGTCGAGACGGAGAGCGTGCCGGTTCCAGTCAGGGATTCCGTGCGCTTGAACTGTGTCTCGGCAAAGGCGAGAGACGAACGCGTCGACTCGAGCGTCGCCTCCGCCTGCGATAGCGCGGTGCGATAGGGGCGTTGGTCAATGACGAAGAGCTTGTCGCCCTTCTTCACCAGGGCACCGTCGGTGAAGTTGACCTCGTCGAGATAGCCCCCGACGCGGGCGCGGACGGAAACTTCATCGACTGCCTCGAAGCGACCGATGAACTCGTCGCTGTCGATCACATCGCGAACGACCGGCTTGGCGGCAGTGACGGTGGGAAGCTGCGCATCCTGCGCGACGACGTTGGCTGCAGAGAAAAGGGAAATCGAAACGCCGAAAATCATCGGCAAATGCCATCTTGAATACATGCACGCTCTCCGAATGCACCGACAGCGCCGCGCGTCATATATGAAGCGCAAAAGGACGCTGTCACGCTTGAAACTCGCCGCATAATTTGCTCCTCAAATCGACGCCGATCCAAGGAATTATGCAGTAAAATCGAGAACGCCCGGCACGGGACATTGGTCGTCCGAGTACCTGCGGCGACATTTCGAACCCGCAATCCTGTGCTGCGGATGGTACTCAGTATGGAAGACTTGCGAGCGTCAGCCGTGTCCGAACGGCGCTGACGTGGCGTTACCCTGCCATCATTTCGCCGGCTTGTCACCTTGAAAAAAATCAATTCCGGGAAGGTGATACGTGTGCAAACCCGCGCCTTGGTCAGGCGCGGGCGAGACGATCAGGCAACCAAAAATCGTCAACCTGAGGATGGCTCAGGCCCAGAAATCCGGGATCGTTTCGGTCAATCTCGGACCGAGGCGCAGCGGCGCGATCTTTTCGGCAAGGCCGGTGCGGTCGGAAATCTCGACGCCGAGGCCGCAGATGGTCGCCGGCCCCGATGCCGCCTCGAAACGCCCCTTCGGCATCTTCGAAATAAACCGGTTCAGCGGTTCTTCCTTGTCCATGCCGAGCGAGGAATCATAGTCGCCGCACATGCCGGCGTCACTCATATAGGCGGTGCCGCCGTTGAGGATCTGATGATCGGCCGTCGGTACATGGGTGTGGGTGCCGACGACGAGGCTTGCCCGTCCGTCGACGAAATGGCCGAAACACTGCTTCTCGCTCGTCGCCTCGGCATGAAAGTCGAAGACGATGGCATCCGCCTGCTCGCCGAGCGGGCAGGCATCGAGGATCGCTTCGGCCGATTTGAAGGGATCGTCGAGTTCGGGGTGCATGAAGACGCGACCCATGACATTGGCAACCAGCACGCGTGCGCCGTTGCGGGCAAAGAACAGGTTCGATCCGCGCCCGGGCGTGCCCGCCGGATAGTTGGCCGGCCGTAAAAACTGGTCATGCCGCTCGCAGAAGACGACCGCCTCCTTCTGGTCCCAGACATGGTTGCCTGTGGTGACGACATCGGCACCGGCATTGATCGTCTCGAGAAAGATATCTTCGGTGATGCCGAAGCCGCCGGCGGCGTTCTCGCCGTTGACGATGACGAAGTCCAGCTTGAGGTCACCGACCAGCCCCGGAAGACGCTCCCAGACCGCCGTGCGGCCCGTCTTGCCAACCATATCTCCCAGAAACAAAAGCCTCATGCCCGTTCAATCCCACCAGAGCAGTTCCAGGAGGTTTTGCGTCCGGAACTGCGTAAAACAACAAAGAGATAGAGCGTTTCCACGAATCCGTAGATTGCCTGAAACCCTCTAGAAATGTCGAAATCCGCTCTCCGTGAGGACGGCGTCCAGCGCGACGTCGTGCGGTTCAGCGGGCACTGATGCCACTTCCTGGCAGTCAAATGCAATCCCGATCAGCTTCGGCAGATGCCCTTTGTTGCGCAGTTTGTCGATGGCGCGGTCGTAATATCCGGCGCCGTAGCCGATGCGATGACCGGTCGCATCGAAGGCCGACAGTGGCACGAGCATGATATCGGGGTCGAGTTCCGGCGCATCCGGGCCAGGCCCCGTCGTGCCGAAACCGGTCTCGATGACGGAAGCGCCATTGAGCAATTCGCGGAACACGATCGTCTTCTTGTCGATGATTACGGGCAGGCAGAGCCGCGCGCCGCGATCCCGAAGGCGCGCCATCAGCGGCCGGATGTCCATCTCGGAACGGATCGGCCAAAAGCCGGCAACGATATGGCCGGGATCGAGCGCAATGACGTCGCCAGCGTGATCGGCCATGGTCAGGCTTGCCTCGATGCGGCTCTCCGGCGCCATCGCGTCGCGAAGCGCCAGCTTCTCCTTGCGCAGAGCGGCCTTCAGATCCTTTGGTGACATCATTCCCCTCCGACAGACTGCGCGCAAATATTCGACCGCCCGCACATTCTTTTCCCAAAATGAAACAGAACATCGTGGACCGATCGATTTCCCGCCTCGACGCCTGTGGCATAGCGCGTTGCGGCCTTTAGCTCGAACCACGTCACCGCCGGTTTTGCAACAGTTTGCGACAGTCGAACAGCGCATTCCCGCAACGGCACAGAGTTAGCGTTCCGTTCATCATGGACAACGGTTCCGCTTTCTCATGAGTGGGGCCGCGTGCAAATACAGTCGTGATTTCAAATAATTAGCAGGAACTAATGCCCGCGTTCGATGTATGGACGCGCTCCTGCAGGCAGCAGTGGAAAAGCCGACGTCCATGAAGGACCAGATGATCGAACTCGATCCGTTGGAATTGCGTTGCCTGACGCTGGCCGCCCGCGGCCGCACCCGTCAGGACATGATGCGCGAGACCGACATTCCCCTCGACCGCATCGACAGGGCCTTGCAGGACGCCATGCGCAAGCTGCAGGCGGGCAATCTTGCAGAAGCGATTTTCCGCGCCGCCCGTCTCGATATTATTTCATAACATCCAGAGCGACCGATAGACCGCATCCCTGCCCAAACCCTCCCGCCAGCGGTCGTCGAACCGCAGCTCACGGCGCCCTGCATCGTGCAGCAGATGCGGCTTGTCGCGTGGGATCGCAGGCCGCGGCTCCACGGAAGCGGCTATTAGCATCCAGCGACTTGATGACACGAGCCGGGCACGGATGGTGGTGTGAAGATCGGAGAAGAAGACAAGAGCAAGAACGCTCATCGGGGACAGCCTTGATGTCTATAGGACCGGCTAATTGTCCTCGCCTCGTTGACATCTGACAAACGAATTGCAAGCATGACTGCCATCAGAAACTCTGATGGTAGAGACAATGTCCGTCCCCCTCGACAGCGATCTGCTCAGAACCTTTCTCGCCGTTGCCGACGCCGGCAATCTGACACGCGCCGCCGACAGCATCGGCCGCACACAGTCCGCCGTCAGCATGCAACTCAAGAAACTCGAGGACATGCTCGGCGACCCGCTGTTCGAGCGTCATTCGCGCGGCGTGGTGCCGACGGCGCAGGGCTTGCGTCTCGTCGACAACGCCCGGCGGATCGTGGCTCTGCTCGACGATACCGCGGCATCGATGCGCCAGCCGGCGCTCGACGGAACGGTCAGGATTGGCATCTCCGAGGAATACATCAACTCCACGCTTCCGAAAGCCTTGGGCGCCTTCGCCGCCGTTCATCCCGGCGTGGAGGTGACGGTACAGCAGGGTGTGTCGATGTCGAACGTCAACGCCCTTGCTGCCGGCGAAATCGACATCGCCGTGGTTTTCGAGCCTGGCGGACCGACGAAAAACGAAGTCCTCATGATCGATCCCACTGTATGGGTGACCTCGGACCAGCACGCGGCCCATGAACGCCAGCCCCTGCCGATCGCCACCTATACCTATCTGGCAGGAGGGTGGTGCGATGACCTTGCGATGAAGAGCCTGTGGAATCGTGGGCACGAAAGCCGCGTCGCCTATGCGAGCCGGACCAGCAACGGCCTGATCGCCGCCGTGATCTCGGGGCTTGCCATTGCGCCGTTGTCGCGCAGCGCCATACCGGCCGGTTGCCGCGAACTGACCGAAGAAGACGGCTTCAGCGTCATCGATTTTTCCAACGTCGTACTGCGCACCCGACCCGGCAAGCGCTCGCAGACCGTCGACGCGATGGCCGACGCCATCCGCAGCGCTTTTGCCGCCGGTTAAGACTGATGGAGAAGAGGGAAGAGGTGCGATCCACCCAACCGATGGATATTTTACGATCCCGGGTGCCTACAAAGTAGGTGGGCGCCATATGTCCGAGCCCACAAGCCCGGCCAGGGACAGCTCCCTTGAGATCGAGTAAGGCCCCGGGGATTGTGGATCCTGTCGGGAAGCGCAGACCGCATCCGACATATAGAGCCTATCCCTGCTTCGCGCCAGTGGCAGCCCGACGAAAGAGCTCAGTTTGTCGAAGACGTTGCCCGGCCATTGAGCTTGGCGGCAATGGTGTGGATTTGCGAGGTGACTTCGCTCAGCGCCGAGGCCAGGAGCTCCTCGCTTCTTGCCTGGTCGGTGAGGGTACTGTCGCGCCCCCGCTTGAGGGTGTCGACTTCCGCTTCGAGCGCCTTCAGCCGGCGGTTCACTTCGCTGAGTTCGTCCATGACCATGATGCCGGCCATGACCGTCAGCCGCAGATCGCCGATCTCGCCGAACTGCGTCTTCAAATGACCGACATACTGATCGAAGTTGGTGGCCAGTTCGATCAGATGATCTTCCTGTCCCTCTTCGCAGGCCATGCGATAGGCCTTGCCGTCGATCGATACTGTCACCTGCGCCATGTCGCTTAAACCTCAGCGGTCGAGCACCGCTCGAATGGTTTCCATCGCCGTCACGAGGCGTCGGGAAACCTCGCGGTTGACCTCTTCAAGTCGGTTTGCCCGGAATTGGGATTGGTCGAGTTCCTGTGCCAGTCGCGACCGGTCCGAATTGACCCGCCGGACCTCGCCCTCGAACTCGCCGAGATCGCGTTCCCTGTCAAAACGGCTGTCGATCGCGTTTTCCAGGGACTGAACCGCGTTCTTCAGTTCGTCGATCGCCGCTTTGACCGTCTTTGCCGGCATGTTTTTCGATACCTCGCCCGTGAGGCCGAATCGCCAGCATCCCGTCCGCCGCTTCGGCTCACTCCTTTTTAAACCTATTACGCAAATCTCAACAATGCCAACTGTAGCAAAGCATTACGGAAGCTGTGGATGGTTTGTATAGCCGGCTCATCCGGCCGCAGCGCAAAAACTCTGCTGCGACGCGATATCACCCCTTGAAAACCATGCTGCCAATGGCCGCAAAAGGCCTGTATTTGTTGACTCGCGCGGCGCAGATGCTATTTGTCTGCCGCTTCTTGCACGGTCTTTGGAGGATAGAGACCGTCCCCTGACCACCGAACTCAAAACGGAACAGTCATGATCTCTCGCGAAAAACACGACCGGATGGCGAATGCGATCCGTTTCCTCTCCATGGACGCCGTCGAGAAGGCAAATTCAGGTCACCCCGGCCTGCCCATGGGTGCGGCTGACATAGCGACAGTCCTCTTCACGCGCTTCCTCAGCTTCGATCCCAAAAACCCCTCCTGGCCGAACCGCGACCGCTTCGTGCTGTCGGCCGGTCACGGCTCGATGCTGCTTTATTCGCTGCTCTATTTGACGGGCTACGAAGACATCTCCATCGAAGAGATCAAGAATTTCCGCCAACTCGGCGCCCGCACCGCCGGTCACCCGGAATATGGCCACGCCGCCGGCATCGAGACGACCACCGGCCCGCTCGGCCAGGGCATTGCCAATGCCGTCGGCATGGCGATCGCCGAGCGCAAGCTGCGCGACGAGTTCGGCGCCGACCTGATGGAGCACTACACCTATGCGCTCGCGGGCGACGGCTGCCTCATGGAAGGCATCAGCCAGGAAGCGATTTCGCTTGCCGGCCACCTCAAGCTCAACAAGCTGATCGTCTTCTGGGACGACAACAACATTTCGATCGACGGCCCGATCTCGATCGCCGACTCGACCGACCAGCACGCCCGCTTCCGCGCCTCGAACTGGAACACCATTGCCGTCGACGGCCATGATCCGGAAGCCATTGCCGCTGCGATCGAACAGGCGCAGAAGTCCGACAAGCCGACCATGATCGCGTGCAAGACGACGATCGGTTTCGGCGCGCCGAACAAGGCCGGCACCCACAAGGTTCACGGTTCGCCGCTCGGCGCCGAGGAAATCGCCGCCACCCGCAAGGCACTGAACTGGGAATCCGAAGCCTTCGTCGTTCCGTCCGACGTGCTCGACGCCTGGCGCCTGGCCGGCCTGCGTTCGACCAAGACCCGCAAGGACTGGGAAGAGCGCCTCGACAAGAGCGACGCCGAGAAGAAGGCACAGTTCGTTCGCCGCTTCTCCGGCGAACTCGAAGGCCGCCTGTCGTCGGCCATCGACGACTACAAGCGCAAGCTGGCCGAGACCAAGCCGTCGCCGGCAACCCGCAAGGCTTCCGAAGACGCGCTCGAAGTCATCAACGGCGTTCTGGCCGAAACGATCGGCGGCTCGGCCGACCTGACCGGCTCCAACAACACCAAGACCAGCCAGACCAAGTCGATCACCCCGGACGATTTCTCCGGCCGCTACATCCACTACGGCGTGCGCGAGCACGGCATGGCGGCAGCGATGAACGGCATGGCACTGCATGGCGGCATCATCCCCTACTCCGGCGGCTTCCTGATCTTCTCGGACTACTGCCGTCCGTCGATCCGCCTGGCCGCCCTGATGGGCATCCGCGTCATCCACGTGCTGACGCATGATTCCATCGGCCTTGGCGAAGACGGCCCGACGCATCAGCCGGTCGAGCACATGGCGGCGCTGCGCGCCATCCCGAACCTCCTGATGTTCCGCCCGGCCGACGCCACGGAAACGGCCGAGTGCTGGCAGCTGGCGCTTGAAAGCCACAACCGTCCGTCCGGCATCGCGCTCACCCGCCAGAACCTGATGGCCGTGCGCACCGAGTATGAGGAAGAGAACCTCTGCGCTCGCGGCGCCTACGACCTGATCTCGGCAAGCGACGCCAAGGTGACGATCTTCGCCACTGGTTCGGAAGTCGAAATCGCCGTCAAGGCCTGCCAGGCGCTGACCGCCAAGGGCATCGCGACCCGCGTCGTCTCGGTCCCCTGCTTCGAACTCTTTGCCGAGCAGAGCGAAGACTACCAGCAGGCGATCATCGGCAACTCGCCGGTCAAGATCGCCGTCGAAGCCGGCATCCGCCAGGGTTGGGATCATTTCATCGGCAGCGACGGTGCCTTCATCGGCATGTCGTCCTTCGGTGCTTCCGGTCCCTACAAGGAACTCTACAAGCACTTCGGCATCACGCCTGAGGCGGTCGTCGCCGCTGCGGAAGCCAAGCTTTCCTGATCAAGCCGCGGGGCGCGCGTGAAAGCGCGCCCCGCTTTTTTCCGACCATGCCATTCAGACAGGGAGAGACCCGATATGACAGTGAAAGTCGCCATTAACGGTTTTGGCCGCATCGGCCGCAACGTGCTGCGCGCCATCGTTGAATCCGGCCGCAAGGATATTGAAGTCGTTGCCATCAACGACCTCGGCCCGGTCGAGACCAACGCACACCTGCTGCGTTTCGATTCCATCCACGGCCGTTTCCCGGCTGATGTGAAGGTCGAAGGCGATGCGATCATCATCAACGGCGGCAAGCCGATCAAGGTCACCGCGATCCGCAACCCGGCCGAACTGCCGCACAAGGAACTCGGCGTCGACGTCGCGATGGAATGCACCGGCATCTTCACCGCCCGCGACAAGGCAGCCGCACACCTGGAAGCCGGCGCCAAGCGCGTCATCGTTTCGGCTCCGGCCGAGGGCGCCGATCTCACCGTCGTTTACGGCGTCAACCACGACAAGCTGACGAAGGATCACCTCGTCATCTCCAACGCATCGTGCACGACCAACTGCCTTGCACCGGTCGCCAAGGTCCTGAACGACGTCATCGGCATCGACCACGGCATGATGACGACGATCCACTCCTACACCAACGACCAGCCGTCGCTCGACCAGATGCACAAGGATCTGTACCGCGCTCGCGCTGCAGCCCTGTCGATGATCCCGACCTCGACCGGTGCTGCCAAGGCCGTTGGCCTGGTTCTGCCGGAACTGAAGGGCAAGCTCGACGGCTTCGCCATGCGCGTTCCGACCCCGAACGTCTCGGTCGTCGACCTCAAGTTCGTCGCCAAGCGCGAAACCACCAAGGAAGAGATCAACGCTGCGATCAAGGCAGCTGCTGACGGCCCGCTCAAGGGCATCCTCGGCTACACGCTCGCTCCGAACGTCTCGATCGACTTCAACCACGACCCGCATTCCTCGGTCTTCCACATGGACCAGACCAAGGTGATGGAAGGCAAGTTCGTGTCGATCCTGACCTGGTACGACAACGAGTGGGGCTTCTCCAACCGCATGTCCGACACTGCGGTTGCGCTCAGCAAGCTCATCTAACTCCGATGTTTCGCGCCCTTTCCCAAACGACGGTCCGCTGGCGTCCGCTGGAGGGGGAAGGGCTCGAACATCTGACGCTGACGCAAATCGACACAGCCAACGGCGCGGTCATCCGCGCCGTTGGCGTTCTGATCGGCAACCGCGGCGGCACGCCCTACGGTGTGCGCTACCGGATCGATTGCGATGCCGGATGGCTGGTTCGAAAGCTCATGGTCGATACGACCGATGGCCGGAGCCTTCATCTGCGCTCGGATGCTCCGGGCCAATGGGCGACGTCGGGAGGCACGGCGCTGCCCGAATTCGACGGATGCATCGACATCGACCTTGCCGGCACGCCCTTCACCAACACCCTGCCGATCCGCCGTCTCGGCCTTGATTGCAAGGCCGGCAAGGCGCGGCTGAAAATGCTGTACGTGCCGTTCGACACCTTTGAACCGGTGGTCGACGGCCAGCACTATACCTGCTTCGATGATGGCAGGCTCTATCGCTACGAGGCCGAGGACCGCAGCTTTGCCGCAGACCTGCCCGTGGACGAGGACGGCCTCGTCATCGACTACCCCACCCTTTTCCAGAGACTATCACCGGAGACAATCTGATGACTTTCAAGACCCTCGACGACCTGACCGACATTGCCGGCAAGCGCGTGCTTGTGCGTGTCGACCTCAACGTGCCGGTCAAGGACGGCGTGGTCACCGACGCAACCCGCATCGAACGCGTCGCGCCGACTATCCGCGAACTGTCGGAAAAGGGCGCCAAGGTCATTCTGCTGGCGCATTTCGGCCGCCCGAAGGGTGAGCCGGTCGCCGAAATGTCGCTGAAGACCATTGCACCGGCAGTGGAAGACATCCTCGACCAGCGCGTTCACTTTGCCGCCGACTGCATCGGCGACAAGGCCGCAAACGCCATTGCCGAGATGAACGACGGCGACGTGCTGCTGCTCGAAAACACCCGCTTCCACAAGGGCGAAGAGAAGAACGAACCAGACTTCGTCAAGGCACTCGCCACCAACGGCGACATCTATGTCAACGATGCCTTCTCGGCCGCGCACCGCGCCCACGCCTCGACCGAGGGCCTTGCCCACCACCTGCCGGCCTATGCCGGCCGCACGATGCAGGCCGAGCTCGAGGCACTTGAAAAGGGTCTCGGCCAGCCGAAGCGCCCGGTCGTTGCCATCGTCGGCGGCGCCAAGGTCTCGACCAAGATCGATCTGCTGCAGAACCTCGTGAAGAAGGTCGACGCCCTCGTCATCGGTGGCGGCATGGCCAATACCTTCATCGCCGCAAAGGGCGTCAATGTTGGCAAGTCGCTCTGCGAGCACGATCTCGCCGATACCGCCAAGGCGATCATCACTGCAGCGGCTGAAGCCGGTTGCGCCATCGTCCTGCCGGAAGACGGCGTTGTCGCCCGCGAATTCAAGGCCGGCGCCGACAATGAAGTGGTGGAGATCAACGCCATCCCGGCGGATGCGATGATGCTGGACGTCGGTCCGAAGTCGATCGCTGCGGTCAACGACTGGATCTCCAAGGCCGAGACACTGGTCTGGAACGGTCCGCTCGGCGCCTTCGAAATCGCCCCCTTCGACAAGGCGACGGTCGCCGTTGCCAAGCATGCGGCTGCCCGCACCCGCCAGGGATCGCTCGTGTCGGTCGCCGGCGGCGGCGATACGGTTGCAGCCCTCAACCACGCCGAAGTCACGGACGATTTCAGCTATGTCTCGACCGCCGGCGGCGCCTTCCTCGAGTGGATGGAAGGCAAGCCGCTGCCGGGCGTCGACATCCTCAAGCAGCAGAAGTAAGTCAGGCGCTCAGGCGCGCGGGTTACCCGCGCGCCTGAGACACAGAAAAAACCAAGATAATTCAAACGATTAAAATTATTTAAATCGTTTCAGTCGCTTTTCCTGCCTTTTTCCCGGACAATTTCCCCTGTTACTCACGCCCTGTTTGGGGGCGTGGCGGTCACGTGCGCACCGATTGCCCCGAAACGGTTTCAGTGGTTGCCTGATCCTTGCTGATCGGCGCTGAGCGGGATGAGGAAAACGCCTGCTTTTTCCGTCCGTATCCCGCTCTACTTATTGGGAACGATCACGGTTATGATTTGGTCCGGCCCGGCCCAAATCATCGTGACCTAGGGAGAAAAACATGAGCGAAAGACTGGAAGACATCGCAGTTGCCATGGTCGCAAACGGCCGGGGTCTGCTTGCCGCCGACGAGTCCACGGCGACGATCAAGAAGCGCTTCGACGGCATCGGTCTGGAATCGACCGAGACATCGCGGCGCGACTATCGCGAAATGCTCGTTCGCGCCGACGAGGCGATGCGCAAGTACATTTCCGGCGTCATTCTCTACGAAGAGACACTGTTCCAGAAGGCGGCCGACGGCACGCCGCTGGTGGACGTCATCCGCGCCGCCGGGTCGATCCCGGGCATCAAGGTCGATGCCGGTGCCAAGCCGATGACCAATTTTCCGGCGGAAACGATCACCGAAGGTCTCGACGGGCTCGCACAACGCCTGACGAAATATTACGAGGCCGGTGCCCGCTTTGCCAAATGGCGTGGCGTGATTGCCATTTCGGACACGTTGCCGAGCCCAGGTGCCGTCAGGGCTAACGCCCATGCGCTCGCGCGCTACGCCGCCCTTTGCCAGGAAGCCGGCATCGTTCCGATCGTCGAGCCGGAGGTGCTGATGGATGGCGCGCCGGGCGATCACTCGATCGACCGGTCGCAGGAGGTCACCGAATGGACGCTGCGCGTCACTTTCGAGGCGCTCGCCGAGATGCGTGTAAAGCTCGAAGGCATGATCCTGAAGCCGAGCATGGTCATCGATGGCAAGAAGGCGCGCAAGGCGTCCGTCGCCGAAGTCGCCGAACGCACGATCAAGGTGCTGCGACGCACGGTGCCATCAGCCGTTCCCGGCATCGCCTTCCTTTCCGGTGGCCAGACGACCGAGGAGGCGACGGCCCATCTCTCGGCCATGAATGCGACCCACAATCTGCCCTGGAAGCTCACCTTCTCCTACGGCCGCGCCCTGCAGCAGGAAGCGCTGTCCGCCTGGAACGGCAAGGCCGAGAACGTCGCTGCCGGCCAGCGGGCCTTCTCGCACCGCGCCGAAATGTGCAGCCTGGCCGCCAAGGGCAGCTGGAAGAAGGACCTGGAGAAGGCCGCCTGAGCGCCGCCGTCAGCCAAGTCGAAGACGACGCAAGGGGCCATTTATTGGCCCCTTTTCGTGCGGCCCCCGCATGGTTTGCCGCTCGCCGTAGAGTGTAAATGCCGATCTTGTCACCAAGACAAGTTGGTGTCTTTGCCGGTTTCGCCGCCTGCCTTAAGCCTTTCGATCCAGGCCATCAGGCGGCGCTGATCGCCGCCGCATCCAGCGGAAGCGAGCGTTCATGACTTCTTTTGCCCCCGTGCACTCCGTCGACTACATCACCGTCGACGTCTTCACTGAAAATCGTTTCGCCGGCAACCAGCTTGCCGTCATCCCGGACGCACGGGGTTTAAACGATGCGCAGATGCAGGCGATCGCAACCGAGTTCGGCTATTCCGAAGTCACCTTCGTGCTGCCGCCGGAGGATCCTGCCAACAGCGCGCGGGTGCGCATTTTCACGCCGACGATGGAGATCCCCTTCGCCGGACACCCGAATGTCGGCACCGCCTTCGTGCTCGGCCAGCAGGCGGAGATTTTCGGCCGGGCGCCCGGCGATCACCTGCGGTTTGAAGAGCTCGCCGGCCTGGTCGAGGTCGCCCTGTCGCGCGCCGATGGCGCGGTGAAGGAGGCGCGTATCGTCGTGCCGCGCGCCTTGAGCATCGGACCCAGCATCGATGTCGAGACGATCGCCGCCTGCGCCATGGTCGCACCCGATGTCGTCAGCACCGCCAACCATGCACCGGTGCGCGTTTCCGTTGGCCTGCCCTTCGCGGTCGCGGAACTGAAAGACGTAGCCGCGCTGTCGGCGGCGCGTCCCAACGTCACCGCCTTCGAGGCCGCCAATCGGCGCTACAAGCCAGACGAAGACAGCTTCAGCCTGTTCCTCTATGCCCGCTCGGCCGAAAATCCATGGCAGCTGCGCGCCCGCATGTTTGCGCCGCTCGACAACGTCATTGAGGACCCGGCGACCGGCAGCGCCTCAGCCGCCCTTGGCGCCTATCTCGTCTCGCTTCTGCCCGAGGAGACCATCGACGTCGATCTGACGATCGAGCAAGGCTTCGAGATGGGGCGCCGAAGCATCATCGAGGTCAGCGTCAGCAAGCAACGCGGCACCGTAGGCAAAACCAGCATTGCCGGCGCCTGCATGACTGCGATGCGCGGTTCCATCGCGCTCTAAACACCCGCAAGACGCTGACCGGCGGCGCGAGCGAACCCGCATGCGTGCCTTCGGCGAACCCATTGACTCTTAATTTGGCGCCATACTATATGGCGCCTTATGGATATACTTGAGCAAAAGCACCTCGCCCTGATCACCGAAGCCGAACAGCGCGGACACCTACCAACCGCCAACCTGCGTCTGTGCTTCGAAGTCATGGCACTTGCCGCCGCCATCGATCGCGACTGTGCTGCGCGCCTCGCGCCACACAATCTCTCAGAGGGAAAGTTCGTTCTGCTTTTCCTGCTGCACCAGCTGCCGCAGGGATTGTCACCATATGAGCTTGCCGATCGGGCCGGCGTCACACGCGCAACCGTTACCGGACTTCTGGACGGGCTGGAGCGGGACGGCTTTCTCGCGAGGCAGCAGAGCAAGGACGATCGCCGAAAGGTGCTGGTGCAGTTGTCGCCGAAGGGCGAGCATGCAGCGCGCGAGCTGTTCGACACGCACACGCGCTGGATTGCATCGCTGTTTGCCGGTTTCGACGAGCGCGACCGACAGACGCTAAGTACGCTCATCCAGCGCGCGTGGCGCAACACCGACGCCGGCCGAAAGGCCGTATTGACGACGGCTGGAAGCGAGATCGAGCCGTGAGCCCTGCCCCACGGCGCGTGCAGGATATCGACCCGCAACGGCTCGCGCTGTTGAATGCGGGAGCGGCGCAAACCTCGACGCTGACCCAATGCCTCGCGGTCGATTTCGCGGCGCTGATGCGGTCGGCCGTACCGGAAGTCGGCGACGATGCACTCGCCAGCATCGGCGCCATAGCCGGCACCGGCATTTCCAAACGCATGGCGCTCGCAGCAGGATTGATCCGCGGCCGGCTTGGCGATGGCGCAGTGACAAGGCTGCAGCAACACCAGTCCGACACGGTCAGGGGCTGGGCGTGCTTCGTGATCGGCGCAAATCCAGCGCTCACGCTTGAACAACGCCTCGAAGCGATCCGGCCGCTTGCCGACGACCCGCACTTCGGCGTGCGTGAATGGGCCTGGATGGCCGTGCGGCCGCATCTCGCCGCCGATCTCAAAGCGGCGATAACGCTTCTTGGCCGCTGGACCGCCTCCCGCTCCGACCGTCTGCGCCGGTTTGCAAGCGAAGCGACGCGCCCCCGCGGGGTCTGGTGCAGCCATATCCCGACGCTCAAAGACAATCCGGAAATGGCACTAATCATCCTCGAACCGTTGAACGCCGACCCCTCGCGCTACGTTCAGGACTCCGTCGGCAACTGGCTGAACGACGCGGCCAAGGACCGGCCCGACTGGGTTCGCGATCTCTGCGCCTCCTGGCAACGCAAGCAAGACAGCGCCGCCACCGCCCGGATCTGCAAGCGCGCACTTCGGTCCATCGATTGATCCTGAAAAGAGAATGCATGCCCCACTATCTGAGCGAACTCTATACCTCGAAGCGAACATGGCTGTCGCTTGACGCCGTCGCGCGGCAGCAGTTTTTCGAGACCGTCGGCCATGGCATGGCCAAGTTATCGGATCTCGGGGTCGAGCCTATCGCCTTTGGCGAGGTGGATGCCGGCAAGCTTCATGCCGCATCGCAGTCCTATTTCGCCATCTGACGCTTCCCCGATGAAGCAGCGCTTGATGCCCTGGTCTCGGGCATCGCGGCGGCCGGCTGGCACGACTATTTCGAAACGATCAACGCCGCCGGTCGCGGGACCGACCTGCCCGGCCACCTTGCCCAACTGGCGGCAGCCCGTAGCTGACGCCACGCGAGGGGGAGAGGGCCGTTCAACTCCGGCCGGCGCACTCGACCACCTGCTCGATAAACTGCGTCTTGGCCGCGGTATAGCCGTCGCCATCGAAGGCAAATGTCGCGGCAAGGCTTCGCTTCAGCGCTGCGTAGGCGTCGACCGTCTCGCGGCTTTGACGAAGCTGATCACGAAAGATCAGGCGACGGCGATGGGTGTCGTTGTGTGGCGGACAGAGATAGACGCGCTGTCCCGGCGATCCCTGCTTGGCGAATGCCCAGACACCATCGTCATATCTGTTCCCCCGTGACATAAAGCCGTCGGCGACGAGCGCCGCGCCGCCGGCGGCAATCGCTTCCGGCCTGCACAGCGTCACATCGATATCGATGATCGGCTTGGCGATGAGCCCGGGAACTGCAGTGCTGCCGATATGGTCGATTGCGATCGTGGCGGAGCCAAGCAGGCTCGCCAGATGCTTCGACATCTCCGCAAACGCCTGCGGCCACGCATCGTCGTAGGCGATGACTTCGACCAGCGTCGGCATGCTCTTCCCTTTGCTCGAAGCCCTGTCGCTTGCCGGATCGTGCCCGGCGGTCGAGGGGTCGCAGTCAGGCGTTTTCTTTCGGCACCAGGGCAACGATATCGGCAAAAATATCCTGCCATTCGGTATCGTCCATTTCGGCAAAACCGAAACTGCGCAGCAGGAAGGCGCCTTCCGTTGCGAGAAAGGCAAGACGCGCCCGGCGCCCCTCCTCGGTCGACAGATCGAGGCTGTCGAGGCGCCCGCGATACCAGGCCCGGTTCTTTTCCATATGGTCTTCGCGCTGCAGGAGCGCTGCCATCATCCCGGACGTGCGGGCATTCTCCGCCGTGTTCATGCGCGCTGTCACCTCCGCGTGCGCACGCATCGCCGTTACCGGATCCGTCTCGTCTCCGACTTCGGCGGCGACCGCGCTGTCGAACTCGTTGAACCAGCGTTCCATCATCGCGTCGATCAGGCCGTCCTTGTTACCGAAGCAATATTGAACCCCGCCCTTGGTGATGCCCGCCGCCTTGGCCACCGCGTCGATCGTCAGACCGGCAGCACCGATGGCGCTGACGGTCGCCTCCGCCGCATCCAGCACCTTGTCGCGATCGATCGTCCGGCGTCGTCCCATTTCAGATTCCCACTTTCAATTCCATACGTATGTATTTATATAATCGCTCTGACGTCAACAAGGCCAAAGGTCCCGCAGGCAGGGTCGGCCACAGAGGTGTACCATGTCCCCGCATAATCGCTGGCTCATTCTTGCCATCGTGTCGAGCGCGCTGCTGCTGATCGTTGTCGATATGACCGTGCTTTACACGGCGCTGCCCCGGCTGACCCACGATCTTGGCGCGTCCGCGTCGGAAAAGCTCTGGATCGTCAATGCCTATGCGCTGGTCGTTGCCGGCCTGCTGCCGGGGCTCGGCACGCTCGGCGACCGGCTCGGCCACAAGCGGCCGTTCATTGCCGGTCTTGCCGTCTTCGGCCTCGCTTCACTGCTGGCGGCCTATGCCTCGAACCCGTCGATCCTGATTACCGGCCGCGTGCTTCTTGCCGTCGGCGCCGCGCTGATGATGCCGGCAACGCTTTCGATCATCCGGCTGACCTTCACCGACGAACGTGAGCGGGCGCTGGCGATCGGCGTCTGGGCTGCCATCGCCTCGGGTGGCGCGGCGATCGGCCCGGTGCTCGGCGGGTTCCTGCTCGAATACTTCTGGTGGGGCTCGGTCTTTCTCATCAACGTGCCGATCGTCGCCGTGGCCTTGCTGCTCGGCGTTGTCGTGCTTCCCGACAGCAAGGGCAACAAGGATCACCCGTGGGATCCGCTCGGCTCCGTCCAGATCATGGTCGGCCTGGTCGGGCTTGCCTATGCCATCAAGGAGATGAGCAAGCGCGAACCCTCGGCTGAAGCCGGGCTCATCGCCGCCGCCATCGGCGTCGTAGCGCTTCTCCTCTTTGTGCGCAGACAGAGGCGCAGCCCGCACCCGATGATCGACTTCGGCCTGTTCCGCAACGCCGCCTTCTCCTCGGGCGTCGCCGCAGCCCTTGTCGCATCCGCGGCCATCGTCGGCGCCGAGCTCGTGCTCAGCCAGCGGCTGCAGCTTGTCGCCGGGTATTCGCCGCTTGACGCCGGCATTTTCATCCTGCCGATCCCGCTTGCGGCCTTCGTCGCCGGTCCGCTTACCGGCATGATGCTGCCGCGCCTCGGCGCCGAGATGGTGCTGCGCACCGGCCTTATCACCGCAGCCGCCGGCCTCGGCGCGTTTCTTGCCGTGCACGAAGCCGGCGTGCTCGCTCAGATCGTCAGCCTCATCGTGCTCGGCCTTGGCATTGGCGCTTCGATGACGGCAGCCTCCAGCGCCATCATGTCCAACGCCGCGCCGGAACGCGCCGGCATGGCCGCCTCCATCGAGGAGGTTTCCTTCGAACTTGGCGGCGCCATCGGCATCGCCGTGCTCGGCAGCGTGATGTCGGCGGTCTACACCGCCTTCGTCATGCTGCCGGAAGGGGCGGGCATATCGGCAATCGCACGCGACAGCCTGGACGAGGCGTTGATATTGGCGGAAAAACTGTCGTCGAATGATGCCGAAAATCTAGTGGCACTCGCCAAAGCGGCCTTCGAGAAGGCGTTCGTCGCCGTCGTCCTTTTGGCAACAGGCCTCCTGTTTGCCACCGGCGCCGGCATCTGGTGGTTTACGCGCGGCAATCGCCTACAACGCCGCGCTTCTTATTAGACGCGCAAAGTTCGCCGTAGCACTTTGAATTGCTGCATGTCTTTATCCTTAAATCGAATGCGATTTAAGGAAACGTGCAGTCGCGCCGGTCGGGTCCTACCGGGCGCACTGATTTCAGGTGGTCAGTGCTTTGCTGCCTCGCACTGGGCGATCGCTGCCACCATCGCCTCGAAACGCACATGGTGGCGAACGGCGTCCAGGTCGGAGTCCTGCTTGAACCAAAGCAGCTGGTAACAGGAACTTTGCGGCAACAGGCTCTCGAGCATGTCGAGCGCCGTGTCGACATCGCCGAGGATCGAATGGACGCAGGCCGTGTTGTAGCGTGCGACAACATCATCCGGATCGATGGCGATCGCACACGCCGCCCATTCACGCGCGCGCTCTGCTTCGCCCATATGGGCCAGCGCCAGGGCGCCGCGATGGGCCGGACCGGAATTCTCCGGATGCAGCTCCAGCGCCCGCTCGGCCCGGGAAATACCAATCTTCGCCCAGTGTCCCCGCTCGGTTTCCTGGCCCAGCGACTTGTAGGCGCTCATCAGGTGGATCGGCGAGAGATAGTCATCCGGGCTGATTTCCGCGGCCCGCTTGAAGAACTGGATCGCCGTCTCGAACTCGCCGCGCATGAAGAGAAAGCGGCCATAGTGAAAGTTTGCCTCGTAGAGCTGCGGATCAAGCGTCAAGGCGCGCTCAAACTCGGCAACGGCCTCTTCGCTTTGCCCGTCCTGGTGCAGGACCAATCCCCGGGAAGCGTGCGCTTCCGCCAGGTTCGGATCGAGCGCCAGCGCCCGCTCGCTCGTGCTCAGAATGCTCTCGAGCGGGAATTCGTGCTCGTGCCAGTCGCGAAGAGCGGATTCGCAATCGGCGATGCCGGCATAGGCGCGGGCAAAATTCGGGTCGAGCTCGACGGCCTTCAGGAACATCCGTCGGGCGAGCAGCAGATAGGAACGGGTCCAGGCGTGCGAGAATCGCCGCCCGCGCAGATAGTAAGTGTAGGCCTCGACGCTCGTCGTCGGATCGCTCTCGATCGCCTTCTTCTCCTCAGGCAACAGCTTGATGCGCAATTGGTCGACGATGGCGTGAGTGATCTCGTCCTGGATGGCGAAGATATCGGTGAGATCGCGGTCGTAGCGGTCGGCCCAAAGATGCGTGCCTGTCAGCGCATCGATCAGCTGCCCGGTGATGCGCACCCGCGCGCCGGCCTTGCGCACACTGCCTTCGAGGATGAACCGAACGCCCAGTTCCTGCGCCACGGTTTTGACCCGGACAGACCGTCCCTTGTAGGTAAAGACCGTGTTGCGGGCGACCACGTGCAACTGCGAGATCTTCGACAGGTCGGTGATGATGTCTTCGGTGATGCCGTCGGAGAAATATTCCTGCTCCGGGTCATGGCTCATATTGGTGAAGGGCAGCACGGCGACGGAAAGCCCGTAACCATCGTCCACCGTTACCGTATGGGACCCATTCAACACCTTGGCGATCTTGGTCGGCGCCCCCAGCGCCACCGAATAGACATGCACACCCGCTGCGATGTTCTTCAGCGCGTGCTGTCCCTTGTCGACGAAGCCGACATCCAGCCTCGAGCCGACATGGTCGCGAACGGAGGCGGAGACGGCAATGCCGGAGGGCTCGGCCAGGCCTTCGAGCCGGGCTGCGACATTGACGCCGTCGCCGAAGATATCGCCGTCCTCGACGATCACGTCGCCCAGATGCACGCCGATGCGCAGTTCGATACGCTTCAACTGCGGCACGTCTTCGTTGCGGATAAGCATGCCGCGCTGAATGTCGACGGCACAAGCAACCGCGTTCACGACACTCGCGAACTCGACCAGAATGCCGTCGCCGGTCAGTTTGACAATCCGACCCTTGTGTCGGCTGACCTTGGGATCGACCAGCTCGTTCTTGTGCCGCTTCATGGCGGCCAGCGTGCCGGTCTCATCAGCGCCTATGAGGCGGCTGTAGCCCACGACATCGGCAGCAAGGATGGCAGCAAGGCGGCGTTCCAAGTAACCCCCGATTTCATCTCCTGGGTGAAGTATACAATCTAGCGCGTTCTTCATCATCTGTCCTGCGCGCTTTTCTGGGTACGACGAATGACCGAAGAACCGGATAACACACTAGGCCAGATGGCGAAGTTTCCAAGGAAACCACCATCCTAACACTATGGGATTACTTCGTTCGCCGTATCACGGTCGAATAAGAACCGTGATCATCATCATGACGATCGCAAACACTGCGATCTTCCAGAAATCGCGACGCTGCCTCAGACCGGGCAGGCCGATCGGCCAGATCAGCTGGATGGCCATCGCCAGAAGCAGAATGAGCGCCAGCGCCTTCGACATATCCAGCCTATCCCCGGGTAAATTCCCGCAACTCGGCGGAACTGTCACGCCGCCGTCACCTTGTCGTCGTAGCAGCGCAGGCCGTCAGCACGCGCAACTGCTTATGATCCCGAAATTCGATATCGATTCTTGGGATGATGCATTAGAGGGCTATTGTTTCCGCCGCCGATTTGCAATGACCGGCCGGACAGAATCCGGCTGGCAATTCCGGGCACACCGCCCTAACTTGCTGACGGCAGAACGATTTTCGGATGGATGATGAGAAAAAACCTGCTCCCCGTCGCCTCGCTCCTGCTGGGCACGCTGTTTCTCTTCCTGGGCAACGGCCTGCAGGGCCTGCTTTTGCCGGTCAGAGGCACGGCCGAGGGCTATCCCACCACCATCCTTGGCCTGATCGGCACGTCCTGGGCGGCCGGCTTCGTGCTTGGCTGCTTCTTTGCACCTAATGTCGTCAAGCGCATCGGCCATGTGCGCGCCTTCAGCGTCTTTACCTCGATGATTGCCATCGTCGCGTTGATGACCGGCATCCTGATCGACCCGACCTGGTGGCTGATCCTGCGTGCGCTGACCGGTTTTTCCACTGCCGGCACCTCGATGATCATCGAAAGCTGGCTCAACGAGCGCGCCACCAATGAGAGCCGCGGCGTCATCTTTTCCCTCTATATCGCCATCACGCTCTTCGGCGTCGTCGGCGGCCAGATGATGATCCCGTTCGGCGATACCTCCACCAGCACCCTCTTCATGATCTGCGGTATTCTCTATTGCGTCGCTATGCTGCCGACCCTGCTCTCGAAGGCCGCCTCGCCGCAGCCGCTGAAGCAGGTCCAGCTCGACCTGCGCGGGCTCTATCGCAATTCCCCGGTCTCGTTCCTCGGCATCCTGCTCGTCGGCATCGCCAACGGCGCTTTCGGCACGCTCGGCGCCGTCTTCGGCCGCCAGGCGGGCCTCTCCGACAGCACTGTCGCGGCGATGATGAGCGTGGCGATCTTTGCCGGCGCGGTGATGCAGCTGCCGGCCGGGCGCCTGTCCGATCGCATCGACCGGCGTTACGTGCTTGCCGCCCTTGCCGGTGTCGGTGCGCTGGCGGGGCTCCTGATCTTTCTGGTCGAACCGAGCCAGGTCTGGATCGTGCTTACCCTGATTGCGATCTATGGCGCGGCGGCCAACGCGCTCTACCCGATCGCCGTTTCGCATGCCAACGACTTTGCGACGGCAGAGGATTTCGTCAAGGTTTCCGGCGGATTGCTGCTGCTCTACGGCATCGGCACCATTATCGGCCCGACCATCGGCGGCCCGGTGATGACTGCGACCGGCCCCTACGGGCTGTTCATGATCACCGCCTGCGCCCATATCCTCATCACCGCCTACGCCATCATCCGCAGCCGCATGCGCGCGCCGGTTCCGGTCGCCGAGCGCGATGCCTTCTCGCCGATCAACGCCGGAACGGCGATGACGCCCGAGAGCTTGCAGCTCTCGCCGCGCGCAGCACCGTTCGATGAAACACATGATGACGACGACGGCGATATCGACCCCGAACAGGAGGAGAAGTCGAATGGGCCTGTTTGACGAAGACCAACCCAAGAAGAAGCTGGCGCATGAGATCGGCAGCGACCTGTCGCTTCTGTCCGTCGACGAGCTCACACAGCGCATCGCGCTGCTGAAGGAGGAAATCGCCCGGCTCGAGGCGGAGCGCGAGCGCAAATCCGCAAGCCGATCTGCGGCCGAAGGCCTGTTCCGCTGACGATCGCACAAGGACAAACGGCCCGAAACGGCGCTTTCTTAACGGTATATTAAGCATTCTCTGCGATTGTCTGTTTATCCGGAGCTTTCCGGACTCAGACAATTTCTCCGACTGGCGAATGGGTCTGATTTTTCTCCCTGTTTTACCTTGAGAGCCGCTTTCCGCGGCTCTTTTTTTGTTTTGATATATGTCGCTGCAAAGAATTGTGGAGATTAACCCTTTCTTAAGAATGCTCTTGCGCGAAATGCGCTATGGCATCATTCTTCAGGCATAGAGGCGGCAAGGAAACTTTTCCCAAAACCGCCCGTTACCCGACTGTCGTGATGCGTTTGAACCAGGGAAAACAGGTCATGTCCGAAAGAGGATTGAATACCGTCAGTTTCGCGGGACACGCGGCGGCGTCGGCGCAGTTCAAGGCGCTCTATTCGGAAGGCATGGGTCTGGTCGAAGAAACCGCGAGCTATCTCGACGGCCCCGGTCGCCTGGCCTCCAAGGTCCTGCCGCGCATGGCATCGGTCCTCTATGCAGCAGAATCCATGCGTCTGACCACGCGTCTCATGCAGATGGCATCATGGCTCCTGCTTCAACGCGCTGTCAACAACGGCGAGATGAGCCGCGACCAGGTGCTGTCGGAAAAGAGCAAGGTTCGCCTCGACAGCTTCAACGTCGACCGCAGCGCGCCCGGCTGGAGTGAGCTGCCGGAAGCATTCCGCGACCTCATCGAGCGCTCACTGCGCCTGCAGAACCGCGTCGCCCTGCTCGATCGCGAGATCTACCGTCCGCAGGAAGCCTCGACCTTCGTTCCTGATAACCAGAACGGCGTCAAGGCGCAGATTAAGCTCTTGCAGACGGCCTTCGGCACCAACTGATTTCAAGATATTCGGCAGTTCGCTGCCAACGAAACGAACCCGGCCTCTAGCCGGGTTTTTTCATGCGCGGCTTGAGCCGGCTCGCACGATCAAAGATCGGCCTTAAGTCGGAACGGAAATCCGCACAACAAAAAGCCCGGCAGAGCCGGGCTTCGAAAACGCGCCAAGAGAGCGTGCGATTAGAGGCCGAGGCCTTCGAAACGCTTCTTGAACTTGGAGACGCGGCCGCCGCGGTCCATGAGCTGCTGGTTGCCGCCCGTCCAAGCCGGGTGCGACTTCGGGTCGATTTCCAGGTTCATGGTGGCGCCTGCCGAACCCCAGGTCGAGCGGGTTTCGTATTCGGTGCCGTCAGTCATGACCACCTTGATCAGGTGATAGTCGGGATGGATGTCTGCCTTCATAACGATCTTCCTAGAGTTCCAGGGTCCAATTGTCGCAAGGCATTGCGACTTCGAGACCGAACACGTAAATGAAGCCGCGGACCGGCTGATGGGCCACGGCTTCCCAATTCGATGCCGTGCCTATACATCAAGGTCCGCGGGATAACAAGTGCCGCGCGGAAGACTCATGGGCAAACCCGCCCCCTCCGTGATTGGCGAACGGGGGTCATGTGTCCGAACGAGCAAACCAGTCACCAGCGCGTAAATCCATTCGCCCTCTCGCCACGCTGCTGCCCTACCTCAAGCGCTACCGCCATCTGGTCATCGGCGCCGGGATTTCGCTCGTTATCGCTGCGGTGACGACCCTGACGCTGCCGCTCGCCGTCAGGCGCATGGTCGACAACGGCTTCTCCAATTCCGACAGCGGCTTCATCAATACCTATTTCTCGATGCTGATGATGCTCGCCATCATCCTGGCTTTGGCCAGTGCGGCCCGCTACTATTTCGTCATCACCCTTGGCGAGCGCATTGTCGCGGATCTCCGGCGCAACGTCTTCCAGCACGTCACCCGCCTTTCCGCGTCGTTCTTCGACGTGAACCAGTCGGGCGAGATCGTCTCGCGGCTGACCGCCGATACCACGCAGCTGAAGTCCGCCGTCGGCGCGACGGCATCGGTAGCACTTCGCAACCTGATCCTGTGTCTCGGCGCCATCGGCATGATGGTCTATACCAGCCCGAAGCTGTCGAGCCTGGTGCTGGCGGCAATCCCGGTGATCGTGTTTCCGCTGGTCGGCTTCGGCCGCTCCGTCCGCCGCCGCTCGCGCGAGGCACAGGACACCCTGGCGATGGCATCGGCCTATGCCGGCGAGGCGATCGCCGCCTCGCGCACGGTTCAGGCCTTCAACAGCGAGGACATCGCCAACAACCGCTTCGGCAACGCCGTCGAAGATGCCTTCGGCGCGGCACGCGCGGCCATCAAGGCCCGCTCGGTGCTGACAGCCTTCGCCATCACCATGGTGTTTGGCAGCGTTGTCGCCGTCCTGTGGTTCGGCGCGCGCGACGTGCTGGCGGACAATCTCTCGGCCGGAACCCTCAGCCAGTTCCTGCTTTATTCGGTCTTCGCCGCCGGTAGCCTCGGATCGCTATCGGAGGTCTGGGGCGAGCTCTCGCAGGCAGCCGGTGCCGCCGAGCGGTTGAACGAGCTCTTGACCGAAGTCCCGGAAATCGAGGCGCCCGAAACCCCCGTCGCCATGCCGGCGCCGGCGCTCGGCGCCATCAGCTTCGACGAAGTCTATTTCGCCTATCCCGCGCGCCCTGATTACAAGAGCCTGAACGGCCTGAGCTTTGCGATCAAACCGGGTGAAACCGTCGCCATTGTCGGCCCATCCGGCGCGGGCAAGAGCACCGTCTTTTCGATGCTGCTGCGGTTCTACGATCCGGCAAAGGGTGCCATCACGGTCGATGGCGTCGATATCCGCACCGTGGACCCGAAGGATCTGCGCGACCGCCTGGCGATCGTGCCGCAGGACGTCACCATCTTCGCCTCCTCCGTCCACGACAACATTGCCTTCGGCCTGCCGGGTGCAAGCCGTGAGGCGGTGCGCGCCGCTGCCGTCGCCGCCCAGGCCGACGAATTCATCGGCCGGATGGAGAAGGGCTACGACACGCTTGTCGGCGAGCGTGGCATCACGCTCTCGGGCGGCCAGCGCCAGCGCATCGCCATTGCCCGCGCCATCCTGCGCAACGCGCCGATCCTTTTGCTCGACGAGGCGACCTCGGCGCTCGACGCCGAAAGCGAGACACTGGTGCAGAAGGCACTCGAAGGCTTGCTGCATGAACGCACGACTGTTGTCATCGCCCACCGGCTCGCAACCGTCTTGAAGGCCGACCGCATCCTCGTGATGGAACACGGCCGGATCGTCGAAGAGGGAACCCATGCCTCGCTGATCCGGCAGGACGGGCTCTATGCCAAGCTGGCCCGTTTGCAGTTCAACCACGGCGCCGAGGAGCTGTTCCTGAACCCGGGGAAGTAAGACGACCACTACCATAGTCGCATGCCGGCATGTCCGGCATGCCATTGCAGCTGGAAAGCCGGACCCTATTCTATAGGTGCCGGCTTTTTTCGGCCGCCACGACCGATGTGGATTGTTCAGGGAGGAACCTAATGACATTTTCGAAGTTGACCCGCCGGGCGGCGCTTGCCCTCGGCTTCACCGCACTCACCGTTCTCGGCTCCGGCATCCAGGCGAATGCCCAGGACTTTCCGGATCGCGCAATCACCCTTGTCGTTCCCTTTGCCGCCGGCGGCTCGACCGACGTGGTCGCGCGGATCGTGGCGCAGAAGATGTCGGAGGATCTCGGCCAGCAGGTCATCGTCCAGAATGTCGCCGGCGCCGGTGGCAACCTCGGTGCCGACAATGTCGCGCGCGCCGACCCGGACGGCTATACGATCCTCATGGGCACGGTGGCGACGCACGCCCTCAACCCGCTGATCCTCAAGACCAAGCCCTATGACCCGGAAAAGGACTTCGCTCCGATCTCGCTTCTGGTCGTCGTTCCGAACGTGCTGGTGGTCAATCCGGAGCTGCCGGCCAAGACCGTCGAGGAGCTTCTGGCACTGCTCAAGGCCAAGCCCGATGAATATGCCTACGCTTCTTCCGGCAATGGCACGCCGCTGCACCTCTCCGGCGAGCTCTTCAAGAAGATGGCCGGCGTCAACATGCAGCATATCCCCTACAAGGGCGCCGGACCGGCGCTCAACGACGTCATCGGCAACCAGGTGCCGATCATGTTCGACAACCTGCCGTCCTCCTCCAGCCACATCAAGGCCGGCACCTTGCGGGCGCTTGCGGTAACGACCGCCGAACGCGCGCCATCCTTCCCCGACGTTCCGACGGTCGCGGAGGCAGGCATTCCGGGCTACGAAACCTATACCTGGAACGCGCTGTTTGCACCGGCCAACACGCCCGAGCCGGTTGTCGCCCGCCTGAACGAAGCCGCCAACAAAGCGCTTGCGGACCCGGCCGTGGTCGAGCGGATGAAGGAATTCAGCGCAACCATCGTCGGCTCTACGCCGCAGGAGCTTGCCGCGCATGTGAAGGCCGAGCTCGCAAAATGGACGCCTGTCGTTCGCGACGCCAACATCCAGATGGATTGATCAGAGTTACTTGACCCCATCTGCCGGATCGGCCCCTATCCGGCTGCCGCCGCCTTCTCCCCGCCTGCGGGGAGAAGGGATATGTGGCACGCGCTCGCCGATCTCGAGCGTCTCCGTCTTAGGCGGGGCCATCAAAACGCTCATGTATTTCGCATTCCCTGGCCGAAACCGCTTCGCACTTTTCCGGGAAGCTCTGGCCATAACAAGCGCTGGGCCGACTGCAGCATGCGTCCCCTCTCCCCGCTTGCGGGGAGAGGGCTAGGGTGAGGGGCCCGACACGCGGACAACGATAGCCGATTCAGCCCGCTTAGACCGCACCCGCATGCCTCCCGGCGACACGGCCGGAATAGATGCAGCCGCCGAGAAACGTGCCTTCCAGCGCGTTGTAGCCATGCATGCCGCCGCCGCCGAAGCCTGCGACTTCACCTGCAGCGTAAAGGCCCGGCACCGGTTCGCCCGACTGCTCCAGCACCTGGCCGGCCAGGTTGGTCTGCAGGCCGCCGAGCGTCTTGCGCGTCAGGATATGCAGCCTGACGGCAATCAGCGGCCCGGCCTTGGGGTCGAGCAGGCGGTGCGGTTTGGCGGTACGCAGCAGCCGGTCACCGCGGTAGGACCGTGCCCCGCGGATCGCCGTCACCTGCGCATCCTTCGAGAAGGGATTGGTGATCTCGCGGTCGCGCGCCTCGATCTGCTCGCGCAGGTGATCGACCGACAGCCGGTTCTCAGCCGTCAGCGCATTCATCGCCGGCACGAGATCGTCGAGCCGATCGCGAACGATGAAATCCTCTCCCCTGTCCATGAAAGCCTGCACCGGTCCGGGCGGGTTCTTGCCCAGCCGCTTGAGCAGGAGAGAGATGCTTTTGCCGGTCAGATCAGGGTTCTGTTCGGAACCGGATAGGGCAAATTCCTTCTTGATGATCGCCCGCGTCAGGATGAACCAGCTGTAGTCATGGCCGCTTTCGCGGATGGCCTGCAAGGTGCCGAGCGTATCGAAGCCGGGCATCGCTGGCGCTGAAAAGCGATTGCCGTCAGCATCGCACCAGAAGGACGACGGACCGGGCAGGATGCGGATGCCGTGATCCGGCCAGATCGGATCGAAATTCTTCAGGCCTTCGGTGTAGTGCCACATGCGATCGGAATTGATGACCGAGCCGCGGGCGCGGCCGGCAATCTCCAGCATGCGGCCATCGACATGATGCGGCACGCCGCAGACCATCGTCGCCGGCGGCTGGCCCAGCCGCTTGCGTGGCCAGTTGCGCCGTACCAGCTCATGGTTGCCGCCGATGCCGCCCGATGTCACGATCACCGCGCCCGCCGAAATCTCGAAATCGCCGGCGACATCACGCGAGCTGCGCTGGCCGCGGCCGACCGGATCGGCCTTGAGCACCGAACCGCGCGCGCCGGTGACCGCCCCATCCGTCGTCACCAGTTCGTCGACGCGGTGGCGGAAGCGAAAACGCACGAGGCCGCGGCTTTCCGCCTCGCGCGTCAGCCGCACGAACGGCTCGATAACAGCCGGGCCGGTGCCCCAGGTGACGTGGAAGCGCGGAACAGAATTGCCATGCCCATGCGCAAGGCCGCCACCGCGCTCGGCCCAGCCGACGACGGGGAACCAGCGCATGCCGAGCGAATGCAGCCAGCTGCGCTTCTCGCCGGCAGCGAAATCGAGATAGGCATCGGCCCACAATCGCGGCCAGTGGTCCTCGGGACGATCGAATTGCGACGAGCCCATCCAGTCCTGGCGGGCGAGCTGGCGACTGTCCTTGATACCCATGCGCCGCTGCTCGGGACTGTCGACGAAAAAGAGACCGCCTAGCGACCAGAAGGCCTGACCGCCGAGGTTCTGCTCCCCCTCCTGATCGAGAACGATCACCTTGCGGCCAAGCGCTGCTGCCTCAGACGCGGCCACAAGACCGGCAAGCCCAGCACCGACGACCAGTACATCGCAATCCATTAACGGCGCCCTCCCCTGCATCCGCCAAGATGCAAGCTTCCCCCTGCATGTTGTGGATGCAAGTGTTACGCGCACGTCAAGGTCAATTCAAGGGCGTCGGACCGAGGGCTATCCTTGAGCCTATTTCTCGGTCAGCTTCAGCTCGATACGACGGTTCTGCGACCGCGCTTCGACGCTCTCGCCCTCGGCGATCGGCTGATACTCGCCGAAACCGGCGGCGACCAGCCTGTCGGCCGGCACGCCCTTGGAGATCAGGAACTTGACGACGGATGTGGCACGGGCGGACGAAAGCTCCCAGTTGTCGGCAAAACGGCCGGTGCCTGAAAGCTGTACATTGTCCGTGTGCCCGTCGACGCGCAGCACCCAGTTGATCTCCGCCGGAATTTCCTTGGCAAGGTCGAGCAGCGCCGAGGCGAGCTTGGCCATTTCAGTCTGGCCCTCAGGATTGAGTTCGTTGCCGCCGGAGGGGAAAAGCACTTCCGACTGGAAGACGAAGCGGTCGCCGACGATGCGGATGTTTTCGCGATCGGACAGGATTTCGCGCAGCCGTCCGAAGAAATCGGAACGATAGCGGTTTAGTTCCTGCACCCGCTGCGCCAGCGCGACATTCAGCCGGCGACCGAGATCGGCGATCTTCGTCTGCGAAGACTGGTCCTTGGCTTCCGACGCCTGCAATGCCTCTTCGATCGCCGCGATCTGGCTGCGCAGCGCCGCGATCTGCTGGTTGAGAAGCTCGATCTGGCTCATGGCACGGGCGCTGGTCTGGCGTTCGGCGTCAAGCTCGGCACCGACACGCCCAAGCTTCTCGTTGGCGGCATCCGTGCTGCCGGCGCCCTGGTCGAGCAAGGCTTTCAGGCGAGAACGCTCGCCTTCCGACTGGGAGAGGGAGGCCTGGAGATTGGCGAGTGAATCCTCCAGATCCTGCTTGCCGCTCTTTTCGAGCGCGAGCAGCTGTGTCAGCTCGTTGATCTGGCTGTTCAGCCGGGTCAGAACCTCGTCCTTGCCGCTGATTTCGCGGCTGAGCAGGAACTGCGCCAGCACGAAGACGCTGAGCAGGAACATGATCGACAGGAGCAGGGTCGACAATGCGTCGACGAAACCGGGCCAATAGTCGATCGTGCGCTGTGAACGGCCTTTTCGGGCAAGCGCCATGGATCATTCCCCTCCGGTATCGTCCGCATGGCTGAGCTTGGCCTGCGATCCGGACTTCTCGCTGTTCACTGAAATGCGCTCGGAGTGGCCGATGCGCGTCGTGAGCTTGTCCAGCGTCTTGCGCATCGCCTTCGCCTCTTCCTGCTGCGCCTCGATCCAGTCGCGCAGCATCTGCTGCTCGCCGCGCATGTTCTTGACCAGACCCTGAATACCTTCAGCCAGGCTCGCCATTGCCGCCGTCGTGCGCTGGTTGGAACCGCCTTCATGGTTGAGGCGGACGAGCTGGTCCGTCAGGCGCTTCAGCTCCTCGACCGGCGCGCCGGTCGACAGGTCGCCGGCAATCGAGAGTTCCGATCCGACATCGGTGACGGAGGAGAGCCAGTTTTCAAGCTCGGTATAGAAACGGTTCTGAGCCCGACCCGCCTGCAGATCGAGAAAGCCGAGGATCAGCGAGCCGGAAAGGCCGAAGAGCGACGTCGAGAACGCCGTTCCCATGCCGGTCAGCGGCGCCGACAGGCCGTTCTTGAGAGCGCCCAGCACGTCCTCGGTGCTGCCGGAACCGGCATCCAGCGACTGGATGACGGTGTTGATGGAGCCGATCGTGCCGAGCAGACCCCAGAAGGTGCCGAGCAGGCCGAGGAAGACGAGCAGACCGGTCAGATACCGCGTCGTGTCGCGCGATTCATCCAGCCGTGTTGCAATCGAATCCAGGATCGACCGCAGCGCCGTCGTCGAGATCGCCGTCTGGCGGCCACCGATCAGCGCGCGCATCGGCGACAGCAGGACCGGATCCCGCCCGACCTTGTCGGCGCTGCCGGCGGCGCGGAAAGAATTGAACCAGCGCACCTCTGGACGAAGCCCGAGCACATGGTTGAACGCCAGCAGGATGCCGATCAGCAGCACCCCGAGGATCAGGCCGTTCAGGCCGGGATTGGCGAGGAAGGCATTGTGTGCCTGCCGAAAGAGGATCGCGCCGACGAAACCGACGATGATCAGGAAAATCACCATGGTCCAGAAAAAATGCATGGGGCTCGAAAGCTTATGCGGATTGTAGTCTGCTTCCACCCCTTCCCGACCGTCCCACCCGGACAGATGCAGTTTCGTCATGGGTATACCATTCTCCCGGTTGCATTTGGCGGAACGGTGCCGCGACGCGTCGGAGCCTACTGCATAATTCCTCAAATCGGAATCGATTTAAGAGAAAGTTATGCAGCAAGTTAACGCGCTGCAGCATCCATCGCGCGTCCTGTTTAACGTGTGGCGCTGTAGTGGAGCTTTGCGCCGAATTGAAGGAAAAAACAAAAAGCCTCCGACACATGGAGCGCCGGAGGCTTGGCAAGCAGGAAACGGACGGGCCGTCGATTATTTCGACGGGATCGGACGGTGAACGACGTCGCGCAGCGCCTTGGTGATGTATTCGTTGCCGCAAACGATCGAACCCTCGTCGACCGGCTTGGCTCCGCCATCGATATCCGTCGACCAGCCACCGGCTTCGCGGATCAGAAGCACACCGGCCGCAATGTCCCAGGCGGCCAAGTCGCGCTCCCAGTAGCCGTCGAAACGGCCGGCTGCAACATAGGCGAGATCGAGTGCCGCCGAGCCCATGCGGCGGATGCCGGCGACTTCGCCCATCACGTGGCGCAGTTCGATCAGGTATTTGCCGTGATTGCCACGACCGAGATGCGGCGTGCCGGTGGCGATCACTGCATCCGATAAGGCCTTGCGCGCAGCGACGCGCAGGCGACGGTCATTGAGGAAGGCGCCGCCACCACGCTCGGCGGTATACAGTTCGTCGGTTGCCGGGTTGAACACGACAGCGCCGACGATCTCGCCCTGGCGCTCTAGCGCAATCGAGACAGCAAAATGCGGAATGCCGTGCAGAAAGTTGGTGGTGCCGTCGAGCGGATCGACGATCCAGCGATGGGCGCCATCGGTGCCGATGATCTCCTCGCCTTCCTCGCCGAGGAAGCCATAGGTCGGACGCGCCTTCAGCAGTTCTTCGCGGATGAGCTTTTCGGCCTTGCGGTCGGCCTGGGACACGTAGTCGCCCGGTCCCTTGAGCGAGACCTGCAGGTTCTGGACTTCACCGAAATCGCGCGCCAGCGACTTGCCGGCCTTGAAGGCGGCCTGGACCATGACATTGAGGAGAGCTGAACGGGCCATCTGGCGATCCTTGTGAAGCGAAGGCCGATCGAGCCTTCTCGATCGGACATTGAACCTGTGTGACGGAACACGGGGATAGCACCTGCCGATCGGGCAATGCCTGTCATCGAGTCCCATCGTCAAAAAACCGAGTGAAGATCACTCCGCCCGGGGCGTGCCGGAAAACCATGGCGCCAGGGGCAAAAACCGGGGCTTCAAGACCACAAAAATCCCGGAAGTTCAAGAGAAATAGCGCCTGGCTCGGCCGAACAGCCGAGATTCAGGCGCCTACAGCGGCGCGCGTCTTATTAGACGCGCAAAGGTCGCTGTAGCACTTTGATTTTTGCTGCATGTTTTTATCCTTAAATCGAATAGGATTTAAGGATACATGCAGTGGAATGCCGGTCAGCTCGAGCGGAACTTGTTGGCTGCGCTGAGTGCCGCCTTCTGCTGCTGCTCGTTGAGACCGAGGTAGAAGTCTTCCAGCGCATCGTCCTTGAGGCCGGCCCGGCGCGACAGCACATACCACTTCGCCGCCTCGACCGGATTGGGCCGGGTGCCGATGGCGTTGACATAGAGATGCGACAGCCGGTTCTGCGCCACGACATTGCCGCCTTCCGCCGCCCGCTTCATCCAGCCGAAACCGTCCTCCAGGTTGCGATCGCCGGCAATGCCTTCGATCATCCAGATGGCGATATCAAGCTGCGCCGTATCGTAGCCGGCATGGGCCGCCCGAAGCAGCCATTCCCTGGCCCGCGCCCGCTTGCCTTCGTCAATGCCATCGACGTTGAGATAGATCTGCGACAGCGCATATTGCGCGTCGGCGATCCCCTGCTCGGCCGATTTTTCGTAGTAGGGCATAGCGGCCTTCAGACCCTTCGGTCCGGGGCTGTCGGCCACGAGCGTCTGGCCATAGTTGAACTGGGCCGACCCATTGCCGAGATCGGCCGCCTTCTTCATCAGTTCTTCGGACTTCTTGCGGTCGCGCTTGACGTAGCGCCCCTCCATCAGGATCAGCGCGTATTTGAACATGGCGGCCGGGTCGCCGTTTTCAGCCGCCTGTCCGTACCAGAACGCCGCCTGCTTGGCATTGCGCACCACGCCGAGGCCCTGCTGCAGGATTTCGGCAACAAGCGTTTGCGCGGCAGGATCGCCGAGCTGCGCGCGCGGAAGTGCGAGATCCATCGCCGTCAGATAATAGCCGCGCTGGAAAGCGCCGTAGGCGTCGTCGACCTTGCCGGCGAATGGCTTTTCCGCAGGTAGTGCCGGCAGTTCGGCGCCCATGCGGTCAAAGACATTGACGCCCTGCGAAGGCACCGTGCCATCACCAGCCTTCTTCTTGTCCGCCGGATGAGCCGGCTTGGCCCCAGGCTTGCCAGTGCCTTCTTCAGGCAGCGCCGCGCCATTGAAGGGGGTGATGCGGCCGCGCTTTGCAGCGCCACTATCATCGGCGTTGACGCCCAGCTCCGGCACTGGAGCCGGCTTTTCCTGCGCGCGCACCGGCGTCGCCACGGCAGCGGTGGCGGCAAGGAGGGCAACGCCCCAACTGAGCTTTGACGACAGGCGGTTCAACATCGACACGTCTTAAGCTTCAAACCGTGGCGCTTTTTCGTCAAGAAGCGCGTTGACGGCGGCGACCACCGACGGCGCCTGCTCGGGCTCGCCGAAGACGGCCAGGCGAAGCGCCACGAATTCGGCGCCGGTCTCGGCCGCCGCCAATGCGGACTGCGGATCCGTGCCACCCATGACGATGCAGGGGATCTCGATCATCGAGGCCCACCATTCGGCGAGCGCCAGGTTCTTCGGATGCGCATCCGGCTTGATGTCGCCATCCGTCTTGCCGAAGAACACGTAGTCCGGACGCACTTCGCCGATTTGAAGCGCGTGATGGCGATCGGCCGCATTGCCGCCGCCGACGATAAGCTTCGGCGTGTGCTTCTCGACCGCCTCGCCAAGTGCTTCGGCATTGCCGGAAATATGCAGGCCATCGGCCCTGGCGCGTCCGGCGACCCGGGAATCGCCCTCGATCAGCGCAGCGGCTCCAGCCTCCTGGATGATCGGCACGAGGCGCTCGGCGTGTTTCTGGAACTCGGCGTCATCGAGGCCATATTGCGGCACGATCACCGAAGCGACGTCGCCGCCCTTCAAGGCGTCGGCAAGCACCTTGGCGCGATCCGCCGGATCAGCGATATCCGGCGCAATCAGCACCAGGCGGCAGCGTTCTATTGTGTTGCTCATGACATCCATTTCTAGCTGTGCCCGCATGTCGGCGGAAACCAGCGCTCGATTTCGTTTGGGAAAACCGATAGACGGAGACGTCAAAAGGATCAACCGCCACCGATGCTTCCCGACCTGGACTTCTATCTCATCGCCATCCCGGCGGTTCTTCTCGTTGGCCTCAGCAAGGGCGGCATGGGCGAGGCCCTTTCGTTGATGGGCGTGCCGATCCTGTCGATGGCCGTCTCGCCGGTTCAGGCGGCCGCGCTGCTTTTACCGATCCTGATCGCGATGGACCTCGTCTCGCTCTGGATGTGGCGCAAGCACGGCGATCGCAAAACCCTGTTCATGCTCCTGCCCGGCGCCATCGCCGGCATTCTCATCGGCTGGGCGACGTCGGCCTATGTCTCGCGCGACTATCTGCGCCTGATCATCGGCCTCATCACCGTGCTGTTCGTCCTGCGCTATGTCTACAATGTCTGGCGCATGCGCAACGGAATAACGATCACGCCCAAGCAGCAGCGGGCTGGTCCCGCAACACTCTGGGGCTCGTTTGCCGGCTATGGCAGCTTTGTCGCCCACGCCGGCGGCCCGCCTTTTCAGATCTACGCCCTGCCGCTTCAGCTCGATCCGCGCGAATACACCGGCACCATCGTGCGCTTCTTCGCCATCCTCAATGCCGTCAAGCTCATTCCCTATTTCGCGCTTGGCCAGCTCGACATGAGCAATCTCAAGATCTCCGCGACGCTGTTTCCGCTGGCGATCGTTGCCACCGTCTGCGGTGCCTTCATCGTTCGCCGCATGAAGCCGCAGATCTTCTATCCGTTCATGTATAGCATGGCTTTCATCGCCGGGCTGAAGCTGCTGTGGGACAGCCTCAACAGCCTGCTGGCCGGCGCCTGACTGCATTCAAGCGATCGATCATATTGCAAAGCAAAACGAAAATGCCGCAGCGCACAAATTTCTTGCCGCCCGCGGTGATTTCGCTTAACGTCCGGTCATGACCATTGCGGACCCTTTCGATGCCATCGCGGATCCCAACCGGCGTTACCTGCTGGAGGAACTGCGGCGCGCGCCGAAAACGGTCAACGAACTGGCCGAAGGATTGCCGATCAGCCGGCCCGCGGTATCACAGCACCTGAAGGCCCTGCTCGACTGCAATCTGGTTTCGGTTTCGGCCAACGGTACGCGGCGGATATATGCGATCAACCGCCCTGGCTTCGACAGGCTCAACCTATGGTTGGATCAATTCTGGGCCTGACAGCCGGACGGAAGCGTAACCGCGGCCTGACACAAATCGACCGGGTCTCAAACCCGGTCGAGCGATCCGTATCTTCCGTTGAGGGGATTGGTTGTGAACCTTGTTGCGTCGTCTCCGCGGAGAGGACACCTCCCGTTGTTACTGGGAAATACCGTTTATAATCAGTGAGTCGAGGAGCGAATCCTTTCGATTTCGTCCCTGATGCGCAGCTTCCTTCGCTTGATGTCGCTGATCATTTCGTCCTCGATGGACGGCTGGTTCATTGCTGCATGGAGCTCCTGCTCCAGTGCGCCATGTTTTTTCTCAAGCGTTGCAAGATGAGCCTCAATGGTCATTGGCAGTCCCTTCCTTTTGCTTGCATCCGGCAGGTAAATGCCGGATGTTCCATGGTTGTAACCTTACTACTGTGCCATGCCATTTTTCATTTGTCGAAGGCGAAATGATGACGACGGATAACTTCCCGTTACCGCCCAAGATGTGATAGAGCGGCGCATGAAATTCCGGTTCGAGGAGGACTTCGCAACCGGGCTGATGGGGATCGCTTTGCATGCCGGACCAGGACCAGGCCGAACTCAGATTGACCGCCGCGCGGCTGAGGCAGGAACATGAAGATTATGATGCTGCGATCAACGCCATGATTCAGACCGGCTGCGATGCGCTGAGAATTCAGCGCATGAAGAAGAAGAAGCTGGTCATCAAGGACAAAATCACCAAGCTCGAAGACCAGATCATCCCCGACATCATCGCCTGAAGCGGAACTTTAAAGACGTGCTCGACACCACGACCCCACCCGTCGCCATCATCATGGGAAGCCAGTCCGACTGGGAGACGATGAAGAACGCCGCCGATACGCTCGACGCGCTCGACATTGCCTATGAGGCTCGCATCGTTTCTGCACACCGCACACCTGATCGGCTGGTAAGCTTCGCCAAGGGCGCGCGCGACGAAGGCTTCAAGGTCATCATCGCCGGTGCCGGCGGTGCCGCCCATCTGCCGGGCATGTGCGCCTCGATGACGCCGTTGCCGGTGTTCGGCGTGCCGGTGCAGTCGAAGGCACTGTCCGGGCAGGACAGCCTGCTGTCGATCGTCCAGATGCCGGCCGGCATTCCCGTCGGAACACTGGCGATCGGACGCGCCGGCGCGGTCAACGCGGCACTACTCGCCGCAGCCGTACTGGCGCTCAGCGACAACGACCTTGCCGACCGTCTCGACGACTGGCGCGAACAGCAGACCGTCGCCGTCGCCGAGTATCCGGTGGACGACGCATGACAACCATTGGCATCATTGGCGGCGGCCAGCTCGGCCGCATGCTGGCCATGTCTGCTGCACGGCTGAACTTCCGCACCATCATCCTCGAGCCGCAGTCCGACTGTCCGGCAGCGCAGCTGGCAAACGAACAGATCGTTGCCGCCTATGACGATGAGCGCGCGCTCGATGCGCTGGCGGCCGCCTGCGACATCGTCACCTACGAATTCGAGAATGTGCCGGTTGCGGCCGCCGAGAGGCTCGCCCGTGCCCGACCTGTCTTCCCGCCGCCGAAGGCACTGGAAGCCGCCCAGGACCGCCTGGTCGAAAAACGCTTCCTCAACGACAGCGGCATCGTCACCGCCCGTTTCCATGCCGTCGACAGCCAGGCCGATCTTGAAGCAGCACTTGCCGATTTCGGCGGTTCCGGCGTCCTGAAGACCCGCCGCCTCGGCTATGACGGCAAGGGCCAACGCGTGTTCCGCTCCGGGCAGGACAACCCGCAAGGCGCCTTCGCGGCGCTCGGCTCCGTGCCGCTGATCCTCGAAAGCTTCGTGCCGTTCGAACGGGAAATCTCCATCATTGCTGCCCGCTCGGTTGATGGCGCCGTCGCCTGCTTCGATCCGGCAGAGAACGTTCACCGCAACGGCATTCTGCATACCTCCACCGTACCCGCCGCCATTGGCCCTGCCACCGCCGAGACCGCGCGCACTGCGGCCAAGGCGATCCTCGATGCGCTCGGCTATGTCGGCGTCATCGGCGTGGAGTTCTTCGTGCTTGCCGACGGTAGCCTCGTCGCCAATGAAATGGCGCCGCGCGTGCATAATTCCGGCCACTGGACGGAGGCGGCCTGCATCGTCTCGCAATTCGAGCAGCACATTCGCGCCGTGGCCGGCCTGCCGCTCGGCAATCCCGTTCGCCACTCCGACTGCGTGATGCAGAACCTGATCGGCGACGACATCGACGATGTGCCGGCCTGGCTTGCCAAGGATAACGTTTTCGTCCATCTCTACGGCAAGACGGAAGCGCGACCGGGCCGCAAGATGGGTCACCTCACCCGCTTGACGTGAGCCTCAAAGCCACAGAAATGCGGGGCAAGGCGCCAAAATCCGGTGTCTTGCGGTTGACACAACAGGGGTGACACGGTATTTGCCATCCCACCTTATGGAGCGCGCTGAATGGCGCGCTTTTGATTGTTAGAAATACCGGGCGAATTTTGTTTCCCCGAAACCTGCGGATCAGGAAAATGAAGATCAAGAATTCGCTCAAGTCGCTGAAGACCCGCCATCGCGAAAACCGTCTGGTTCGTCGCAAGGGCCGTATCTACATCATCAATAAGCAGAACCCGCGCTTCAAGGCACGTCAGGGCTGAGGCCCAGACTGGTTTCTGTTTGGCGTCTCGCTTCGGCGATGTCCCAAAATTGATTTTGATCTTATTCCGTGGCGAGCTAACATGCTCGCCATGCGAGTTTTTGTACCCTTGATTCTGGCGTGTTCCGCCCTTCTCGCCGCCTCAGTTGGAGCCGGCACCCTGACTTTCGCCGCAGAGACGGCACCGGAAACCGAGGCCGCCAGCCTCACCACCCCAAAGCAACGCCTCGACGCCCTGTTCTCCGACCTCAAGAAGGAACGGGACGCCGACAAGGCGCGCGAACTCGCCAACCAGATCCGCCTGGAATGGCAGGATTCCGGCAGCGCGACGGTCAACCTGCTGATGCAGTGGGCCGACAAGTCCATCACCGACAATAAGCCGGCGGCAGCCCTCGATATCCTCGACCAGGTGATCACGCTGGCCCCGAGCTACGTCGAAGGCTGGAACCGCCGCGCGACCCTGCACTACACGATGGGCAACTATCGCAAGTCGATGTCGGACATCAATCATGTCCTGTCGCTCGAGCCTCGGCATTTCGGCGCGCTCGCCGGCATGGCCGCAATCCTCGGCTCCGCCGGCAAGGACGAGCTGGCGCTCAGGGCCTGGGAGCAGTTCCTGGCAATCTATCCAGCCGATCGCAAGGCACAGGAGCAACTGGGCGAGCTGACCGAAAAGCTCGCGGGCAGCAAGACGTAAACCGGCCGGATGCCGAAGCAAGCGCAGGCCCCGCGATGACGCCTCCCACGGAACTGGCCGCTATCCGCAACCTTGCCACGGCAGCGCGCCAGTTCATGGAGCCGATCTGGCTGGAATGGCATAGCGCCTGGAACGGCGATGCGCCGGTCACGCCCTCTCAATGGACATGCGGGCGCACAAGTCTGTTTCTGTCGCGTGCCCTGGCGGCTGAAGGTTTCGAGGCTTCATGGGCAAGCGGCACGCCCCGCCTGTCATCTTCCGGGCCGGAATTGGGCGATTTCGGCTTCCTTGGCGACGCCGGCTGGCAAAGCCACGCCCGGGTCGAGTGCGGCAACGTCATCGTCGATATTACGGCCGACCAGTTCGGCGCTCCGCCCGTGCACATCGTCGATCGACACGATCGCCGCTACGGCAAGGGCGACCGCGTCACTGCATTGCCTGAGTTCATTCTGACCCGTCAGCGCGCGCTGAACGAAATCTGGCCACGATGGCTCTGCAATAGCAGAAGACCATTGACCCTATCCCTGGGATGTTCGTGTACACTGCCGAGTAAGAGGAGCCGCCGAGACAATGGTTCTAGCCGTCGTGTTGATCGTTGCCCTCACCCTCGCAGGTATTGCCTACAGCCTGCGTAGCGCACAAAACATCAGCGCGCGGTTCCCGAACACAGGCGAACTGATCGACGTCGGCGGCTTCCGCATGAACAGCGTCCACCTGCAGGCGACAGCCGGGGCCGACCTAGCTCCTCTCGTCTTCATCCACGGTGCGAGCGGCAACCTGCTCGATCAGATGCATGCCTTTGCTCCTGTCTTCGAAGGCCGCGCAGAGATGCTTTTCGTCGACCGGCCGGGCCACGGATACTCCGAGCGCGGCGGGCGGGCGAATGATCGCCCCGATGGCCAGGCGGATGCGATTGCAAAGCTGATGGAGAAGAGAAGCATAACCCGGGCGATCATCGTCGGCCATTCCTTCGGTGGCGCGATCGCCGCGAGCTTCGCTCTTCGCCATCCGGCGAAGACGGCGGGCCTCATCCTGCTGGCGCCCGCGACCCATCCCTGGCCGGGCGGCATCGACTGGTACTATCGGCTAACGGCCCTGCCCTATGTCGGCTGGCTGTTCGCGCATACGGTTGCCGCACCGGTCGGACTGAGACGCATCGAAAGCGGCACGCGTTCGGTCTTCCATCCCAATCCGCGGCCTGCCGACTATATCGACAAGACCGCGCCGCACCTCGTGCTGCGGCCGCTGGCCTTCCGCAACAACGCCGTCGATGTCGCAAATCTGCATGCCTATGTCACCGAGGTCGCGCCGCGATATCAGGAGATCGCCGCACCAACGATCATCGTCAGCGGCGACAGCGACGACATCGTGCTGGCCGATATTCACTCGCGCAGCCTGGCGCGCGACATTGCCGGATCGGAACTGCTGTGGATCGGCAACCTCGGCCACAAGCCCGATTATGTCGTCACCGACGTGATTGTCGCCGCAGTGGAGAAACTGGTGGGCAAACCCGGCGATCTCCGCGCAGCGGTGAAGCTCGCCGAAGAGAGGCTCACCGACGGCAAGGCGCATTGATAGGAGCGGAAGTTTTATCTCAACCGACCTGAGCCGTCGGCCTTCCCAGCGTCTCGACGAGATAATCGATGAACACGCGAACCTTGGGCGAAAGGTGACGTCGGCTGAGGTAGACGGCATAGAGGTTGAACGCGCTCATATGCCAGCTTTCCAGCAAGGGGACCAACCGACCGGAGGCGATATCGTCTCCGACGATGAAGTCCGGCTGTACGATGACCCCGCCGCCGACGAGTGCCAGCGCGCGCAGCAGATCGCCATTGGTGGCATGCACGACCGGATGAATCCGAACCTGCGTCTCGCGCCCCTCGACATCGGAAAACATCCAGCTATCCCCGAGCGAGAGATAGGAATAGCTAAACGTTTCATGGCCGCCGAGATCGGACGGTTGCTGCGGCGTGCCGCGGCGCGCGAGGTAATCTGGCGAAGCACAAACGATCATCCGCACCGGTGCGATTTCACGCGCGATAAGGCTGGCGCTGGGCGCGCGGGCAATACGCAAGGCGACATCGACACCGGAGTGGGCGAGATCGACGAGCATGTCGGTCAAATCGATGTCGAGACGCAGGCCGGGATGCTTCGCCCGGAAGCCCGGCAAGACGCGGGCGAGCGGCCCGATCCCATAGGAGAGCGGCGCGCTGATGCGCAGCAGCCCGGTGGGCACGGTCACGTGTTCGCCCACCAGCGCCTCGGCCTCGCTGATGTCGGCGAGTATCTGCCGGGCACGTTCGTAGAAGAGTTGGCCCGGCTCTGTGAACAGGTCACTGGACCAAGGAAGGCGTGATGGATGAGGAATACCTCTTTTGGGACACTCAGGGCTTCATGAAGCAGATCGGCCTGGCCCAATAGAAAGACAGAGGCCACGGGAGCAGGTTCACTGCTCCCATGGCCTCCTGGCATTCTGAAACGAGCGGCGAGCCTCAGATACCGCTCAGGCCGTCCGAGCCGATATAGGCGATGCGCAGCATGTTGGTGGCGCCGGGGGTGCCGAGCGGCACACCGGCCGAGATGATGACCCGTTCGCCGGGCTTGCCGAAACCCTCATGAGCAACGATGCGGCAGGCACGGTTGACCATGTCGTCGAGATCGGTCGCATCCTCGGTGACGACGCAATGCAGGCCCCAGACGACCGAAAGCCGGCGAGCCGTCTGGACGATCGGCGACAGCGCGATGATCGGAACCTGCGGGCGCTCGCGCGCGGCGCGAAGGCCCGTTGTGCCGGACGAGGTGTAGCAGACGATTGCAGACAACCGCAGCGTCTCGGCGATCTGGTGGGCGGCCAGCGAAATCGCGTCGGCACCGGTCGCCTCGGGCGGCGTGCGCTGCGCGTAGATGATGCTGGAATAGTGCGGGTCGCGCTCGACGCTGCTGGCGATCGACGCCATGGTCGAGACGGCTTCCACCGGATACTCGCCGGAGGCGGATTCAGCCGACAGCATGATGGCGTCGGCGCCTTCGAAGACGGCAGTCGCCACGTCGGAGACTTCAGCGCGCGTCGGCACCGGCGCGGAGATCATCGATTCCAGCATCTGCGTGGCCACGACCACCGGTTTGCCGGCGCGGCGACAGGCGCGCGTCAGCTGCTTCTGCAGGCCAGGCACAGATTCGAGCGGCATTTCGACGCCAAGGTCGCCGCGTGCAACCATCAGCGCGTCGGAGAGCTCGATGATCTCGTCGATGCGCTCGAGCGCCTGCGGCTTCTCGATCTTGGACATCAGACCGACGCGGCCGCGGGCGATCTTGCGAACCTCGGCCAGGTCCTCGGGACGCTGGACGAAGGACAGCGCCACCCAGTCGAACTCTCCGGTTGCCAGAATCGCATCGAGGTCCGAGCGGTCCTTGTCGGTCAGGACGCCGACGGCCAGCAGCGTGTCGGGCAGGCTGACGCCCTTGCGGTCGGAAATCTTCGTGCCGGCAACAACCGTTGTGACGATGCTCTTGCCGTCGGTCTTTTCGGCGCGCAGGTGCAATTTGCCGTCATCGATCAGCAGGCGATGGCCAGGCTTGACCGCTTCGAGGATTTCCGGATGGGGCAGAAACACACGGGTGCTGTCGCCAGGCTCGTCCTTGTTGTCGAGGGTAAAGGTCTGACCGACCTTGAGGTCGACCTTGCCTTCGGCAAACTTGCCGACGCGCAGCTTCGGACCCTGCAGGTCGCCGAGAATGCCGATCGGGCGGCCACAGCGCGCTTCGACCGCGCGGATGCGCTGCACCAGCGTGCGCATCACTTCGTGGCTTGCGTGGCTCATGTTGATACGGAACAGATCAGCCCCCGCCTCGTGCAGCTTCTGGATCATCTGCTCGTCGGCAGACGCCGGTCCGAGCGTGGCGAGGATTTTGACTTTTCTGTTCCGCTTCATCAATTCTGGCTTTCCTGCGTGCCGGGCGTATCGGAGAGCTGAACCATCCAGCTTCCTTGTCGCCCCGTGTCATATTCCTTGAATCCCATCCGCTGGAAGCCGCGGGCAAAGCAGTCCTGCACGCCCGAAACCTTGAATTCGTTTTCGGCGACGCACATGTTGACGTCGCCGGTCCAACGGCCACCCCGGGCCGCGTCTTCAGCGTAGAGATAATAGTATCGCGATTCGAGCTCGCCCTCGATCAGGGTCGCACAGGTGGTCGCGGGAACCTGCCACCACCCCTCGGTTACCCAGCCTTCCTTGGCGCGGTAACCGATCGCCACGCCGACCAGATTTTGCGTGCCATTGCAGACGCGAAAATCGGCGCGAGCCTCACCGGCAAATAGAAATGAGCCTGAAATAGCCAGGGAAAACAGGAGGATCCCCCCCAATGTCGACAGCCCCGGCTTCGCTTTGGAAAATGGATATCTGGACACGGTTTCCGATGGAACTCCGTTTTGATTTGCGTGGCCTTTCTTGCGACGACCAGCCCGGAAAGTCAACGTAACTCTAATCGATTACATCGGGCTAATTAGGTGTCGATTGCGCAAAACAGTTGCGTTTTTCTTGTGAATGTCGCCGACGCGTGCAATCAAAAGCATACCCCCCCCAAAAGCAGACTGGAACGGCATGCAGCACTATTCGCCCTATGAGATTATCGAAGCCAACCCCACAACCGGCCTCGTACTACTCGCCGACCACGCCATGAACCGCCTGCCGGAAGAATATGGCAGCCTCGGCCTGTCGGCAGCCGCGTTTCAACGTCACATCGCCTATGACATCGGCGTCGAACATCTCGTCCGCCGGCTCTCGGCCGCACTCGACGCACCGGCAGTTCTAGGGTGCTTCTCGCGACTTTTGATCGACCCCAATCGCGGCGAGGACGATCCGACCCTGATCATGAAGATTTCCGACGGCGCGATCATTCCGGGAAACCACCCGATCAGCGAGGAGGAATGGGACAACCGGCTGAACCGTTTCCATCGGCCCTATCACCGCGCAGTCGCCGAGACACTGGAGCGCAGTGCCGTGGCCACGGGCAGCGCCCCGCTGGTCATCTCCATCCATTCCTTTACGCCCGCCTGGAAGGGTGCCGTCCGTCCGTGGCACGCGGCCGTGCTCTGGGACAACGACCCGCGCGCGGTGCTGCCGCTGATCGAAAAGCTCGAAGCATCGGGCGATATCGTCGTCGGCAACAACGAGCCCTATGACGGGGCGCTGCGCGGGGATACGATGTTCCGGCACTGCATGGCACCGGGCATTCCCCATGCCCTGATCGAGGTTCGACAGGATCTGATCGCAGACGACGCGGCCGTCGCCGCATGGGCCGATCGGCTCGCCCCGATCCTTGCTGATCTCAATACCCGGCCCGACCTGCATCGCTATGAGCAGCACCCGTCGCGCACCGGCGCCTACGACATTTGAGACCAGGAAAGACAAGATCATGACCGAGCTCACCCCGGACCAGCAGACCGCCTTCGAGGCCGCCGCCTTCCGGCGTCTGGTCGCGCACTTGCGCGAGCGCAGCGACGTGCAGAACATCGACCTGATGAACCTTGCCGGCTTCTGCCGCAACTGCCTGTCCAACTGGTATCGGGACGCGGCCAACGAGGCCGGCATGACACTCGACAAGGAGCAATCCCGCGAGATCGTCTACGGCATGCCCTATGAGGAATGGCGGGCGCTGCATCAGAGGGAAGCCTCGAGCGAGCAGAAAGCCGCCTTCGAAACCAACCGCCCCAAGGAATAAACCTCTGCGCCGGGCCACCGCCACGGAAATGCCAGCGTTGTTGCGCAATGGCCCTTGACCTTGGCCGCCGTTCGCGGCACGTCACGGCACCCAAGAATTTCATTCCCCGCAAAAGGAGAAGACCATGTCAGATGCACACGGCGTCGCACGCGACCAACTCCGCGCTTTCATCGAACGGATCGAGCGCCTGGAAGAAGAAAAGAAGACCATCGCCGACGACATCAAGGACGTCTACGGCGAAGCCAAGTCCACCGGCTTCGATGCCAAGATCCTGCGGAAGGTCATCTCCATTCGCAAGCAGGACGCCGATGAGCGCATGGAACAGGAAGCGATCCTCGACACCTACCTGCAGGCGCTCGGCATGATCCCGGCCGCGGCTGAAGAAGAATAATTTCTCCTGCCATAGACAGCAAAAAGCCCGCCGGTATCACCGGCGGGCTTTTTTTGTGTTGAGTCTTATTTGCTCGAAACTCAGTTGGTGCTGAACTTCTTCACTTCCATGAAGTTGACGGCGTTGCCGCTGAAGCGGGCCGTATCGACCGTTGTTCCGGCCGTGCTGTTGAAGCCCGCAGCATAAACAGTCGTCGGGGCCGTGCGCAGCGTCTTGCTGACGAAGCGCGGTGCCTTCACGGGCTTGGAAAGCGTCGCGACGCGGCCGGCAGAAAGGGCCCATTCGGAGATGATCTTCTGCGTCAGCTTCGGCTCGGTGCGAACCGACGAACGGGTCGCGGCGTCGGCATCATGCTTCTTCGGACGACCACCTTTTGCCGGGGCTTCGGCCTGGGTGTCGAAGGCGCCATCAAAGGCATTGGCGCGGCCATTCGTCGAGGCCTGCGGCGCATAGGCGGCCATTTCGACTGGCTGGGCGACTGGCTCGCGCTCTGCCTGTGTCGGCGCGGCAAGCGCGACGCGTGTCGATGCCTGAGCCGTGGTGTCACGCGGCGGCTCGGCCGAAGCCAGAACCGGGCGCTCTGCAAAGGCAGGCACGGCAACCTTGGCATCCGCGACAGCGGCAAGAGCCGCATCACCCGCCGGGCGCATGGCCGGAACCGGCACGAAGCCAAGCGCCTGCATGTCCGTTGCCAGCGGATCGACCGATGCCACAAGCGTCTCGCCGGCAGCAGCGTTCACGCCACCCCGATCGAGCATCTGCGGGACCGGCACCTTGACCGAGGTCAGATCCGCAAATTCGCTCGGCATTTCCGGCGTCTGCGGCAGGGCGGCAGCAAGCGCGTCCTGGGCCGCGTTCTTCTGCGGCGCGACCAGGGCCACGGCTACGCCGCCATTTTCAGGCGCATCCTTGAAGGCCGGACGAACGGCCGGAACCGGAGCATTGATGTTCTGATCGGCTGTGGTGGTCTCGGCTGTGGTGGTCTCGGCTGCGACCGAACCGGCAACACCCGGAAGTGCTTCCTGGGCGGCAGGAGCCGACGCCGTCTGGACCTTTGCCGGAGCGGCTTCTTCATCGCCGGGGCCGGCCGCGATTGCCGAGGGTTCTTCATCCTCGTCGCCGCCACCGCCAAAGAGCATGGCGAACAGGTTACCGCGGCGCTTGCCGCCCTCGGCATCGCCCGCACCCTTGGCACCACCACCGGCAACTTCGATCGCCGAGGCGCCGACGCGACGCTTGTAGTCGGCAACAGCCTGGTTATAGCCCGGTAGCGGCTTGCCGTCGGACGGAACGTGCATGGTCTTGCCGTCGGGGAAGAGACGGGCCAGTTCGTTGCGGGTCATGCGCGGCCAGGCGCGAACGCCGCCGACATCCATGTGAACGAACGGAGAGCCTGAGGTCGGGTAGTAGCCGACGCCACCGACCTGGAATTTCATGCCGATTTCGCGCACCGTCTTCAGCTTCACGTCGGGAATGTAGAAGTCCATCGCCTTGCCGAGCATGTGCTGGCTCTTCTTGGCAACGCCCTTGGAACGCGAACGCAGCATGCCGTTGGTGGCCGGCGAACGATAGGCCGAAACGACGTGGATATAATCGCGCGAGCCACTCTTGGTGTAGACTTCCCACACGAGGTCGAGCAGGCGCGGATCCATCTTGGTCGGCTCGTTGCGACGCCAGTCGCGCAGGAACCGGTTGATCTGCTGCAGGCCCTTCGGGTCATAGCGGCCGTTGCGCTTGAAGGTGATCTGCGCCTTTTCCTGCGTGTGGATGAAATAGAGCTTGAGCGTACGCGTCTGGCCGGCGGCCTCGACGGGAGGTGCCATGCCAGGCGTAACCAGAGACACCGCAAGGGCGATGGATGTCAGAACCTGCGGCACCTTACGGGTCATCGCCGAGCAGAGTCTGCTAGCTAAGGAGCCGAGAGGCTTCTTAAAACTGAACAAATTTGGCATTCAATCCCCGTCCGACGGACAACCGTGCTTCGCTGTCTCAGATGACTGTCAAATAAGGTGACAGGATGGCATATATGCCACAGTCGTCACCGCCCCTTATAATATAGTGAACACTTCACTAACAAGGTCTAAACGGCGGTGACGGAATCGCACGGCTAGTGAGGCGTGAATGCGTCGATTTTATGCCGCCTCGCGCAAGGGATTGTCCGGATCTATGCCGTAATCCTTGAGTTTGCGGTAGAGCGTCGACCGGCCAATGCCGAGTTTGCGCGCCACCTGGCTCATCTGGCCCCGATAGAATTTCAGCGCAAAACGAATCAGTTCCTCCTCGACTTCGGCGAGTTTGCGCACGTCTCCGCCCTCGTCGACGCTGGCAATTGCGTTCTCCATACGGCCATCATGCGTGGCATCGGCCTCCATCGATTTCGCCGTGCTGGCAAAATCGGGATAGACGCTTGCGGCCGGATCGGCAGCGGCGGTGCGCTCGGGGCCGGCATCGCCCCAGGAGAAACCGCTGCGGTCGGAAACGACGTAGCCGGGGATCTGCGTGGCGATCTGCGGGAAGTCCTTGACCGTCAGCTCGTTGCCGTCGGCCAGAACGACCGCACGAAAGATCGCGTTCTCCAGCTGGCGGATGTTGCCCGGCCAGTCATAGGCGGTGAGCAGCGCCATCGCACCGCTCGAAACGGTGAGCGGCGTGCTGAGCCTCTGCTCGGACGCAAACCGGTCGACGAACGAGCGCACCAGGACCGGGACGTCCTCCTTGCGCCGGCGCAGCGCCGGAATGGTGATCGGGAAGACGTTGAGGCGGTAATAGAGATCCTCGCGGAACCGGCCTTCGCGCACCTCGTTGATGAGGTCCTTGTTGGTGGCCGAGATCAATCGCACGTTGACCCGATGCGGATGGCGCGCGCCGATCGTCTCGATCTCGCCCTGCTGGACCGCACGCAGCAGCTTCACCTGCACTTCGAGCGGCAGGTCGCCGATCTCGTCGAGGAACAGGGTGCCGCCGTCGGCGTCGACGAACTTGCCGCTGTGCTTTTCGGTGGCACCGGTAAAGGCGCCCTTCTCGTGGCCGAAGAGAATGCTCTCGACCAGATTGTGCGGGATGGCGCCACAGTTGACGGTGATTAACGGCTTGCCCGAACGGTCGCTGGCCGACTGGATCGCCCGCGCCACCATTTCCTTGCCGACGCCGGATTCACCCTCGAGCACGATCGGAATGTTGGACTGCGCAGCCCGGCGAGCGAGATCGATCACCCGGATCATCGCCGGGCTGGCCGAAACGACGTCATCGAAACCGACGGCACCGCCGCGCGGGCGGCGCGAGGTTTTGACCTTGCCGTCGCGGCTCGCCATCTTCAGCGCGTTGCCGAGCGCCACCGACAGCCGCTCCGGAGAAACCGGCTTGACCAGGAAGTCGAAGGCACCGGCCTGCATCGCATGGACGACGGTTTCGATACCGCCCTGCCCCGTCTGCACGATGACGGGCGTATCGACGCCCCGTTCCGCCAGCGCATCGAGAAAGCCGTGGCCGTTCATTTCGGGCATCAGCAGATCGAGAAGGATGACGTTGATGATGCCGCCCTTGCGCTCGAGCAGCTCCAGGCCACTGCGGCCATTGTCGGCGAGATGCGCGACATGACCGAGACGCTCGATCATGTTCGTCAGCAACCGGCGCTGCACCGGATCGTCATCGATGACAAGAATGTGTGATGTCACGGAAGCCTCCTGCTTTGGACACGCGGTACTTTTTGGCCAACGTCATGTGCCAAATCACGTCAGGCATCTGTGCCATAAAGGGCTGAACATCATCTTTTGAGAAATGCTTGCATTTTATCCATTGGCGGCGATAGCAATGGAACCCGTATCGCTTGCCTCTTCCTGCCACGAACGAGAGAAATCCGACGATGACCTTCCGCACCTTCGCCCTCGAGAAAACCATCGTCCGTGCCGCCACCGGCCCCGCCCAAGGCGCTGTGGCCGAGCTCGGCGATCTGCCCTCCTGGCGGCTGGAGGATCTCTATCCGTCCGCAACCTCTGACGCCTTCCGTTCCGACATGAAGAAGGCCGAGGCGGATTCGATTGCGTTTGAGGCCAAGTGGAAAGGCAAGCTTGCCGCCGCCGCGACGAAGGCCGGCGACGAAGGCATCGGTGCTGCCGTGAAAGAATTCGAAGCGCTGGAAGACATCATGGGGCGCATCGCGTCCTTTGCCGGCCTGACCTATTTCTCCGACACCTCCAAGCCGGAAAACGGCAAGCTCTACGGCGACGTGCAGTCGAAGCTGACCGATATGTCGGCGCATCTCCTGTTCTTCTCGCTCGAACTCAACCGCATCGACGATGCGGTGATCGACGCAGCGCTTACCAACGACGGCCTGGCGGCGCACTACAAGCCCTGGCTACTCGACCTGCGCAAGGACAAGCCCTACCAGCTTGATGACAAGCTCGAGCAGCTGTTCCTCGAGAAATCGATGACCGGGCCAGCCGCCTTCAACCGCCTGTTCGACGAGACCATGACGTCGCTGACCTTCACCGTCGACGGCGAGACGATGCCGCTCGAAATGGCCCTGAACCTGCTGCAGGATCCCTCGACCGAGGTGCGCAAGAAGGCGGCGATGGCGCTTGCCGAAACCTTCAGGGCCAATATCCGCACCTTCACGCTGATCACCAATACGCTCGCCAAGGACAAGGAAATCTCGGATCGCTGGCGCGGTTTCGAGGATATCGCCGACAGCCGGCACCTCGCCAACCGCGTCGAGCGCGAGGTCGTCGATGCGCTCGCGGAAGCGGTGAAGTCAGCTTATCCGCGCCTTTCGCACCGCTACTATGCCATGAAGGCGAAGTGGCTCGGCATGGAACAGATGGAGTTCTGGGATCGCAACGCGCCGCTGCCGGAAACGCCGAATGCGCTGATCTCGTGGAACCAGGCGAAGGATACGGTGCTTTCGGCCTACCATGCCTTCGCCCCAGAGATGGCCGCAATTGCCCGCCGCTTCTTCGATGACCGCTGGATCGATGCGCCGGTGCGCCCCGGCAAGGCCCCCGGCGCCTTCGCCCACCCGACCGTTCCCTCCGCGCACCCCTATGTGCTCGTCAATTATATGGGCAAGCCGCGCGACGTAATGACGCTTGCCCACGAACTCGGTCACGGCGTGCACCAGGTGCTCGCCGGCGAGCAGGGCGCGCTGATGGCTTCCACGCCGCTGACCCTCGCCGAGACGGCATCGGTGTTCGGCGAAATGCTGACCTTCCGTGCGCTTCTCGACCAGACCAAAGACAAGCGCGAGCGCAAGGCCATGCTCGCCCAGAAGGTCGAGGACATGATCAATACGGTCGTGCGCCAGATCGCCTTCTACGAATTCGAGCGCAAGCTGCACACGGCCCGCAAGGAAGGCGAACTGACCGCCGAGGATATCGGCAATCTGTGGCTTTCGGTGCAGGCGGAAAGCCTCGGGCCGGCGATCCGGATTTCCGAGGGCTACGAGACCTACTGGGCCTATATCCCGCACTTCATCCACTCGCCGTTCTACGTCTATGCCTATGCTTTCGGCGATTGCCTGGTCAACTCGCTCTATGCCGTCTACCAGAACGCCGAAAAGGGCTTCCAGGCAAAGTATTTCGAGCTGCTGAAAGCCGGCGGCACCAAGCACCATTCGGAATTGCTCACTCCCTTCGGCCTCGATGCCACCGATCCGTCGTTCTGGGCACAGGGTCTGTCGATGATCGAGGGGCTGATCGACGAACTCGAGGCGCTTGATAAGGCGTGATCCGGCGCGGGCCGAGCCCGCGCTCCAGAGACTTTCAAGGAAAAGTGCGAAGCGGCATCGATGAACGAAAACGCACCTTTTGTGCTTTTCCGGGACGACAGCGAAAATCGGACCACGGTTTTCACTGATCCGGAGCGCGTCGTCACGGCGCGGACCAAAGCCGAATTCCGCCGCGGCCTCGCCGAGCTTGAGCGTGCACATGCGGCCGGCAAATGGATTGCCGGCTTCATGGCATATGAGGCGGGCCATATCTTCGAAGAGAAGCTGAGCCCCTTTGCCGAGGAGGGGCGCGAAACGCCGCTGATGTCCTTCGGCATCTTCGACGCACCGAGCGACGACCATCCGCTTGGCGAGCCGCAACGTCGGATGGAGAACGAGCCTTTCCTTGCCGAGCCGCGTGCCGCCTGGGATTTTCCCACCTATCGCGAGCGGTTCGACCGCCTGCATCAGCATCTGCGCCAGGGCGATTGTTATCAGGCGAACCTGACAATGCCGATCCGCGCCCGCTGGACCGGCGATCCGCGCGCCGCCTTCTGGTCACTGATCGAACGGCAACCGGTAAAATACGGCGCGCTCGTCGCGCTGGATGGTCCGTTCCTCGTCTCGCGCTCGCCCGAGCTCTTCTTCCGGGTCGACGCTGACCGATGGATTGAGACGCATCCGATGAAGGGCACCGCAAAGCGCGGCGCGTCGGCTGAGGAGGACGCCGAGATCATTGCTGCCATGCGCACTGACGAGAAGACCCAGGCCGAAAACCGCATGATCGTCGACCTCTTGCGCAACGACATCTCGCGCATCACCGAGGTCGGAACGCTCGACGTCCCGAAACTGTTCGACATCGAGACCTATCCGACCGTTCACCAGATGGTCAGCCATGTCAGGGCCAAGCTGCGGCCGGATGTCGGCATCACCGATATTTTCGCCGCACTCTTTCCCTGCGGCTCGATCACCGGCGCGCCGAAGATGCGGGCGATGGAAATCCTGCACGATCTCGAAGACGGTCCGCGCGACGCCTATTGCGGCGCAATCGGCTTTATCGCGCCGAACGGCATCATGCGCTTCAGCGTGGCGATCCGCACCATCTCGCTGTTTGCCGACGGCGAAGCCGTCTTCAATGTCGGCGGCGGCATCGTCTTTGATTCCGGCGCCCAGTCCGAATATGACGAATGCCTGCTCAAGGCGCGCTTTGCCATCGGCGATGCCGAGATCGCCCGATGACGGATTTTTCCCTGATCGAGACCCTGCGCTACGAACCCGATATTGGATTCGTTCGCTTGAGGTTACATCTCGCCCGGTTGAAACGATCGGCGCGAAGATTGGGATTTGCCGGCGCCGAGCGGGCGCAGGCTGAGCTGCAAGCCGCCGTCCAGGGTGCAACAGGCCCGCTGCGTGTCCGCCTGACGCTTGACCGCAACGGCGCCGTCGCCGTGACCACGGCGACTTTCACGCCCCTTGCAGAAGACACTGTCTGGCGCGTGCGTTTTGCGGAAACGCGGCTCTCTTCCGAAGACAAGCTGGTGCGGGTGAAGACCACCCGGCGCGACATCTACGAGACGGCACGCGCTGAATACCCGGCAACCGAGGTCGACGAAGTTCTTCTCCTCAACGAAAAGGGCGAGGTCTGCGAGGGAACGATCACCTCAATCTTCCTCGACGATGGCAGCGGGACGCTGAAAACGCCGCCGATCGCCTGCGGGCTTCTGGCCGGCGTGCTCCGAACCGAACTCATCTGCCAGCGACGGGCGCGCGCCGCCCGCCTGTCGCTCGACGATCTGGCAAAAGGCGAGCTCTATGTCGGGAATTCGCTACGGGGCCTGATCCGGGCGAAGCTCTGGGTCTGAACCCGGCAAGGTGTACCGCTTCACCCGGTCGCGCCCGTCGCGCTTGGCGAGATAGAGCGCCTCGTCGGCGCGGGCATAAATGTCCTTGACGCCGTCGCCTTCCCGATACTCGGCCAGCCCCACCGAACAGGTGTAGTAGAACTCCGGGATACTCGCGAGCGGCCTGGCGCTGCGCACCTTGTCGAGCAAGCGGTCGAGGATCATGTTGCCTTCGCTGATCGTGGTGTCTGGCAGGATCAGCATGAACTCCTCGCCACCGATGCGGCCGAAGCAATCGGAGCGACGCACGAACTCCTGCATCTGGCGGGCGAAGTCGAGCAGGACCTCATCGCCCTGATGGTGACCATAGCGATCGTTGATCGCCTTGAAATAGTCGATGTCGATGATGGCGACACAGCCCCACATATGCGGGTTCTGGGCGCAATTGGCGATGAATTCGCCGAGCCGCCCCATGGTGTAGCGCCGGTTGGGCACATTGGTGAGTTCATCGACCTGCGAGGCGCGCAGCGCGAAATCGCGATCCTGCCGCAGCGCGCGCTCCTCGACGCGAATGGTGGTGATGTCGACGGCGACGCACAGCATCCATCCCCTGGCATCGACCGTTTCCGTCATCCACAGCCAGCGGCCGTCATGCAGGTCGGTCTCCATCGCGCGAAACGGGATCTTGCCGCGCCGATTGATCGTTGAGGCTATCCAGGCATTGATGTCGCTGGTCGAGAGCACGGTTCCGCGACCGGCGGCATGGTTGCGCCGCATGATTTCCGCCCAGGTCGGCGCCTCGTCCGACTCGATGAAATAGGCGGCGCGAAAGGCATCATTGGCAAATTGCAGCCGGTCGTGCTGATCGTAGAGCGCCATCAGCACGGGTGTTTGGGCCTGCAGGCCCATCAAGGTCTTTATATGGTCGCCGGTCACGTTCAGTCTGCGACGCCTCCAGGTCGGGGAAGGAAACAACAATCATGGCGCGTAGCGGATGATTGTATCAAAGCTATAGCACGAAGTCCTTGTGACAAGCTTCGGCCCATGCGAAACGAAAGGGAATATGGTTAAATCGCGAGAATGATCCGGTCATCCCGCATGAAACACACGCCCTACGACGGCTCCTCCAAGCCCTTTACCATCGGCCTCACGCAGCTCGATCCCGATCGCTGGATCGAGCCGGACGACCAGCTGCAGCACTATCTCGACCAGAAGGCCCAGTTGCTCGCACAGTCCCGCGACGTGGTTTTTGCCGCCGACGACCGGACGCAGGATGCGCAAAGCGAGCTGCTGCAGATCCTCTCCGACTATCTGCCGACACGGTATCCCGACATCTACAGTCGGCAGGACGAAACAATGATGGTCGGCGGGCGACGGGTACCCTTGTCCGGCGACGACGCGCTTGTGCTAGCGGGCTCGCTCGTTCAGGACGACCTGGCGATCATGCAGCGCGACGACCGCGGCTGGCGCCTTGGCGCCGCCTACATCGCCTTCCCCTCGTCCTGGTCGCTCGCCGAAAAGTTCGGGCGCACGATGGACGAGATCCACGCCCCGGTCCCCGGCTTCGGAGACGGCACGCGCAACGCCGAACTCATCAGCCGCATGTTCGATAACCTGCCGCCTGGCCGCTTCGTCGAACGCTTCAACTGGGCCGTCAATGTCGACGGCTCCCTGCATCTGCCGAAGTCCAAATCGGAAGGGGTGTCGGCCGGCGCGATCGAGCTGACCGAAGAGCGCACCTTCATCCGCATCGAGCGCCAGACGTTGCGCAAGCTGCCGCGAAGCGGCGCGATCGTCTTCACCATCCGGATCTATTCCGATCCCTTGGCGCTGTTGCGACAGCGGGCGGATGCGGGGATTTTGGCCCTTTCCTTCATCGAGCAATTGCGCTCTCTCGACCTGCCGCAGGCGGCCTACAAGGGCCTCGTCAGCAAGCGGGACGCTCTCAATTCGGCCCTCATTTCCATCGCTGGTTAAACAATATCGCAGATCAGCGTTGACCCGGCGGCCCTTTATTGTGACAGCAAACTATGCTCTAGGGCCTATCACACGGCGCGAGCCTCATTTTCAGACACTTTCAACACCGTCACTGGGAAAGTTTCCTCAGGAGTTAAGACCAAAATGGCAGACACCACCTATCCGGTTTACGGCGAGATCACCGGCCCGATCGTCATGATCGGCTTCGGTTCGATCGGCCGCGGCACCTTGCCGTTGATCGAGCGCCACTTCAAATACGACAAGAACCGGTTGATCGTGGTCGAGCCGCGTGAGGATGCTGCCGACAACGAGATCTTCGAGCGTCATGGCGTCCGCCACGTTCGCGCCCATGTGACGAAGGACAACTATAAGGAGCTGCTGAAGCCGCTCCTGACCGAAGGCGAAGGCCAGGGCTTCTGCGTCAACCTGTCGGTCGATACCGGCTCGCTCGACCTGATCAAGATGTGCCGCAAGCTCGACGTTCTCTACATCGACACCGTCGTCGAACCGTGGCTCGGCTTCTACTTCGATGCCGAAATGGACAACGCCTCGCGCACCAACTATGCCCTGCGCGAAACCATGCGCAAGGAAAAGGAAAAGAACCCGGGCGGCACCACGGCCGTTTCGACCTGCGGCGCCAACCCGGGCATGGTCTCGTGGTTCGTCAAGCAGGGACTCCTCAACCTCGCCAACGACCTCGGCGTGAAATACGACGAACCACATCAGGACGACCGCGAAGGCTGGGCGAAGCTGATGAAGAAGGTCGGCGTCAAGGGCGTGCACATCGCCGAGCGCGACACCCAGCTGACCAAGAAGCCGAAGCCGCTCAACGTCTTCTGGAACACCTGGTCGGTCGAAGGTTTCATCTCCGAAGGTCTGCAGCCGGCTGAACTCGGCTGGGGCACCCATGAGAACTGGATGCCGAAGAACGCCAAGAAGCACAAGAAGGGCTGCAAGGCGGCCATCTATCTGGAGCAGCCGGGTGCCAACACCCGCGTGCGCACCTGGTGCCCGACGCCTGGCCCGCAATACGGCTTCCTCGTCACCCACAACGAGTCGATCTCGATCGCCGACTTCTTCACCGTCCGCGACAAGGACGGCGAAGTTACCTATCGCCCGACCTGCCACTACGCCTACCATCCGGCCAATGACGCCGTCCTTTCGCTGCACGAAATGTTCGGCAACGGCGGCAATTCGCAGCCAGTCCATCATGTTCTTGACGAGAAGGAACTCGTTGAAGGCGTCGACGAACTGGGCGTCCTGCTCTACGGCCATGACAAGAATGCCTACTGGTTCGGTTCGCGCCTGTCGCTGGAAGAGACCCGCCGCATCGCCCCCTACCAGAACGCCACCGGCATGCAGGTCACCTCTGCCGTGCTCGCGGGCATGGTCTGGGCGCTCGAAAACCCGAAGGCCGGCATCGTCGAAGCCGACGAGATGGACTACAAGCGCTGCCTCGAAGTGCAGCTGCCCTATCTCGGCCCGGTCGAAGGACACTACACCGACTGGACCCCGCTCGACGGTCGCCCGGGCCTGTTCCCGGAAGACATCGACACGAAGGATCCCTGGCAGTTCAAGAACATCCTCGTTCGCTAAACCGCTGACATTGCGAAGCATCCGGCCCGGGGCATTTCTGCCCCGGGCTTTTTTTGTTCATATGGGAAAAGCCCGGCGCGCCGGCCCGACCACTCTTGCTTTCAACTCTTGATCGCGGCATGGTTCGGCGAAATGAAACGGACGCTCGGCACAAAGCGAGGGAAATCGCCAATGAAGCCATTCGCAATTCTGACCCTTCTCGCGACCGCCGCGACCCTGGCCTCCTGCCAGTCGTCGCCCCGGGAAGCCGGAGGGGCACAGCCCGCTCGCCAGGCAACGGGTGTCGAAGGCTCATGGACGGATCCGAACGGCATCGTTTCGACCTTTGCAGGCGGAACCTTCTCGACCCGCACCACCGACAGCAACCAGCTGCTGGCTTCCGGCAACTACGTGAAGCTCAGCCCGACACTCGTCGAGATCAACATGACCTCGCTGGTGCGCAATACCCAGTCCAAGGTCAATTGCGCGCTGGTCACACAGAGCCAGCTCAATTGCACCACCGATGCCGGCGCCCAGTTCTCGCTGGCGCGACGCGGCTGAGACAAGCTTCGAGCACGGATCAAAGCTCCCGCAAGGGGGCTTTTTTTGTGCATTCGTATGACTTAACCCTACTGCATGTTTCCCTAAATCGAAGCCGATTTAGGGGGAAAAACATGCAGCAATTCAAAGCGCTACAGCGACCTTTGCGCGCCTGAAAAGGCGCGCGGCGCTGTGGTTGCAGATCCGGCAACCGGAGGATGGTTTTAGTGCTTGAAGTCGCCCTGAAGTGATGAAAACATTCGCACCGGCAAAGCCACCCCGGCCGCGGGGACCGGACCCGCTTCGGCGGGTCTGAAAGCGGCCGGCAAACAACAGGCAAAACAGGAGAACATCATGATCAGACACATACGGACCGGCCTGATGACCGCGTCCATTCTTGCCCTCTCCTCGGGCGCAGCCTTCGCCGATTATGAACTGAACATCCTGCACATCAACGATCTCCACTCCCGTATCGAATCGATCAACAAGTTCGATTCGACCTGCTCGGCCGAAGAGGAAGGCAAGAACGAGTGCTTCGGTGGCGTCGCCCGCCTGAAGTCTCTGATCGACCAGAAACGCCAGGATCTGTCCGGCAAGAACGTCTTGCTGTTGAATGCCGGCGACAACTTCCAGGGTTCGCTGTTCTTCACCACCTACAAGGGTCTGGCCGAAGCCGAATTCCTCAACCTGATGAAGTTCGACGCGATGACGGTCGGCAACCATGAATTCGACGAGAGCGAAGATGGCCTTGTCGGCTTCCTCGATAAGATCGAGTTCCCCGTCGTCACCGCCAACGTATTGCCCAGTCACAAGTCGAAGATCGGCGACCGCATCAAGCCGTCGATCGTTCTCGAAGTCGGCGGCCAGAAGATCGGCATCGTCGGCGCCGTCGCCAACGACACGCCCGAACTCTCCTCCCCCGGCCCGGACATCCTGATCGGTGACGACGTCGCCACCACGACCGCCGCGGTCGAAGAGCTGAAGAAGCAGGGCGTCGACAAGATCATCGCGCTCACCCATGTCGGCTACCCGCGTGACCTCGCCGCGATCGCAAAGATCCCCGATGTCGACGTCGTCGTCGGCGGCCACTCCCACAGCCTGCTGTCGAACACCGACGCAAAGGCCGAAGGCCCCTACCCGACGATGGTCGACAACCCGGGTGGCTACAAGGTTCCGGTCGTCCAGGCCGCCTCCTATAGCAAGTACCTCGGCGATCTCGTCGTCACCTTCGACGACAAGGGCGTGGTGAAGGCTGCCAAGGGCGATCCGATCCTGGTCGATTCTTCCATCAAGCCGGATCAGTCCGTTTTGACGCGCGTGGCCGAACTCGCCAAGCCGATCGAGGAGCTGCGCTCCAAGATCATCGGCAAGACCGAGGCCCCGATCGACGGTTCGCGTGACAATTGCCGGGCCAGGGAATGCGAAATGGGCAGCCTCGTTGCCGACGCCATGCTCGACCGCGTCAAAGGCCAGGGCGTGACGATCGCCATCACCAATGGCGGCGGCCTGCGCGCCTCCATCGATGCCGGCGACGTTTCGATGGGCGAAGCCATCACCGTGCTGCCGTTCCAGAACACGGTTGCGACCTTCCAGCTCAAGGGTGACGGCATCCGTGCCGCGCTTGAGAACGGTCTTAGCAAGCTTGAAGAACCCGGCGGCCGTTTCCCGCAGGTGGCCGGCATGAAATATTCGTTCGACAAGTCGAAGGAAGTGGGCAGCCGCGTCGTCTCGGTCGAGGTAAAGGAAGGCGAAGGCTTCGTGCCGCTCGATCCGGCAAAGACTTATTCGATCGTCACCAACAACTACATGCGCAATGGCGGCGACGGCTACGCAATCTTCAAGGACAAGGGTGAGAACGCCTACGACTACGGTCCGGGCCTCGAAACCGTTCTGGCCGACTATCTCGCCGCGCACCAGCCGTTCAAACCCTACACGGATGGCCGCATCACCGAAGTTGCTGCAGCCGCCGGCGCCACGACTGCCGAACCGGCAACGCAGCCTGCAGCCGACGCCGCCGCGAGCACGACGGCCTCCGGTCCGCAGAAGCACGTCATCGCCAAGGGCGACACGCTTTGGGATCTCGCCAAGGCGTTCTACGGCGATGGCGCACTCTGGGCAAAGATCTCGGCGGCCAACGGCAAGCCGGCTCCGCGCCACCTGCATGTCGGAACCGAACTGGAGATTCCGGCAAAGTAAGACAATTTGCCTCTCCTTCGAGAGCCGGCGCGGGCTTCCCCGCGCCGGCTTTTCTTCTTAGAAGGACGTGACGAAAAGTGCATGCACCTGCTTATACGTGACCACGAGGACCGAGATGACCAACGCGCCCGCCGCGACCGCCCAAAGCGATCACCCGACCGTTAAATCCGGAAAGGTCGGCGTTCTGCTGGTCAATCTCGGCACGCCCGATGGCACCGACTACACCTCGATGCGCCGCTATCTCAAGGAGTTCCTGAGCGATCGCCGCGTCATCGAATGGTCGCGGTTGTTCTGGTATCCAATCCTCTACGGCATCGTGCTCAACACCCGCCCCGGCAAGGTCGGCAAGGCCTATGAAATGATCTGGAACAAGGATCTGAACGAGAGCTATCTGCGCACCTACACCCGCAACCAGGCGACCTTGATGGCGGAAGCCTTCGCCGAGCAGCCGCACATCGTCGTCGATTGGGGCATGCGCTACGGCCAGCCGTCGATCGCCTCGCGGATGGAGGCCCTGCAGAAGGCCGGATGCGAGCGCATCCTGCTATTCCCGCTCTATCCGCAATACGCCGCGGCAACGACAGCCACCGTCAACGACAAGGCATTCGAAGCCCTGCTCAAGATGCGCTGGCAGCCGGCGCTGCGCACCGTCCCGCCCTATCATGACGATCCCGTCTATATCGACGCGCTGGCGACCTCGATCACGCAGCATCTGGCGACGCTCGACTGGGAGCCGGAAGTGGTGCTGACCTCCTTCCACGGCATCCCGAAAAGCTACTTCGAAAAAGGCGACCCCTACTATTGCCAGTGCCAGAAGACCGCGCGCCTGCTGCGCGAAAAGCTCGGCTGGTCCAAGGACAAGCTGCAGGTAACCTTCCAGTCCCGCTTCGGGCCGGAAGAATGGCTGCAGCCCTATACCGACAAGACGGTCGAGAAGCTGGCGCAGGATGGCGTCAAGCGCATCGCCGTGATCAACCCAGGCTTCGTTTCCGACTGTCTGGAAACGCTCGAGGAAATCGCCGAGCAGGCGGCCGAGAGCTTCCATCACAATGGCGGTGAGAAGTTTGCACATATCCCCTGTCTCAACGACAGGGCCGAGGGCATGATGGTTCTCGAGCATGTCGTCCGCCGGGAGCTAAGCGGCTGGCTTTGAAGCCGAAATCTGCGACGACCGCTTGAAATAGACTGACCGATGCCCACGTCTGGGTTAGAGTGTCACTTCAAACTGGGGTTGTGATCATGGGGGACGTGTCTTTGGGCGGATTTGATATTGCGGTCATCGCATTGGTGGTCTTGGTGATCTTTGTGATCATCACCATGGTCAAGACGGTGCCGCAGGGCTATCGCTATACGGTGGAGCGCTTCGGCCGCTACACCAAGACGATGGAACCGGGTCTCAACATCATCATTCCGTTCATCGACCGGATCGGCGCCAGGATGAACGTGATGGAGCAGGTCCTCGACGTTCCGACCCAGGAAGTCATCACCAAGGACAACGCCAGCGTGTCGGCCGATGCCGTCGCGTTCTACCAGGTGCTCAACGCCGCCCAGGCTGCCTACCAGGTGTCCGATCTTCAAAACGCCATTCTCAACCTGACCATGACCAACATCCGCTCGGTCATGGGGTCGATGGACCTCGACGAACTTTTGTCGAACCGCGACACCATCAACGACAAGCTGTTGCGCGTGGTCGATGACGCCGCCAACCCCTGGGGCATCAAGATCACCCGCGTCGAACTCAAGGACATCGCACCGCCGAAGGATCTCGTCGACGCCATGGCTCGGCAGATGAAGGCCGAGCGCGAGAAGCGCGCCCAGGTGCTGGAAGCGGAAGGGTCGAGAAACGCGCAGATCCTGCGTGCCGAAGGTGCCAAGCAGTCGGCCATCCTGCAGGCCGAAGGCCAGCGCGAGGCCGCCTTCCGCGACGCCGAGGCGCGCGAACGTCTGGCCGAGGCCGAGGCCAAAGCGACACAGATGGTGTCGGCGGCGATCGCTGCCGGTGACGTCCAGGCGATCAACTACTTCGTCGCCCAGAAATACACCGAAGCGCTTGCTGCGATCGGCACTGCCAACAACCAGAAGATCATACTGATGCCTATGGAAGCGTCCGCGCTGATCGGCTCGCTCGGCGGCATTGGCGCAATTGCCAGGGAAGTGTTCGGCGACAACCAGGCGCCAGCCCCCCGGCAGCGCCAATCGACGACACCGCGCACCGGCCCGGCGTCCGATCCGTTTGAACCTCAGGGACAATAGGCGATGGTCCAGCGCATCATCCTTGAACTCGGCCCCTGGAGCTGGTGGGTTCTCGGTCTTGCACTGCTGGCGGCCGAAGTCGTCGCACCCGGCGTTTTCCTCGTCTGGATCGCCATTGCCGCGCTCATCACCGGCGTTCTGTCGCTCTTGCTGTGGGACACTGTCGTCTGGGGCTGGCAGGTTCAGTTCGTCGTCTTCGCGCTTCTGTCCATCGTCGCCGTTCTCCTTGGGCGGCACTTCATCTCCTCGTCTTCCAGGGAGACGGACGAACCGCTGCTCAACCAACGGGCCCAAAGCCTCGTCGGCCGAACCGCCGTGCTTGAAAAGCCGATTGCCGAGGGCCACGGCCGCGTGCGTCTGGACGATACGATCTGGATCGTCGAGGGGCCCGATCTGCCCGCCGGTACGCGCGTTCGCATCGTTGCCAGCCACGGGCGCAACCTGACGGTCGAGAGCGCCTAAAGCGCCGCGACCGTTCAGATGCGCGTGCTGCGCTTTAAGCTCTTGTTTTTGCGCATGTCGTTAACGCGTTTTTGCCGTTTGGAAACGATTGGTTAACCACGCGGCTTTACGATTGCGAAAGGATTGCAATCAGGCTCGCGGACAAACGGCAGATGGTGCCAGACAACACTCGCTCGATCGGAAGAGACGCGCGGCGTTTGACGCTGGTGGCGTTGCTGCTGGCCGGCACCGCGATGGCCGCTCCGCTTTCGGCGCATGCCCAAACGGTGACGAACGCCGCCGTGCCGACGACCCCTGGCATCGTTGCCCCCGGCACAGCAACCGCAGCACCGGCGATCGCCGATCCGCAAACGACGGGCGCCGTCAGCACCGACGATCTGTCTCCGGCCTCGGACGAAGACCTCATCCGTCTCAACCGCCGCGAACCAACGATCGATGGATTGCGGACGCGAATAGAGCCGGAAGACGACCGCGCACCCGGCGTTCGCATCGGCACATTCACGCTGCGGCCGGAAATCGGCGAGACGATCAACCATGAATGGCGCAACAACGGCAACAACAACAAGCAGAACCGCGGTTATCTGGAAACCGGCATCCGCGGCACCCTGACGTCGGATTGGTCCCGCCACGAACTGACGGTTATCGGCGCTGGCGTGTTGCAGAACAACATCTCCGGCGAGGGCGAGGAAGAGCCTCGCGCTGACATCGACGCGGAACTGCGCCTCGATCTCTCAGATGAAACCGTTGCGCGTCTTCGGGCAGGCTACAGCTTCGACCGTGAGGACGCCGACGATCCGAACGCGATCTCGAATGCCAAGACACAATCGGGCGTCAACACCTATCGGCTCGGCGCTGCCATCGAGCGCGACTTCGGCCTCATCCGCGGATCGGTCGGGCTCGAATTCGAACGGCAGACCTATGGCGACGTCGAGCTGGAAAACGGCACGACGATGTCGGTCGAAGACCGAAACCGCAACAACGGAACCCTGACGGCGCGCGTCGGCTATGAAATGTCACCGGCACTGATCCCGTTCATCGAGGCCGCGGTCGGCGGGTCGATCTACGATCTTCGCCAGGACACGCTCGGCTTCGAGCGCTCCTACCAGAGCTACGCGACACGTGGCGGTCTGGAGGTCGACCTTGGCGAGAAGCTCTACGGCGAGATCGCCCTTGGCTACGAGACCTATCGTTTCGAAGATGACCGGCTCAGCGACGTCAGCGGCCTGTCCGTCGACGGCCGCCTCAACTGGTCGCCGCAACGCGGTACGGATGTGCTCTTCGGGCTATCGACCGGTCTCGACCCGTCGACGACAGCGGGCGTTTCCGGATCGATGGACTATGCCTTGACCAACATCATCACCCACGAGATGCGCTCCGATCTGGTTGCACGACTGTCCAACACCCTGATCATCCGCAAATATCCGTCAGACTCCAGTTCCCTCGACGAGACAACCTGGCGCACCGGCGCAGGCCTCACCTGGGATATGAACCGTTACCTCGCACTAATCGGCGATGTCAGCTATGAGCGCACCACGCCCGACGTCGGCGATACGACCGACATCACCCGCGTCGGCGTCGGTCTTGTGCTGCGGCGTTGAGTAAAAGCAGAGAGGCCGCCATGCATAAAGGCCGGGCGGCAATGCGCATTTCCATACAAAGAAAAAGGCCGCGCCCGTGGGGGACGCGGCCTTTTCGTTTCGGTTGAACCGGGATTACTTCAAGCTGCTCAAAAGCGCCTTCAGCGGGCCCTCCACGATCGGGCGGATATCGGCGCGCTCCAGCGCGAAGGCGACGTTGGCGAGGATGAAGCCATCCTTGGCGCCACAGTCGTAGGTCTCGCCGCGGAAATGATAGGCGGCGAACTGCTGGACCTCCGAAAGCTTCAGCATCCCGTCGGTCAACTGGATCTCGTTGCCGGCGCCACGCTCCTGTTTCTCCAGGATCGGGAAGATTTCCGGCTGCAGGATGTAGCGGCCGTTGATGAAGAAGTTCGACGGCGCCGTTCCCGGTGCGGGCTTCTCGACCATCTTGGTGATCTTGAAGCCGTCGCCGACCTTGTCGCCGACACCGACGATCCCGTATTTGTGGGCCTGGTCCGGTGCGCATTCCTCGACTGCTATGACGTTGCCGCCGCTCTGTTCGTAGAGCTCGACCATGCCCTTCAGGCAGCCCTTCTCGCCCTTCATGATCATGTCGGGCAGCAACAGCGCGAAAGGCTCGTTGCCGACCAGCTCGCGGGCGCACCACACGGCATGGCCAAGGCCGAGCGGCGCCTGCTGGCGGGTGAAGCTCGTCGTGCCGGCCTTCGGCAGAATGGTGTCGAGAAGCTCGATCTCGATCTTCTTGTTGCGCTCGCGCAGGGTCTGGTCGAGTTCGACCTGGATATCGAAATAGTCCTCGATCACGGCCTTGCTGCGGCCGGTGACAAAGATCAGGTGCTCGATACCAGCTTCCATCGCCTCGTCGACCACATATTGAATGACCGGCTTGTCCACCACCGTCAGCATTTCCTTCGGCACGGCCTTGGTGGCCGGCAGGAAACGCGTGCCCAGACCAGCGACCGGGAACACGGCTTTGCGGACTTTACGCTTGTCGGTCATCGGTACCTCCTTCATTCGGATTTCAATCCTGAGTGTTGCTGTTAAAATCCTTAAATCAAAATCAATTTAAGGAATCGTGCAGCGCTTTGCAGTGCGGCGGCAATCTCTACGCAACGATGTGAACGCACGCTGAACCGGGACGAAAAAAATGCAGATACGGACGGTACTCGCATTTTCTTCCACGGAAGACGCAATGGCCTTTTCATGGTAAAGGGTTTGTTGACCACGTTTCTGTAGATTCGCCTTAATCCGGCGCTGCATCGACTGCGGCCGGATCCGAGAACAGGAACCGCCGGCGGTCGCCGAACCGCAAGGCTGGCTCCAGACTGCCACCATGCGGAAATGTCCCGGCTATGACGGCTGAGGCTCCGCAGAGAAACGGAACCGACAGCTGATGATCAGAAACCGCAGGACGTTTTTCCGTCATATCGCAGCCGCCTTCGTCCTATCCGCCGTCGCGCTTGGCACCTCCCCCGCGCGCGCCGATGCCGGATTCCAGAATTGGATCAACAACTTCTATGCCACGGCTGCAAAGAGCGGCATCACCCAGGCGACCTATCGCAAGGCCTTTGCCGGCGTGAAGACACCCGACGCCACCGTGATCGAAAAGGCCAATTACCAGCCTGAGTTCAAGCACAAGATCTGGGAATACATCGATTCCCGCGTCAACCCCTACACCAAGCGCGTCGGCCAGGAGATGGCCGCCAAGCACGCCCGCACGCTGAATTCGATCGAAAAGCACTTCGGCGTCGACAAGACGATCCTGCTGGCGATCTGGTCGATGGAATCGAACTACGGCGCCGTTCTCGAAAAGGACGACCGCCTGCACTACGTGCCGCGGGCGCTCGCAACCCTTGCCTATGCCGATCCCAAGCGCGCGAAATTCGCCAAGACCCAGCTGATTGCCGCACTCAAGATCCTGCAGAGCGGCGACATCACCCCGCGCGAACTGACCGGCTCCTGGGCCGGCGCCATGGGACACACGCAATTCATCCCGACCAGCTATCTGCTCTACGCGGTCGACGCTGATGGTAACGGCCATCGTGACATCTGGAATTCGGTGCCCGACGCGCTTGCGACCGCCGCCAACCTTTTGAAGAAGAACGGCTGGCAAGCGGGCGAGACCTGGGGCTACGAAGTCGCACCACCGGCCAACGCCGCGAAATATTCCGGACAGACGAAGACGCTTGCCCAGTGGGCAGCACTCGGTTTCCTCCGCCCGAACGGCAAGGGCTTCCGCAACGGCAATTCGCGGGCCGAACTGAAGCTGCCGAGCGGCGGTAACGGTCCAGGCTTCCTGATGACCAAGAACTTCTTCGTCATCAAGCGCTACAACGCGTCGGACAGTTACGCGCTCGGCGTCGGTCTTCTTGCCGACCAGATCGCCGGTTATGCCGGAATGCAGCAGCGCTGGCCGCGACCGGACGGTTCGCTCGATATCAGCGAGAAGTTCGAATTGCAGAACCGCCTGAAGGAACTGGGTTATTACAGCGGCGAAGTCGACGGCAATTTCGGATCCGGCTCCAAGGCTGCGATCCAGGAGTTCCAATCGAAGAACGGCCTGGCGCCGGACGGCGAGCCGACACAACATCTGCTGCGCGCCCTGCGCAACTGACGCGCACGCCCGAAACGCGACGGCGGCCTTGCGGCCGCCGTCCGTTCGATGGATGATCAGATATGCATGCGAAAACCAAGGCCCGGATGACAGGGGGCGCAATGCCCTGGAGGACGGCGACGATGATCATCGCCGCAGCCGCGATGCTGTTCGTCGGCTTTGCCGCAAGTTATGCGGAAGCCCAGCAGAGGGTGCAGCGACGCAATCTCTTCCAGATGCTGTTCGGCGGCCTCACGCGCGAACGCCGCGTAATCGACGAGCGGTACGAGTTTCCGCAACAGCCGCGCCCGAGGCGCGCCCGCCAAAGCCAAACCCCGCAACGACAGAAGGCTCCGGGCCAGCAAAAGGCAAAGCCCGCCATTGCCGATGCGGCGCCGGTGCCGCAGCCGGTTGAAAAGGCGCCGGACTCCAAGAAGGTTCTGGTCGTCGGCGACTTCATGGCCGGCAGCCTCGGCGATGGCCTGAAGACCGCATTCGAGATGACGCCCGGCATCACCATCGAGACGCGCGCAAGCGGCTCGTCCGGGCTGGTGCGCGAGGACTATTTCAACTGGCCGGTGACGCTGCCGAGCTATGTGGGCGAGATCAAGCCTTCCGTCATCATCATCAGCCTCGGCGCCAACGATCGTCAGCAGATGCAGATCGGCAGCACCAAGGAAAAGTACCGCACCGATCTTTGGACCGAGGAATACCGCAAACGTGTCCATGCGCTAGCAGAGTTGGCACACAAGGAAAAACTGCCGGTCCTGTGGGTCGGCATGCCGCCGTTCCAGTCCGCCGCGATGACCGCCGACATGGTGACGTTCAACGGCATCTACCGCGAGGAAGTCGAAAAGGTCGGTGGCCAGTTCGTCGACATTTGGGACGGTTTCGTCGACGAAGGCGGCAAGTTCGTGCTGACCGGCTCCGACATCAACGGCCAGCAGGTTCGATTGCGCGGCGCCGACGGGATCAACCTGACCAAAGCCGGTAAACGCAAGCTCGCCTTCTACGTGGAAAAGGACATTCGCCGCCTGCTCGGGGATGCCGCGGCGACCGACAAGGACGTGCCGGGCGCCGATGGGCTGAAGGACCTTGTGGTTACCGCGCCGCTTGCCAACGAGGACATCGTCAAGACGCAGCCGATCGGCCTCACCGATCCGGATCTCGACGGCGCTGCAGCACTGCTCGGCGATGCCGCACCCAACAAGGGCACAGGCAAGAGCCCGCGCGACCGACTGGTCGACAAGGGGGATGTTGCCGCGGCACCTGCCGGCCGTGTCGACGATTTCCGCCTCGCCAAGCCTAGTACGGTCATCAGCAATCCGGTGATCCGGAACTAACACTTTTTCGAGCGGCTGCGTGCGACAACCATCGTCACGGCGATCGCTTCGCCTAGAGCGTTTCCGATTTGGACGGAAGCGCACAGATGCTCTATCTCTTTGTTTTTACGCATTTCCTGACGGAAAGCCGCTTCGCACTTTTCCTGGAAATTCCCTAAAGCAAAAGGGGCCCCACGATGAACCGGCGGAGCCCTTTTTGCACTTGGGAGCAATGATGTCAGCGCGGCAGGATCGACGATCCCATCAGCGCCTCGTCGATCGCGCGGGCCGCCTGGCGGCCTTCGCGGATCGCCCAGACGACGAGCGACTGGCCGCGGCGAACGTCGCCGGCCGTCCAGAACTTGTCGACCGAAGTCTTGTAGTCGCGGTCGTTGGCAACGACGTTGGTCGAGCCACGACGATCGGTGTTGAGCGTCAGCTTGTCGCCGAGATCCTTCAGTACGCTATCGGTGAACGGGCCGCTGAAGCCGATGGCGATGAAGGCGAGATCGGCCTTGATGATGAACTCCGTGCCGGCAATCGGCTTGCGGCGATCGTCCACCTGGCAGCACTTGACGCCGATGAGGTTGCCGTCCTCGTCGCCGACAAACTCCAACGTCGCGACCTGGAACTCGCGGATCGCGCCTTCGGCCTGGCTGGACGAGGTGCGCATCTTGGTCGCCCAGAACGGCCAGACGGCAAGCTTGTCTTCCTTTTCCGGCGGCTGCGGGCGGATGTCGAGCTGGGTGACCTTGACGGCACCCTGGCGGAAGGCCGTGCCGACGCAGTCGGAGGCGGTGTCGCCACCGCCGACGACGACGATGTGCTTGCCGCCGGCAAGGATAGGCGCTGACGGCCAGCCGGTGCTGTCGATGTTCTCACGCCCGACCCGGCGGTTCTGCTGCACGAGATAGGGCATGGCGTCATGCACGCCGGCGAATTCGACACCGGGGATGCCGGCATTGCGCGGCGTTTCGGAGCCGCCGCAATAGAGCACGGCATCGTGGCGATCGATCAGTTGCTCGGCCGGCAGGTCGACGCCGACATTGACGCCGCAATGGAAGGTGACGCCTTCGCCCTTCATCTGCTCGACGCGGCGATCAATGAAGTTCTTCTCCATCTTGAAGTCGGGGATGCCGTAGCGCAGCAGGCCGCCGGGCTTGCTCTCGCGCTCGTAGACGTGAACCTCGTGACCGGCGCGCGCCATCTGCTGGGCGGCGGCCATGCCGGCCGGACCCGAACCAATGACGGCGACCTTCTTGCCGGTCTTGGTAACAGCCGGCTGCGGCACGATGTAACCCATTTCATAGGCCTTGTCGGCGATCGCCTGCTCGACGGTCTTGATCGCGACCGGCGCATCCTCGAGGTTCAGCGTGCACGCTTCCTCGCACGGCGCGGGGCAGACGCGGCCGGTGAATTCCGGGAAGTTGTTGGTCGAATGCAGGTTGCGGATCGCCTCTTCCCAGTTGCCGTTGTAGACCAGATCGTTCCAGTCGGGGATCTGGTTGTGCACCGGACACCCGGTCGGCCCATGGCAGTAGGGGATGCCGCAATCCATGCAGCGTGCCGCCTGCTTCTGCACCTCCGGTTCCGACATCGGAATGGTGAATTCACGGAAATGGCGGATGCGGTCGGACGCCGGCTGGTACTTTGCCACTTGCCGGTCGATCTCGAGAAAACCAGTTACCTTACCCATCGTATCATCCTGATAGCTATGCGTCTGAACAGGCGCTTGAGACAAGCGCGCGTGATGAACCCCCGAACCCTTTTCGGAACCGGGAGCCCTTTTCACCGGGGCCTCTATTCGGCCGCCTCTGCCATTTTCATGCGTTCCATGTCTTCGAGCGCACGACGATATTCGACCGGCATGACCTTGCGGAATTTCGGCCGGTAGTCTGCCCAATGGTCGAGGATCGCCTTTGCCCGGGGCGAGCCCGTATGGTGCAGGTGGCTGGAGATCAGCTGATAGAGCCGCTCCTCGTCGTGGCGCGTCATATCGCCGGACACGTCGACCATGCCCTTGTGCATGATGTCGCCGCCGTGATGATGCAGCTTCTCGAGCATGTCGTCTTCTTCGGGCACCGGCTGCAGTTCGACCATCGCCATGTTGCAGCGGCGGGCGAAATCGCCTTCCTCGTCCAGCACATAGGCAACACCGCCGGACATGCCGGCCGCGAAGTTGCGGCCCGTCGCGCCGAGAACGACGACGACACCGCCGGTCATGTATTCGCAGCCGTGGTCGCCCACGCCTTCGACGACCGCAATGGCACCGGAATTGCGCACGGCGAAGCGTTCGCCGGCAACACCGTTGAAGTAGCATTCGCCGGAGATCGCGCCGTAAAGCACGGTGTTGCCGACGATGATCGAGTTTTCGGGCACGATTTTGGTGTTTTCAGGCGGCCGGACGATGATACGGCCACCGGAAAGCCCCTTGCCGACATAGTCGTTGCCGTCGCCCACCAGGTCGAAGGTGATGCCGCGCGCCAGGAAGGCGGCGAAGGATTGGCCCGCCGTACCCTTGAGGGTGACGTGGATCGTATCGTCCTTCAGGCCCTTGTGGCCCCAGCGCTTGGCAAGCACACCCGAAAGCATGGCGCCGGCCGACCGGTCGACGTTCTTGATCTTGGCTTCGAAGGCGACGGGCGCCTTGGTTTCCAAGGCGATCTTGGCCTTCTCGATCAGCGTTCGGTCGAGCACGTCGTCGATCGGGTGCTTCTGGCGGCTGGTCCAGTAGGTCTCCGCCTTCGGAGCGTCGACCTTGTGGAAGATCTTCGAGAAATCGAGACCGTTGGCCTTCCAGTGGGCGAGCGCGCCGTCCTTCTCCAAGAGTTCGGAAGCACCGATGATTTCATCGAGCCTGCGCACGCCGAGCGAGGCGAGGATCTCGCGCACTTCCTCTGCAACGAAGAAGAAGTAGTTGATGACGTGCTCGGCCGTGCCCTTGAAGCGCTTGCGCAGCACCGGATCCTGGGTCGCGACACCGACAGGACAGGTGTTGAGGTGGCACTTGCGCATCATGATGCAGCCGGCCGCAATCAGCGGCGCGGTGGCAAAACCGAACTCGTCGGCGCCGAGAAGCGCGCCGATGATCACGTCGCGGCCGGTCTTCAGGCCACCATCGACCTGAAGGGCAACGCGCGACCGAAGGCCGTTCAGCACCAGCGTCTGCTGAGTTTCGGCAAGGCCGATTTCCCAGGGGCTGCCGGCGTGTTTCAACGACGTCAGCGGCGATGCGCCGGTGCCGCCGTCGAAACCGGAAACGGTGATGTGGTCGGCGCGCGCCTTGGCGACACCGGCAGCAACCGTGCCGACGCCCACTTCCGAGACCAGCTTGACCGAAACATCGGCTTCAGGGTTGACGTTCTTCAGGTCGTAGATCAGCTGCGCCAGATCTTCGATCGAGTAGATGTCGTGGTGCGGCGGCGGCGAAATCAGGCCGACGCCCGGCGTCGAATGCCGGGTCTTGGCGACGGTCGCATCCACCTTATGGCCGGGCAGCTGCCCGCCCTCGCCGGGCTTGGCGCCCTGGGCCACCTTGATCTGCAGCATGTCGGCATTAACAAGATACTCGGTGGTCACGCCGAAGCGGCCGGAGGCGATCTGCTTGATCGCCGACCGTTCCGGGTTGGTCGAGCCATCGGGCAGCGGCAGGTAGCGGTCGCTTTCCTCGCCGCCTTCGCCGGTGTTCGACTTGCCGCCGATCCGGTTCATGGCGATTGCCAGCGTCGTATGCGCCTCGCGGCTGATCGAGCCGAAGGACATGGCGCCCGTCGAGAAGCGCTTGACGATGTCGGTGGCCGGCTCGACCTCGTCGACGGAGATCGGCTTGCGGCCGGCAGCCTCCGCACTCTTGACGGTGAACAGGCCACGGATCGTGTTCATCCTGAGCGCCGAGTTGTTCACCATCTCGGCAAATTCGCGATAGCGATCCTCTGCATTGCCGCGCACGGCATGCTGCAGCGAGGCGATCGCATCCGGCGTCCAGGCGTGGCTTTCGCCGCGCATGCGGTAGGCATATTCGCCACCGATATCGAGCGTGTTGGCAAGCACCGGATCGGCACCGAAGGCTGCCTTGTGGCGGGCGACGGTTTCGGCCGCGATCTCTTCAAGGCCGATGCCTTCGATCGTCGTCGCAGTCCCGAAGAAGAACTGGTCGACCAGCTTCGACGACAGGCCGACAGCATCGAAGATCTGCGCGCCGCAATAGGACTGGTAGGTCGAGATGCCCATCTTGGACATCACCTTGAGGATGCCCTTACCCACCGCCTTGATATAGCGGTAGACCACTTCGCTGCCGTCGACTTCCTTGGGGAAATCGCCGCGCTTGTGCATGTCGGTCAGCGTATCGAAGGCAAGATACGGGTTGATCGCTTCGGCGCCGTAGCCGGCGAGCAGGCAGAAGTGATGCACTTCACGCGGTTCGCCGGATTCCAGCACGATGCCGACCGAGGTGCGCAGGCCCTTGCGGATCAGGTGGTGGTGCACGGCGGCCGTTGCCAGCAGCGCCGGGATCGCGACGCGGTCCGGACCGACCTGGCGGTCGGAAAGCACGATGATGTTGTAGCCACCCTTGACCGCCGCTTCCGCACGTTCGCAGAGGCGATCGAGCATTTCCGGCATGCCTTCGGCATCGCGCGAAATGTCGTAGGTGAAGTCGAGCGTCTTGGTGTCGAACCGGTCCTCGGTATGGCCGATCGAGCGGATCTTTTCCAGATCGCCGTTGGTCAGGATCGGCTGGCGCACTTCCAGCCGCTTGGCATGCGCCATGCCGGCATGATCGAGCAGGTTCGGGCGCGGGCCGATGAACGAGACGAGGCTCATCACCAGCTCTTCGCGGATCGGGTCGATCGGCGGGTTGGTGACCTGCGCGAAGTTCTGCTTGAAGTAGGTATAGAGCAGCTTGCGCTTGTCGGACATTGCCGAGATCGGCGTGTCGGTGCCCATCGAGCCGATGGCTTCCTGGCCGGTGGTGGCCATTGGCGACATCAGGATCTTGGTGTCTTCGAGCGTGTAGCCGAAGGCCTGCTGGCGGTCGATCAGGGAAACGTCGCGGCGCAGCGCACGCGGCTCGACCGGCTTCAACTCTTCGAGGATGAGCTGGGTATCGTCGAGCCACTTGCGGTAAGGATGCTTGTCGGCGAGCGAAGACTTCACCTCCTCGTCGGAGATGATGCGACCCTGCTCCATGTCGATGAGCAGCATCTTGCCCGGCTGCAGGCGCCACTTCTTGACGATCTTTTCTTCGTCGACCGGAAGCACGCCGGCTTCAGACGCGAGGATGACGCGATCATCAGATGTGACGATATAGCGGGCCGGACGCAGACCGTTGCGGTCGAGCGTCGCGCCGATCTGGCGGCCGTCGGTGAAGGCCACGGCTGCCGGTCCGTCCCACGGCTCCATCAGCGCTGCGTGGTATTCGTAGAACGCCTTGCGCTCGGGCGACATCAGCTGGTTGCCGGCCCAGGCTTCGGGGATCAGCATCATCACCGCATGCGAAAGCGAGTAACCGCCCTGCACCAGGAATTCGAGCGCGTTGTCGAAACAGGCGGTGTCCGACTGACCCTCGTAGGAGATCGGCCAGAGCTTGGAGATGTCGTCGCCGAAGAGCGGCGAGGACACGGAAGCCTGGCGCGCCGCCATCCAGTTGACGTTGCCGCGCAGCGTGTTGATTTCGCCGTTGTGGGCGACCATGCGATAGGGGTGCGCGAGCTTCCAGGACGGAAACGTGTTGGTCGAGAAGCGCTGGTGAACCAGGGCGACGGCCGACTGGAAGCGCTCGTCCTCCAGGTCCTTGTAGTAGGCGCCGACCTGATAGGCCAGGAACATGCCCTTGTAGACGATCGTCTGCGTCGACAGCGACACGACGTAGAAGCCGAGATCGCCGCCTTCCGCTTCCGCATAGATGCGGTTGGAGATCACCTTGCGCAGCGTGAACAGGCGACGCTCGAATTCGGCGTTGGTCGCGGCATCGCGGCCGGCACCGATGAACACCTGCACATGGTGCGGTTCGGTCGCAGCGATATCAGGAGCCTTGGAAAGCGACGAATTGTCGACCGGCACGTCGCGGAAGCCAAGCACGTGCTGGCCTTCCTCGGCGACCACTTCGCTGATCACGTCCTTGAAATGGGCAATCAGCTTTTCGTCGCGCGGCATGAAGAGGTAGCCGACGCCATATTCGCCGGCCTTCGGCAGGGTAACGCCCTGCTTGGCCATTTCCTCGCGGAAGAAGCGGTCGGGGATCTGCACGAGGATGCCAGCGCCGTCACCCATCAGCGGGTCGGCGCCGACGGCACCGCGGTGCGTCAGGTTTTCGAGCATGAAGAGGCCGTCGCGCACGATCTGGTGCGACTTCTCACCCTTCAGATGCGCGACGAAGCCGACGCCGCAGGCATCGTGTTCGTTGCGCGGATCATAGAGACCCTGTTTTCGCGGCAGGCCGGACGGGAATGTGGGCGTTTTTTCAGCCGTCGCAACAGTGTGTGCGAGGTTGAGCCCAGATTGCTGTGATGGCGTGTGATCCGTCATCGTCTTCCCTCCTGTTGAACCCGGCATGTCCGGGCATACCTGCGCCCGCGCATGGCTTCTCGTCGCACGCATTCACGTGCCGCCAAAGCCGGGGCATTCATCGTCTCATGATCCTGATCAGGTCGCAAATAATGCACGGCATCATCAGGCATTGATGTCAGTGACCATCCTGATGGCAGGCGTTAACAACCGGATGAAATCCGGCGGATCCCCCTGCGCCACACGCCGATTGCCGATTTTTTGGGCACTTGCGGCGATTGTTCCGGTCCCTAGACCGAAATAGGACAGCAAGACTGTCCTATTTCATGCGCTCTATGCCAGAAACCGCCCCCCTCCGCAAGGGGCATATGAGCAAATAATAGAAGGGATTTTGCCGAACATTGCCGAAAATTTCCCGGTTTTATAATTTAATTACGACAAACGGACGTTTTCTTCATTTTGGTTTCAAACTGGTATCCTGTTGGCCTCCATAGCAGCGACCGTGATTGATCCGGCCGGCAGGTGGGTTATGGTCGCCCGAACGACGTCGATATGACCGTGAAACAGGACGATATGTGATGATTTTTTCCTCTGACAACTGGGCTGGCGCCCACCCTGCCATCGCCCAGAGCCTCGTGACCCATGCCGACGGCTACGCCTCCGCCTACGGCACCAGTGAGCTCGACCGGAAGGTGGAGAGGAAACTGTCGGAGGTTTTCGAGCGCGATGTCGCAGTCTTCTTCGTCGGCACGGGAACGGCCGCCAATTCGCTGGCGCTCGCCAGCACCAGCCGCGCCGGCGGCGTCGCGTTCTGCCACCGCGAAGCGCACGTGACGGCCGACGAGTGCGGCGCTCCGGAATTCTTCACCCATGGATCGAGGTTGAAGCCCGTCGACGGCAAACATGGCAAGATGGACGCATCGCGCCTTGAGGCGGAAATTCGCCGCTACCCGCTCGACAATGTCCATGGCGGTCAGCCGATGGCGGTCACGCTGACGCAAGCGACCGAAAGCGGCACCGTCTACGCACTCGATGAGATCGAGGCGATTGCCGCGGTCGCCAATGCACACAAGCTGCCGCTGCACATGGACGGCGCCCGCTTTGCCAATGCGCTGGTCAGCCTCGATGCCACACCGGCCGAGATGACCTGGAAGCGTGGCGTCGATCTCGTTTCCTTCGGTGGCACGAAGAACGGCTGCTGGTGCGCCGAGGCCCTTGTCCTCTTTGATCTTTCGAAGGCGCACGAGATGCATTTCCTGCGCAAGCGCTCGGCTCAGTTGTTCTCGAAATCGCGCTTCGTCTCGGCCCAGTTCGACGCCTACCTCGAAGGCGGTCTCTGGCTCGACCTCGCCCGGCATTCCAACGCCATGGCCCGGCGTCTTGCCAACGGCATCGCCGCTTCGCGCAACAGCCGGCTCGGTTGGCCGGTCGAAGCCAACGAGGTCTTCGTCATCCTGAAAAAGGACGTGGCGACGAAACTGCAGGAGCAAGGCGCCGTTTTCTACGACTGGCCGGTTCCGCACGAACTCGCCGGAAGCCTCGCGGCCGACGAGGGCCTCTATCGCCTGGTGACGAGCTTTGCGACCAAGATGGACGACGTCGATCGCTTCGTCGCAGCCTGCTGAGGCGACTGCATAATTCCTTGGATCAGGATAGATCCGAGGAGAAAATTATGCAGCAAATTCAAAGAGCCACAATACCGCGTGCCACGCGCGGTGTTGTGGCTCACGCCTGGCCCTGTAACGTCCTCACCTTCGACAAAATCTCGGTCGAGAGCGCCGCGATCAGCTTCTGGTCGGCGCCCTTGCTGGGAACCAGTACGAACTCGACATCCTCCAGCGGCGGCAAGGTGCCGGTGGGTATTTCCCGCAGGCCCTGCGGCGCCATACTGCGCGGCTGGACGAGCACGCCCATGCCCGCTTGGGCGGCGGCCGTCAGCCCGCTGAGGCTGCCGCAGGTGCAGACGATCCGCCATGGCAGCCGATGCCGGTCGAGCACCTCGAGCGCCACGCTGCGCGTGATGCTCGGCGGCGGAAAGGCGATCAACGGCAGCACCCTGTCACGCTTCACACGCTCGGGATCACGCGCCAACCAGACCAGCGGCTCGCGATAGACCAGTTCGCCGCGCGGATCGCCCAGCCGCCGCTTTGCCAGCACCAGATCGATCTCGCCACCATCCTGCATATGGTAGAGCACGCCGCTGAGTGCTACCGTCAATTCGAGCTCCACCGACGGATGGGCGCGAACGAAATCTTCGAGCACGCCCGGCAACCGGCTGGTGACGAAATCCTCCGACATGCCCAGCCGTAATCGTCCGCGCAGACTGCTTTCGGCAAACAGCGCCTTGACCTCGTCGTCGATCGCCAGCATCGAACGCGCATGGGCAAGCAGGGCCTGACCATCCGTCGTCAACGAGACCCGGTGCGTGTCGCGGGCAACGAGCTTGCGCCCGAGCGACGCCTCAAGCCTTTGAATATGTTGACTGACCGTCGACTGGCCAAGCGCCAGTCTCTCGGCCGCGAGGGTGAAGCTGCCCATCTGTTCGAGCGCAACGAAGCTGCGCAGTTGCACGAGGTCGAGCATGCATTATCCAATTTCGCGATAACTGTTATTCCTTGCATCCTGCTTCATAATGACATTTCTCGGCAAGACGTTTCTCAATCGAGCCAGTGACAGACATGGGCCGCTATCTTCCCGACACCTTCACCCTGCTCCTGCTTCTCACCGTGCTTCTGGCATCGATGCTGCCGATCCATGGCGAGGCGACGGCCTGGTTCGCCATGGCAACGAAGGTGGCGGTCGGCCTGGTCTTCTTCCTGCATGGCGCAAGATTGTCGCGCGATGTCGTCGTCGCCGGCTTCCTGCATTGGCGGCTGCATCTGGCGATCCTGGCATCGACCTTCGTGCTGTTCCCGCTGATCGGCCTCGTCGTCGGCTTCGTACCGTCATCGGTCCTGCCGCCGGCGCTCTATACCGGCATCCTCTTCCTCTGCGTCCTGCCCTCGACCGTGCAATCGTCGATCGCCTTCACGTCGGTTGCCGGCGGCAATGTCCCGGCAGCAATCTGCTCAGCGTCCGCCTCCAACATCTTCGGCATGTTCCTGACGCCGCTTCTCGTCGGTCTCCTATTTTCCGCCGGCGGCCATGGCGGTGTGTCGCTGGATGCCCTTGAGCAGATCCTGCTGCAGCTGCTGGCACCGTTCATCGCCGGTCAATTGTTGCAGCCGTGGATCGGCGGCTGGATCCGGGCGCGCAAGGGCCTGCTTGCGCCCGTCGACCGCGGTTCGATCCTCATGGTCGTCTATCTGGCCTTCAGCCAGGCCGTCACATCGGGGCTATGGCAGACCTTTTCGCTTGCCGATCTCGGGGTGCTGGTCGCGATCGAGATCGTCATGCTGGCGCTGGTACTCGCCGTCACCATGTTCGGCAGCCGCCTCTTCGGTTTCAACCGCGCCGACGAGATCGCCATTACCTTCTGCGGCTCGAAGAAGAGCCTTGCGAACCCGTCCGCCCCTAAAGCAATTCCAGGAAAAGTGTGAAACGGTTTTCCGTCCGGCATTGCGTTATTTCAATGATCTAGAACCTGTCCGGGAAGACGCGAAAACAACGATCCCAAAAAAAGGCGGCGTCCTTTCGGGCGCCGCCTCTTCAAGCTTGGGAGGGAGGGATTAGAGGTTCTGGGCCTCGATCTGCTTCGGCTGCGATGCGACCGACGTAATGTCGATCCGGCGCGGCTTGGCTGCTTCCGGGATCTCGCGGGTGAGGTCGATGTGCAGCAGGCCATTCTTCAGCGAAGCGGACTTGATCTCCACATGGTCGGCAAGCTGGAAGCGACGTTCGAAGGCGCGCTTGGCAATACCGCGATGCAGGAACTGGTTTTCTTCGGCCTTGTCCTCGCTCTTTTCGCCCTTGATTGTCAGCGTATGTTCGCGCGCTTCGATCGACAGTTCGGTTTCGTCGAAGCCGGCAACCGCCATGGTGATGCGGTAGGCGTTTTCGCCGGTGCGCTCGATGTTATAGGGCGGATAGGTCTGAGCCTGGTCAGGCTGGCCGAGGCTGTCGAGCATCGTGAAGAGGCGGTCGAAGCCGACGGTGGAGCGATAGAGGGGGGAAAAATCAACGTGACGCATGGTGTCCTCCTGGGAGCAACTGTTTGCGATGTCTGGTCTGCCACCCCATCCAGGCAGCGGCGCGACCGGTGAACGGACCCGTTATCGGCGTCCGTGAGCAAGAGATGGGAATGCGATTTCGTCAGTTCAAGGCATGCCGCCTCAAGATTCCCAAGAGGTGAATGGCGGATGAATGACAGGTTCGGCCGTGGTTCAGATCAGGGGCGTTACAAAGGCCACACTGGGAGGAAATCTCCTGGGGCTGAAGTGACATGTCCCTTCCCCTTCAGCGGCCGGAAACGGTGATCGTCCGGATTTCACCCACCGTTTCCGGCTTTTTTCTTTGACGGCGCCAAGCCCGCCGCCTATCCCTGATGATACCGATCAACGCGTCTTCAGCCTGGTTTCGTCCGTCATGACCACGATCCTCCGCTCCACACCGGATAATCCGTTACCGGACAATCACGTGGCGGGCTTCTTCGATGGAGCCGGTGGCCGCAAGATCCGCTACGCCATCTTCAAGACCAGGACGCCGGTTGCGCGCGGCACCGTGGTGCTGCTGCAGGGCCGCAACGAATCGATCGAGAAATACTTCGAGACCATCGCCGAACTCAACGCCGCCGGCCTCTGGGTCGCAACCTTCGACTGGCGCGGCCAGGCGGGCTCGGAGCGGCTCTTGCCCGAGGCCGGGCGCGGCCATGTCGAGCGCTTCTCCTATTACGAGCGCGATCTGACCACCTTCCTCGAACAGATCGTGCTGCCGGATACCCGGCTGCCGTTTTCGATTGTCGCCCACTCCATGGGCGCGCTGGTCGCGCTGTCGCTCGCGCCCATGCTTTCGAGCCGCATTGATCGCCTGGTGGTGCTTGCCCCCTTTGTCGGCCTCGGTGGCCAGATAATTGGCGAACGCAGCATCGCCAGCATGGCAACGGTGATGCGCTGGGTCGGTCTCGGGCGGCTGCCATTGCATGCCGACAAAGGCAATCGCCCCTTTGAAAACAACGTGCTGACCGCCGACCGCCGGCGCTTTGCGCGCAACCTGGCCTTGACCGAAGCCTATCCGGAATTGCGACTTGGGCCGCCGTCGGCGCGCTGGTTGACCGAAGCGTTTCGTGCAATGCGCCGCGTCGCCCGACGGGAACATCTGACCCGCATCACCCTGCCGACGATCATCCTGGCGCCGACAGCAGACCGGCTGGTGCCGCATGTCGCCGTCGAGTGGCTGGCGCGCAATTTCCGCGCCGCCCACATGATCCCGATCGACGGTGCGCGCCACGAACTGCTGCACGAGGCCGATCGTTATCGCGCCCAGGCCATGGCGGCCATTCTTGCTTTCGTCATTCCCGATAAGGACGACAAGGACGAAGGCGAAGCGGCCTGAGACAATTCAGTCTTTTGAGAAAATTCAGCCTTTGAGAATTTCCAGCGCCTGCGCATGCAGTTCGGCGCTGCCGGCAGCGATGACTTCGCCACCCATTTCCGCCGGGCCGCCCTGCCAGTTGGTGACGATGCCGCCAGCCTGCTCGATCAACGGGATAAGGCCGCCGACGTCATAGGGCTTGAGCCCGCACTCGATGACCAGGTCGACATGACCGGCCGCAAGCAGCGCGAAGGCATAGCAATCACAACCGTAGCGGAACAGCCGCACCTTGTCCTGCAGCGCCTCGAAGCGGGTCTTGTTGTCGCCGGTGTAGAGATGCGGCGAGGTCGTAAACAGCACGGCATCTGAAAGCGCGTCGCAAGTGCGGGTCGACAGCACCTTGTCGCCGTCGGGTCCACGGTAGAGCGCCTGCTTGCCGTCGGCAAAGAAGCGTTCGCCGGTAAATGGCTGATCCATCAGGCCCATCACCGCATCGCCGTTGCGATAAAGACCGATCAGCGTGCCCCAGACCGGCAGGCCGGAGATGAAGGCGCGCGTGCCATCGATCGGATCGATCACCCAGACATATTCGCGATCGAGCCCGACATTGCCATGCTCCTCGCCGAGGATACCGTGACCGGGGAAATTCTCCTCGATCAGAGCGCGGATCGCGGCCTCAGCCGACTGATCGGCCTCGGTCACCGGATCGAAACCGCCCTCGAGCTTGTTGACGACGCTCGTGCCGATGCGAAAGCGCGGCAAGGTTTCCGCCTTGGCGGCATCGGCGAGACGATCGAAAAAGGAGCGGTCGGGCAGCATGTCACTCTCTTTAGGGAAAGAAGCAGGAAGGTCCAATCTGCATAGACGAAATCTGCAGAAAGGCAAACGGCCAAGCGACCGGCTGTCAGCGATCCAAGACGGTGGGCCGTTCCGATCGTTTCAGCGCCGTCGATCCGGTGAAATTCCTTTGCCGCACTGCAAAAGTTTTCACTCTCTCAACTTGACAATTGTGCAGTGCAATATTAGGGTTTTTGTGCAGTCACTTGTGACTGTAAATACCCTCCTTGGGTGTTTCCTCCCTAGACTTAACCGCGCCACCGGCGCGGTTCTTTTTGAGGTCTACTACAGCGCCGCGCGGCTTATTGGACGCGCAAAGGTCGCTGTAGCGCTTTGAATTGCTGCATGTTTTTATCCTTAAATCGAATAGGATTTAAGGAACATGCCATAGGGAACCGACGCTACTCCGCAGCAAGCGGCAGATAGGCGCCATAATCCTCGACATGACGCGCGAGCGACGCGATGAAGCTGGTGAGATCGGCGACCAGCGCGCCGAAACCGGGCTTGCGGACCAGCGTCGTCTCATCGACATAGAGCCCGCGATTGATCTCGATCTGCAGCGCATGCAGGCCGCGGCTCGGTCGGCCGTAATGTTCGGTGATGAAACCGCCGGCATAGGGCTTGTTGCGCGCGACGGTATAGCCGAGCTCAGCCAACAGATCGACGGCCATCCTCGACAGTTCCGCCGCGGCACTGGTGCCGTAACGATCGCCGATGATGAAGTCCGGCCGCTGGGCGCTGCCCGGCAGATGCACATTGCCGGGCATCGAGTGGCAATCGATCAAGACCGACAGGCCGAACTGGACATGCGTGCGGGCGATGAGCTTGCGCAAGGTGGCGTGGTAGGGCTTGTAGATCGTCTCGATGCGCGCCAGCGCGTCTTCGACGGGGAAGCGGCCGCGATAGATTTCCATGTTCTCGGCGACAAGCCGCGGCACGGTTCCAAGGCCGCCTGCCACCCGCATCGAACTGATATTGGCATGCGGCGGCACCGGCCCGTCGAACATGCGCGGGTCGAGTTCGTAAGGCTCGCGGTTGACGTCGAGGAAGGCCCGCGGGAAATGCGCCAGCAGCATCGGCGCGCCGAGGAACGTCGCGTTCTGGAACAGCTCGTCGACATAGTGATCTTCGGAACGACGGATCGCCAGCGCATCGAGGCGGGACTGATCGAGAAAGGCCTGTGGATAAGAGCGGCCGCTATGCGGCGAGTTGAATACGAAGGGAATCCGCTGACTTGCAGGTTCCAGAACCTCAAACAGCTCCCTCTCCGTCATCTCCCCCATCGGAACCCTTTTTACCATGTGCGGTTCTTGCTGTTGCCATCATGTTGCCAGTTGGTCGGCTCTGTGTCCATAGTGCGCCCACTCCGGTTTCTGGGGAGTTGACGCGTCGCGTTCACGAGATATTTACCCCGTTGCGGTTTGGATAGAACGCCGCAATCCATACGCAATGAATAAAGAGAAGCAACGGCCGAGTTCATGACTGTGAAAATCCTTCTTGCCGAAGACGACAACGATATGCGCCGCTTCCTTGTGAAGGCGCTCGAAAAGGCTGGCTACAAGGTCATGTCCTATGACAACGGCGCCAGCGCCTACGACCGCCTTCGCGAAGAGCCCTTCTCGCTTCTCCTGACCGATATCGTCATGCCCGAGATGGACGGCATCGAGCTTGCCCGTCGGGCGACCGAACTCGATCCGGATCTCAAGGTGATGTTTATCACCGGCTTTGCCGCGGTCGCGCTGAACCCGGATTCGAAAGCTCCGAAGGACGCCAAGGTCCTGTCGAAGCCCTTCCACCTTCGCGACCTGGTCGACGAGGTCAACAAGATGCTGGCCGCCTGAGGCCAGACATTTTTTCCACAGCTGCCGCCGCCGTCCGTGACACTTGGACCGGATCGGCGCAGACTTCAGATCGACCGCCGCGATCCACAGGGATCTCCGGCGGTCTTTTTATTTCAGTGACTTACGCGCAAAGCCCGGAAATTCGGACTTCCGGCAAGCCGCCACAGGCGGCAGACGATGACGGAAAACCGCCAGCAAAATTTCAGTCAAAAAACCTTCGAAAACCCTATTGACGCGAGAGCGGGTTCTATGGTCTATGCGCCTCATCGGATGGGCGTGTAGCTCAGCGGGAGAGCACTACGTTGACATCGTAGGGGTCACAGGTTCAATCCCTGTCACGCCCACCATCCAAGTTTCTGATAAAAAGGGCTTTCGGGAAACCGGAAGCCCTTTTTACGTTTTGCTTCCAAGGTTCATCGAACCTGCGGCCGATGACGCCTAAGCGCGATATTGGAGAGGATCAGAACAGCATGGGACGATCCGTGCCGGATCATCGGCACACTGCGGATTGCGCTAAATGGAAAGCGGCATGAATCGCTACTCGTTTACCTTGACGCAAAATCGCAAAGATTGCAGTATTCAATAGGATACAACTTAATTTCAAGCAGCGTTACGTTGTTGCACACACACTACAGCGGCAGGATATACACCAACATTTTCAAATCCTTCCGACGCAGCCACGCGCAAAATCGGCCTCGCCCTTCGTGATCAGGACTATGGGCAGTCTGATCGAAAACAGTGCTCGACAAGACCTTCGGGTCTTGCCTTGCGCCTGTTTCCTTCCATCCGATCCCATGGTCCTGAACAGAGTGGATGAATTTAACAGGCCCTGACCCTTGCCATCGAATTTGTGAAACCAACGGCACGCACAGTTCTCACGGGTTGTCCAACGCCACACGAGGAGACGGTACAATGAACAGATTTTTCGTTTTCGGTCTTGGTCTTTTCTCAATGTCGACTGCACCATCTCTGGTCCAGGCGCAGGAGGAGCCGAGCTTTGATTGTTCAAAGGCCAAGAGCCAGGTCGAAAAAGTTCTTTGCTCCGGCGGAGATTCCGGAATGGGGTGGATCGATCAGACCATGGCCGACCTGTACAAGGCCGTCCGCGCTGCGCCAGGCGCGGATGCCGCCACACTGGAATCGAGCCAGCGCGCCTGGCTTGCAAAGCGAGACCATTGCAAGGGTTCGGACGAGAAGGTGATGAATTGCCTGATCGACAGCTATCGTGGCCGCTATGCCGAACTCAGCTCCGCCTATGACCAAAAACATCTCACAGGCACGTACGGGAACGCGCGCGGCGTGCTCGACAGCGTGTTGTTTCCCGATGGCAACCTCTTGGTCAACATCTCGACCGATGTCGGCGCTCCCTCCTACGACTCCTGCTCGGTAACCTTCCGTGCCCCGCTTGAAGGGGAGGCGGTGCAGCACGTTTTCACGCCTGAGGAAATCGGCGCCGACGGTCAGTGCACGGTCGACTTGAAGATCACAGGTTCCCAGATCGATGTCACTCCCAAGGATTGCCGCGTTTTCTGCGGCAACTCTGCCTCGTTCGACGGCGCCTACAAGAAACAGTAAGGCACGATCGAGAACTTGATCGATAGATGAGAGGAACGGCGATCGTGCTTCGATGAAGCCGATCGTCTGCCTACCTGTGATCTGATCAACCGGCCCACCGTGACGGCATTGCCGTGCAAGCCACCGAGTGACGGCATCGACCGCAGCGGCCGCCACTGCGCGGAATATTCGGGGTAGCTCATGGATCGGCCAGCCTCGCCGCCCTACTTTGCTCTCGCGACCTGAACGCATCCGCCCGGCAGGAGGCACGCGCCATGTCGACGGCAAAGTGCCGAGGATTCGAGAGCCCTACCGCATGTTTCGTTAGACTGTATTCGATCTAAGGATAAAACATACAGCAATTCAAAGTGTTACAGCGACCTTTGCGCGTCTAATAAGACGCGCGGCGCTGAAGTGGGAAGGAAAGGAACGGACAATGCCAGCCATCAAGAACATCGTCCTGGTCCATGGCGCCTGGGGTGACGCCTCGCATTGGCGCCACGTGATACCGCCGCTGCACGCCAAGGGCTACAATGTCGCAGCGGTCCAGAACCCGCTGACGTCACTTGCCGACGACATCGACCGGACATCGAAACTTGTGGCCGCACAGGACGGGCCGACATTGCTGGTCGGCCATTCCTATGGCGGTGCCGTGATCACCGGCGCCGGCCACGCGCCGAACGTTGCCGGCTTGGTCTATATCGCCGCTTTCGCGCCCGACGAAGGTGACAGTCTCGGCAGCATCTTCGCCCGCCGCGACGCCCCTTCCGGTGCCGGCAGTATCCGGCCTGATAAGGATGGTTTCCTCTGGCTCGACCAGGCGACGTTCCGCCAGAGCTTCGGCCAGGATCTCGGCGAGACCGAAGCGCTGGTCATGGCCGTCGCGCAGAAGCCGATTGCAGGACGCTGCTTTGAAGACAAGTCCGGCCCGCCGGCCTGGAAGGTGAAGCCCAGTTGGTATCAGGTGTCGAGCCGCGACAACATGATTCCGCCGGAAACCGAACAGTGGATGGCGGAGCGCATCAAGGCGAAGAAGACGATCACGCTTGACGCGAGCCACGCGTCGCTGGCCTCGCGTGCCCCGGAGGTCGTCGCTCTGATCGAAGAAGCGGTCGCCTCGCTCGCCTGACGTCGGGCGTCGCGCCACCGGCTGCCCCGAACGACATTTTCATTTCGGGGCAGCATCGTCTTCGCGGGACGAACACCGGCGCCGGCCAAACGTGCCGCCGTCTATCGTCCACGGGCGGCGGTCAATGGGCGACGTTCGACGCGGCCGACATCAGCTCCTCTCGGCGAGGCACGCCGAACATGTTGTGTCCGTCAGCCGTGGCCTCGGTAAAGCTCCATCGCACGATGCCATCCCGATCGAGCAGGAACTCGCCGACGAGTTGCCCTTCGCCCGTCGCGATCATGCGTTCGTCGTCATGTGTGATTTCATAGCCGTCCGCCTTGTCGAGAAACGACGAGGCCGCCCAAGGATCCATAGCGGCCGGCAGCTCGCCCGGCATGTCAACCAGCATTGCCATGACGGTTTTCTTGGCAAGTTTGTGAGGCCAATCGTCCTCATCCTCGGTGAACTGAAGATTGGGTAAGCCGAACGCGCGGTGAGAAACCCGTTCCGGATCGGACGCCGCCAGCAGATGTGGCAGCGGATGGTAGCGGAAATAAAGGCGCGCCCGGTCGATCGGCGTGTTGACGACCGTCAGGCTCTCGACACCTTTTTCGCGCAGTGCCTCGTCGAGCTGCGCCATCGCCGCGATCTGGCGTCGGCAGAAGGGGCAGTGCAGACCGCGGAACAGGCCGACCAGCACCGGCTTGCGACCGCGAAAATCGTCGATGGAAATCTGACCGTCCTGGGTGATGGCGTCGAGAACCACGTTCGGTGCCCGGTCACCGGGTTGCAACGGTCCATTGTGCTGTTCAACCATAATCTTTTCTCCTTATGCCGATCGTGGGTCACGGAGATGTGGGGAGCGCGTCTCGCGCGGTGCGCTAAACGCGACCATCGCGTCGAACGCAGAGCCGGTTTGGCGACACAAGCCTACATTTCGGGCGCCCTTTCGCGGCCAATCCTACAGCGCCGCGCGTCTTGTTAGACGCGCAAAGGTCGCTGTAGCACTTTGAATGGCTGCATGTTTTTATCCTTAAATCGAATAGGATCTAAGGAAACATGCAGTAGAACCCGAATCGTCGTGTTTACCTTCGACGGACCTGCCCTGCAGCGCCCCTAGTCGAGGAATGGCAGTATCATCAACGCTTCGGGATCAAGACCGTGCCGTGTGCATATGTCGCGAGCCGAAGCGAAGTGCCTTTCCGCACCATCGAGGTCACCAGCATCAAGGCAGAGCGTCGCCAAGCCATCATAGCACGGAAACAACAGCTGTGCCTCTCGCGTTTCGAAAGCGAGTTCGAGAGCCTCCTCATACAGACGGCGCGCGACATCCGGGCGACCGTGGCACTGATCGATCTGTCCCAGCACCAGCAACGACACCGGCAGATGATCGCGCTGATCGAGCTCGCGGTCGATCGCGATCGCCCGTTCGGCAGCCGGAATGCCGTCGGCAGCACAGCGGTCGGTGAAGGTGCAGTAGGCCACCGCCAGATTGGAAAGCAGCCGCGCCTGGAAGCTGAGGTCGCCGATACGGTGGGCCATGCCGAAGCCGAACTTGCAGACCTCGATGGCCCGCCGTGGCTCGATGATCGTGTAGAGGACGGCAAGATTGGTGTACCCCCGGCAGGCCGCATTGAGCAGGTCGGCAGCCTCCGCGACCGAGACGCTGCGCTCGATCGTTGCGATCGCCTCAGTGCCGCGGTTGAGGCGCGCCAGCGCCACCCCTTTGGTATTGAGGGCTTCCGCCGTCACCCGATCCATTTCGCGCCGAGCGTCCGGTGCTTGCGGCACCAGCGCCCCGACACGCTTCAGGGCATCGTCGGCCCAGACGATAGCGTCGGCATAGTTGCCCATGCGAAAGGCAAGGTGGCCCCGTTCCTGGGAGAGATGGGCGCTTTCGATCGGCGCATCCGCGTCTTCCAGAAGCTGGGCCGCGTTCGCGAATGCCACCAGCGCCTCGTCGCGCCGGGCCGCCTCCCACAGGAGATGTCCGTACTTGCGCTGGATGCGGGCCGCTGAGACCCGGTCGTCAGTGGCATGATAGACGTCGAGCAGGGAAGCGTAGTGCCCAGCAGCCGCGTCGCGCCGCCCGGAAGGGCCGAGCAGATCGGCAACGCGCTCGCGGGCAGCAAGCCATTCGGTCCCCTCCTCGCCAGCGGCCGCCCAGGCGGCCATGGCCTGCTTGTAGAACCGTATGGCATCATCATTCGCATAGATCGCCTGCGCGCGTTCTCCTGCCGCCATGAGATAGCGCGCGCCCTTCGACCTATCCTCCGACTGGCTGAAATGGTGGCCAAGCAACGCCATCTCCTCCAGCCTTGTCGTCTGTGCTCCATAGCGGCGCTCAAGCTGGTCGGCGACAACGGCATGTATCTCCGCACGCCGACGCAGGAGCAGGTTGTTGTAGACCACCTCCTGCAGCAGCGTCTGGGTGAAGCGGTAGGTCTGCGCGCCCTGTAAGCGTCCCTCCCGCGTCTCCTCGATAATTTCGGCATCACACAGATTGTCCAGCGCCGCATCGATCGTGGCTTCATCGCCGGCAACGACACGCAGCAAGTCGACATCAAACCGCGGGCCGATGACTGCCGCATGGTGAAGCAGTCTGCGCGACCGCGGTTGCAGTCGGTCGATCCTGCCCAAAAGCATGGCTTCGATGGTTACGGGAATATCGACGGTGGCCTCGCGCTCGACCACGCGCCAGGCGGCCCCGAAATGCTTCAGCGCATCGACTTCGATCAGGCCACGTACGATTTCCTCGATGAACAGCGGATTTCCGCTGGCGCGCGCCAGTATTCGGCCCGCCAGCCCCCGATGCAGGCCATCGGTACCGAAGAAGGCCGAAAGCAGCCTGCGCCCTTCGGTCTCGGTGAGCGGCGCGAGCCGCAACGCCGTGAGGCTCGTTCGGCCAGGCTTCAGCCGATCGACCGCCGCGTCCGGGCGCTGCGTCGTCAGCATCATCAATGGACTGCCCTCCATCCGGTCGAGGATAAAGGCGATGGCATCGAGGGACGCGGCATCGGCCCAATGCAGATCCTCGATCACCAGCAGCAGCGGCGTTCGCGACAGGCGCCGCTCGAAGATGGCTCGCACGGCCGCAAAGAGCTGGCGACGCATCTGTTCCGGCTCGACATGGCGCAAGGTTTCGTCGTGCGTTCCCATCCCCAGGATGCGAAGGAAAAGCGGCACGAGCTGTTCAAGCTTTTCGGGCGCAAAGCCGATCTCGGCAAGCCCCGCTGTGAGCAACTCTGTCGTCCGCTCCAATGTATCGAAGGTCGAGATGCCATAGGCGCCGCGCAAAACAGATGCCAGAACACCGTAGGAAGGTTCTCCGAGCGGAGAAGAGCTAGCGCGACGAACGACAACGTGCCCGAAGCGCGGATCGACGGCGACCAGCGCAAGAAATGTATCGACGAGGCGCGATTTTCCCATCCCCGCCTCCCCGGACAGACGCACCAGTTGCGCCGCCCCGTTACAGGCGAGTTCCAGGCAATCGAGCAGTCGCTTCATTTCCGCATCGCGCCCGACCAATGGTGAAGTCAGACCCAACGCCTCCAGACCTCGTGCGGCACTAGGGGCGTCAAGAACCTTGATCAGACGGTAAACCTCGATGATGCCGGCCTTGCCGCGCAATGCGGTTGCACCCAGCGCCTCGTAGGCGAAGGCATGCCGGGTCACGCGGTGTGTCACCGGTCCAACGAGAATTTCGCCGGGTCCTGCCATGGACTGCAGGCGCTGCGCGGTGTTCACGGCATCGCCAGTGACCGAATAGGATCTGCTGTCTCCAGCGCCCAGGGCGCCGGCAACCACGGTTCCGGTATTCAAGCCGATATGCAGGCTGACCGGCGCACCGATGCGATCCTGCCAGCGCTCACCGACAAGGCTGCCGCGCGCGATCATGTCGATCGCTGCACGCAGGGCCCGCTCGGCATCATCCTCATGCGCCACCGGGGCGCCAAACAGCGCGAGCAGCGCATCGCCGATGAATTTGTCGACGAAGCCGCCATAGGTTTCGACCGCCTCGGTGAGCTCTGCAAAAAGTTCGTTCTGAAACGTTTGCAGGATCTCCGGATCCATATGTTCGCCAAGGCTGGTAAACCCGCACAGATCGGCAAAAAGAATGGTTGCCGTGCGGCGGTCGGCATTTTCGTTGTCGCTCGATACCGTCAGGGATGAGTCCCGCACCGCTCTAGGCTGGGGCATCACGGCAGTGTGCCCGGACGCCAGGACCTTTGCCGCCGTCGGCTTGTCCACCGGCGTCCCACAATTCGGGCAGAAGGCGAAACCTGGCAGACAGTCCGCGCCACAGCCCGGACACAGGCTCTGCTGTTTGGCTCCGCAGCTCGGGCAAAACGAAAAACGCCCCTCGATCTCGCAACCGCACTCACGACAATTCATTAATGGCGAACCTTCGAAGAGGCCCCGTGCTCCGCATGCTATCCAGAGCCGTTTGGACAAAATGTGCACAAAACAATGAACCCGCCGGCAAGGCTTTGCAAGCAATCGCTAATTAAGATTTCAAAGACTGACAGGTTACGAACAGGACGCGCCATGGCGCCCTTGGGAGGCATTCTGCATTCCTCTCCGTCGACCAAGCGAGCCCTTGGCCGACGGAAACAAAGACCTCGAAATCAGGGGTGGGCGCGGCGGCGGGACGGCCTGCGCACGCACGACCTGCCCGCAAAGGTACCGAGATCGATGGCGGCGCCGTCCGGCGCCCGGCAAACCTCTTCGGGGTGCCGATCGCTTGCTTCGATGGCGAAATGGATCGCCGCCGCCTCATTGGTGAAGAGCCCTCCGACCAGTCCCTTGCGGTCGGAGACAACCCACCATCCATGACTATCGCGCCCGACGACGAAACGCGCGCGCGCCAGGAAGCCACACCGTACCTGCTGCATACTGCCCATGATCGAATGGTCCTCGTTGATGAAGAGTGCGGCGACTCAGCCGACAAACCAGGGGATGACCATCTGGATGGCATAGGCGAGCCCAAGCACGATACCGAGGCGGATGCCGATGCCGAGAAAGGCGTCGCGAACCACACTGTTGGAGGTGGCATAGTTATCGCTGCCCTCCGACCGGCGTCTTTGTTCCGCCTGCGCGGCAAGATGGGGAAAGCGTGACATGGTCTGTCTCCTTTGATGTGTTTGATGTGTAGCGCGCGCCGTGTCGGCCGCGCACAGCGGCAAAAGCCGTCCGATCTGCGATGATATGGAAAAGTCCGTTGATCGCCGCGACGCGGCCTCAGCTCGCAAGCGCCAGTGGCAAGCTCGGGCTGGCATGGGAGGCGCTGCGAACCTCGGCCAGCGGTTCGAGCGCTGAACGGATCTCGGCTGCCGTCTCCGGCGACACCGTCGTCAGCGGCAGCCGCACGTCGGGGCTTAAGCCTCGTGCCAGATGCAAGGCGTATTTGATCGGCCCCGGGTTGGTTTCGCGCTCGAGCGCGATAAACAGAGGTTGGAGCCGCTGATGGATGGCGACAGCCGCTTGGGCGTTGCCCGTTGTGATCGCATGATGCAACGACACCATCAGCCTCGGCACGACATTTGCGGCCACCGAAATCGTGCCGTGCCCGCCACAAAGGTTGAACGGCAGCGCCGTCTGGTCGTTGCCCGAGAAGTGGCAGAGCTGCGCCTTGATCGATGGCGACGATGCGAGAAAGCGGCCGACGTCTCCCGTCGCGTCCTTGATGCCGACGACCCCAGGCAACTGCGCCAATCGCTCGAGCGTGCGCGGCGCGATATCGACGCCGGTGCGTGAGGGCACGTTGTAGACGATGACAGGCAGATCGACCGCCCGGACCACCGCCTCGTAGTGGCGATAGATCCCGTCCTGGGAGGGCCTGCTATAGTAGGGCGCAACGATGAGGGCTGTGTCGGCGCCGAGCGCCTTAGCTTCCGCGGTCAGTTCGATCGTCGTTTCGGTAGAGTTCGTACCCGTGCCGGCGATTACAGGGATCTTCCGCTCAGTGACCTCGACGCACCGTTCGATGACTACTCTACGCTCAGTGCGGGAAAGCGTCGCCGCTTCGCCGGTCGTTCCGCAGGCGACGATGCCGGAAATGCCGTGGCGGATTTGCCATTCGACCAGCGACATCAGGCCGACGGTATCGACCTTGTCGTCCTTGAATGGCGTAACCAACGCCGTGATCGCCCCTTCGAGGCGAAGCCAATGATCGCTCATGGAAATGTCCTTCAGGTTGGAAGATGGCCGCGGCGGGTGCTGTCGCCTTCGATGGAAAGCTGATGGAAGCGGCAGCATTGCAAGAAGGCCGAAAGGATCGCCGACGCCAGATCGGCGTGGCGCACCCTGAATGTCACGCGTCCGGCACCCTCAGGCGCATAGCGAAGCGCGCAGGTCCACACCCCGCATTCATGGCTGAGGGTACGCAGGCAGAGCTTGGCTTCGGTCGAAGTCGTCAGTTGGATCACGGCATCGACCAATGCATCAGCGGCCATGAGTTTGCGGAAGCGGCGCGACGGCCAGTCTTCAGCGACCAGTTCAGTCCTGTCGCGGAGCAGCCGTACCGCCTCCCAGACGTGATGTTCACGCAGACGGCGCACCACCGCGATGCGCAGAAGCAGGAGCTTCAAGGCATCCGGCCCGCCGTCGGCGCGATCCGCTCCCTCAAAGGGGCTGATGCCGGGCTGGCGATCCGGCGTATCGGAACGATGGCGAAGGCTGAAATCGTAAAGGGTCATGATGCTCACCCGTTGTCGATGAGTGGAGGCTACCCCTGCCCCGCGTCCGGTTTCGATTGCGACTTGCATCGGCCGGCATAAGATTTTCATAAGGGGATCACGTGGCGGGTGTCCAAGGCAAGAGTACAGCGCTAGATTGGCGCAAGGGGTCGATATCCGGCCGAAATGCAGGCATTGTCGCGTCGAAATAATCTGACGCAAAAGATGACGTGCACGCAATTTTGCGCTAGGTAGCCCCTGCACTGGCGGTCGATGACCGCCACATCAGCCAATGACATTTCGTCCTTGAAGGAAAACGTCCATGCCTGCCTATCGCTCCCGCACCACCACCCACGGCCGCAACATGGCCGGCGCCCGCGGCCTTTGGCGCGCGACGGGCATGAAGGATGGCGACTTCGGCAAGCCGATTATCGCGGTGGTCAACTCCTTCACGCAGTTCGTGCCGGGCCACGTCCACCTCAAGGACCTCGGCCAGCTCGTCGCCCGCGAAATCGAAGCGGCCGGCGGCGTCGCCAAGGAATTCAACACCATCGCCGTCGATGACGGCATCGCCATGGGCCATGACGGCATGCTCTATTCGCTGCCGTCGCGCGAGATCATCGCCGACAGCGTCGAATACATGGTCAACGCCCACTGTGCCGACGCCATGGTCTGCATCTCCAACTGCGACAAGATCACGCCCGGCATGCTGATGGCGGCACTGCGCCTCAACATCCCGTCCGTCTTCGTGTCCGGCGGCCCGATGGAGGCCGGCAAGGTCGTCCTGCACGGCAAGACGCATGCGCTCGACCTGGTCGACGCCATGGTCGCTGCCGCCGACGACAACATCTCCGACGAGGACGTCAAGGTCATCGAGCGCTCGGCCTGCCCGACCTGCGGTTCCTGTTCCGGCATGTTCACCGCCAATTCGATGAACTGTCTGACGGAAGCGCTCGGCCTGTCGTTGCCGGGCAACGGCTCGACGCTCGCAACGCATGCCGACCGCAAGCGCCTGTTCGTCGAGGCTGGCCACCTGATCGTCGACATCGCCCGCCGCCATTACGAGCAGGATGACGACAGTGTGCTGCCGCGCAACGTCGCCTCGAAGCAGGCCTTTGAAAACGCCATGGCGCTCGATATCGCCATGGGTGGCTCGACCAACACCGTTCTGCACATTCTCGCCGCCGCCCATGAAGGCGAGGTCGATTTCACCATGGCCGACATCGACCGGCTGTCGCGCAAGGTTCCCTGCCTGTCCAAGGTGGCTCCGGCCAAGAGCGACGTGCACATGGAAGACGTGCACCGTGCCGGCGGCATCATGTCGATCCTCGGCGAACTAGAAAAAGGCGGGCTGATCAACCGCGATTGCCCGACGGTGCACAGCGAGACCCTCGGCCACGCCATCGACCGCTGGGACATCACGCGCACGACGAGCGAAACCGTGCGCAACTTCTTCCGCGCGGCCCCCGGTGGCATTCCGACCCAGGTCGCCTTCAGCCAGGAAGCCCGCTGGGATGAGCTCGACACCGACCGCGAAAAGGGCGTCATCCGCTCGGTCGAACATCCCTTCTCCAAGGACGGCGGCCTTGCCGTGCTCAAGGGCAACATTGCGCTCGACGGCTGCATCGTGAAGACCGCCGGCGTCGATGAGAGCATCCTGAAGTTCTCCGGTCCGGCACGGGTGTTCGAAAGCCAGGACGCATCGGTCAAGGCCATTCTCGCCAACGAGATCAAGGCCGGCGACGTCGTCGTCATCCGCTACGAAGGTCCGAAGGGCGGCCCGGGCATGCAGGAAATGCTCTATCCGACGAGCTATCTGAAGTCGAAGGGCCTTGGCAAAGCCTGCGCGCTGATCACCGACGGCCGCTTCTCCGGCGGCACCTCGGGCCTTTCGATCGGCCACGTCTCGCCGGAAGCGGCGAACGGCGGCATGATCGGCCTGGTGCGCGAAGGCGACATGATCGACATCGACATCCCCAACCGCACGATCAGCCTGCGCGTCGACGAGGCGGAACTCGCCAGCCGCCGCGCCGAACAGGACGCCAAGGGCTGGAAGCCGACCGAGGTGCGCAAGCGCAAGGTGACGACGGCCCTCAAGGCCTACGCCGCCTTTGCCACCTCCGCAGACCGCGGTGCTGTTCGCGACCTCGGCGATCTCTGAGCCGACGACGGTTAACGAGACGGAAGGCTCCCGCTCGCGGGGGCCTTTTTCATGCGCGTCGCGACCTTGCGACCACACGCGCCGCTACCAGGCTCAGCCGGCCTGTTACGCACACAATTCACCTGCTATTTTAGATTGATCTAATTTTTGTAGGGGTGGACGATGACAAACGCGGCGAACCTGCTCGGCACCTGGAAAATGCTCTCCTGGACCCGCAAGGCGGTGGTATCGGGCGAAATCAGCGATGCCATGGGTCCGGACCCCATCGGCTATCTCTCCTACCAGCCGGATGGCCGCATGACCGCGGTCGTGGTCAAGCGCAATCGACCCGTGCCGAACGGCGCAACCCCCACCGACGAGGAAAAGGTCGCACTGTTCGATTCGATGCTTGCCTATGCCGGCTCCTATACGCTCGAGGACGGCAAGGTCATCCATCATGTCGAGGCGAGCTGGAACCCGGCCTGGGGCGTTTCGGACCTGATCCGGCCGTTCATGCTGGACGGCGACCGGCTAGTGATCCACAGCGCGCCGGGCGTCGACCCAACAACCGGCGAAGAGGTCACCTATCACCTTGAGTTCCGCAAGGTTTGAAGACCGTTCCACCAGGGCCCATCGATGCAGGAGCATTGCATGACGCCCGATGCAGCAGCCTAGAGGTGGCGTGTCTCGGCCGGCGGGTGGAACCAGTTGTTGTTGCGGCCGTCCATGTACTTCACCGGCGCTTCGGCAAGCACGGCGGGATCGAGATCATCGAGCGTTGCAACATTGACGGAATAGTAGGCGCCGCCGATTTCCTCGATATAGCCATGCCCGTAGGCAGCAATGCCGCAGGTCTTGCAGAAGCGGTGATGCACGCTGTCGCTGCCGAACTGGTAGTCGGCGATATCGACTTCTTCGGCCTGCAGCCGGAACGCATCCGGCTTCACGATCGCGCCCCAGTAACGCTTCTTCCAGCAGATCGAGCAGTTGCACTTGCCCGTACCGGCGTCGAGATCGATGTCGGCCTCATAGCGGATCTTTCCGCAATGGCAGCTTCCCCGATAGGTCATTTTCATTGACTATACTCCCAGACCAAAACAGCGCCTTCTCAAGGCGCCAACATGACAACTTACTGTCATTTACCCCTCCCACAATGACAACATATTGTCAATTGCGCTCTACGATGGAATGCTGAAAGTAGGGAAAGCAGACGGACCGAGCACGATACTCAAACGATGCACCGAATTTAGAGACGCCGGATCCCCGAAGGGGCACTGGCCCAGTTGTCGTTGCGTCCGTCCGTATAGACGACGGGAGCCCCCGCCGGCGCCGAAGGGTCGAGGTCGTCAGGGCAGGCAAGATTCCCTTCGTACTATCAAAACGCTTGCGACGAGGACGCCTCCATGACAACATGCTGTCATTATTCACCATCGCGCAATGGTAGTCTCTTCCAACATGAATGACCCTGTTCGCACCCCTGCCGGCGACGCCTTCGCCCAGTTCGCCATCTCGGTGCTTCGCCTGGCCGGTCCGTTGACGGCGGCGGGCGACACGCTCGCCAAACCCTCGGGCCAGACCAGTGCGCGTTGGCAGGTGTTGGCGGCTGCAAGCCACGCACCGATGTCAGTTGCCGATGCCGCCCGCGCGCTTGGCCTTGCGCGACAGGGCGTACAGCGCATCGCCGACCTGCTCGAAGAAGAGGGCTTGATCGCCTATGGCGACAATCCGGCACACCAGCGGGCAAAGCTGATGGTACCGACGCCGCGCGGCGAGGAGGTGTTGGATGAAATCAAGGCCAGGCAGGCCGTCTGGGCGAATGCCGTTGGCGCGGAACTCGGAGAGGAGCAGTTGCAGCGAGCAACCGCATTGATCGGTGAAGCCATCGGCCTGCTGCGGGATCGCCAGGCGACGGGCTAGAAGCAGGATCGATCAGGCAAACTGCAGGAGATCGGAGCGCAGACGCTCCGGCCCGCCCTCACCGAGCCTCACGCCCACGATCGCGTGGGTCGCCTTCCAGATCGGGACAGCCCGTGCCAGCAGGCGCTCGCCCTCCGGCGTCAACCGCAGCCGACGCGACCGTCGGTCCTCTTCGTCAGCGAAAATCTCGACGAGCCTGCGCCGCTCCAGCGGCTTCAGCGCTGCCGTCAGCGTCGTGCGATCCATGGCAAGCAGCGACGCTACCGCGCCCATGTTCGGCGGCGCCGGACGATTGAGCGACATCAGCAGGGAAAACTGGCCGTTGGTAATGTCGAGCGGCCGCAAGGCATCGTCGAACTGGCGGGCGATCGCACGGGCCGCGCGCTGGACATGCAGGCACAGGCAGGTGTCCTTCACGAACAATGTGGTCTCGAACGGAATGACGGGTACTTTTGACATGACTGATTAATGTTGATATCAACGTAATTAGTCAAGTGCAACGTTGGAAGGAGGAGCGGGCATGAGACAGGATCATGCAGTCGTATCGTCGCAGGAATGGCTGAAAGCGCGAAAAGCGCTTCTGGATCTGGAAAAAGAACACACCCACCTCAGAGACAAGGTCAACGCGGCACGCCTCGCCTTGCCCTGGGTGAAGATGGAAAAATCCTACGTCTTCGACACGCCTGATGGCCAGAAGTCCCTGGCCGAACTCTTCGACGGGCGCAGCCAGCTCGTCGTCTATCACTTCATGTTCGGCCCGACCTGGGAGGCCGGCTGCCCCGGCTGCTCGTTCCTCGTCGACCATTTCGACGGCATGCTGCCGCACCTCAATCACCACGACGTGACGTTGACCGCCGTCTCCAACGCGCCCCTCTCGAAGCTCGAAGCCTACAAGAAACGCATGGGCTGGCGTTTCCCCTGGGCTTCGGCCGAGGGCAACGGCTTCAACAGCGACTTTCACGTCGCCTTCACGCCGGCCGAACTCGCTCAGGGCAAGGTCGTCTACAACTTCACCGAGACGGAAAGTGCCAACGCACACGAGGAACTGCCCGGCCTCAGCGCCTTTCAGAAGACCGACGACGGCACCGTCTACCACACCTATTCCACCTATGCCCGCGGGCTTGAGGAAATGGTCGGCACGCTGATGCTTCTCGACCGCGCGCCGAAGGGACGAAACGAGGAGGGCACACAGGGTTTCGTGCGCCGCCATGACGAATATGGCGATATGCCCAGACGCAAAGCCGGCTAAGCCTCCCGGCAACTGCGCCCGGAACGGAACCTTTCGGCACCGGGCGCGTTTCTTTTCGCTTGTATCTCTGATCCACTCGTATCTCTGATCGATTTTCACGCGTCCCGGGGAGAGGAAGCTTCGGTGAAGGCAGAACCGGAAGAAGCGCATCGCTGGCTCGAGCAACTGCTCGGCGATTGGCAGGTGCGCACATCCGGCGCGCCGGAAACAGGCACCCCATGGACAGAGCATGTTCGCAGCCTTCAGGGGCTCTGGGCGGTCTGCGAAGGCCAGGGCACGATGCCAGACGGCAGCTTCGGCCAGACCTTGATGACACTTGGCTACAGCCCCGAAACCGGACGCTTCGTTGGAACCTGGGTCGGCTCGATGATGACCCACATGTGGATCTATGACGGCGAACTCGAACCTGACGGGCTGACGCTGTCGCTCTATTGCGATGGCCCGGACTTCGACGCTCCAGGAAGGAAGGCCAGGTATCGCGACGCCATAACCATGGCCAATCCCGGCGCCTGTTGACGGCCCATGTCAGGACGGTTGAGGGGGCCTGGAAGGAACTGATGACGGCGGAGTACAGCCGCCTCTGACGGGGATTTAAAACACATCGCTTGGCCTCGCCGGCCTCGTTCGGCGCCGGCTTCCAACATCGCAACCGGAGGACATAAGATGGCAGGCCATCACGGCAAATTCGTCTGGTACGAACTGATGACGACGGACACCAAGGCGGCAGAAACCTTCTACAAGGACGTCGTGGGGTGGGACGCCCGCGACGCCGGCATGCCCGGCGTCAGCTATACCCTGTTTACGAAAGGTGAGCGGCAAGTCGCGGGCCTGATGACCATGCCCGAAGGCGCGCTCGAGATGAACGTGCCCCCCGCATGGCTCGGCTATATCGGTGTCGAAGATGTCGATGCGGCGGCGGCAACGGTTGCTGCCAAGGGCGGCAAGATCCACCGTGCGCCCGACGACATCCCCGGCATCGGCCGCTTCGCCATCGCCACCGACCCGCATGGCGCGGTTTTCGCCCTGTTTACCGGCATCGGCGACCCGCCGCCCGCCGTTGACCCAATGATGCCGGGCCAGATCGGCTGGCATGAACTGATGTCCGGCGACCTCGACACGGCCTTCCCCTTCTATGCCGAGGTCTTCGGCTGGACCAAGGATCACGCCATGGATATGGGGGAAATGGGCACCTATCAGATCTTTGCAATCGACGGCGTGCAGGCCGGGGGCATGATGACCAAGCCGAAGGACATCCCGTCCCCCTATTGGCTCTATTACATCAACGTCGCAGCGCTCGACACGGCCATAGAGCGTATCAAATCCGGTGGTGGCAAGATCGTCCTTGAGCCCTTGGAAGTACCGGGCGGAGCCTGGATCATCCAGGCGCTCGACCCGCAAGGCGCACTCTTCGCTCTTGCCGGCCAGAGAGGCTGAACGCAATCGCGATCGAAACGGACCTGCCTGACGTCCATCGATGGGCTCCAGGCAGGCCGATGATCACCGCTCATCTGGCAGGCGCCCTGCAATCGGCGCCCGGCGTGCGCCGCACGCATCCCTCAGTTGCGGTTTAACCCATGGTATTTTAGGGTATTTCAGGGATATTTAACACCTTATGCGATAGTACATGCGGCATGTATCACTGATCGCGGAAAGCATTCCTTCTCCGCGACAAGAAATTGTCGCGACTCCGGCACGATAGCCGGTAGCATTGGTGGACCAACTTCGCGCAAATGACCAATCACACCAACAATGAGCTCCAGCGCGGCGAGAACGGTCGCAACCTTCGCTCAGCGAAGATGCTGCGCCGCAAACTGCAGTGGCTGATCGCCATCGTGGTCGCCTGTACGGGTGTGCTTGCCACCGAAATCATCGCCGCGTCCTATTCCGACTTCGTTGTTGCTCGACGCAACCTTGCGGAAGTCATCGCGTTCTGTCGTGTTCTGAACACGGCAACCTATCTCTCGGCCGAGCGTGGGCCGTCGAATGGGGTGATGGGCATCGGCGTCGGCCCGGGTTCTCCGGTTCAGGCGCGCCTTGTCGAGTTTCGGGCGCGCAGCGACGCAGCCCTTGCCGAGATCGTCGCCGGCGCGACCGATGGCAGCCGGTCGGAGCCGGCGACGGCACTTTCTCCCATTCTTGCCGAAGTCCAGCGTCGCCTTCAGCTCGGCCGTGCCGAGATCGATCGCATCGCCGCCCTGCCGCCGGAACGCCGCGACCTCAAGGAAATCCAGATGGCGATCGAAGGCATGTTTGCGGTGATCGACGCAATGCGCCCCGCCTTCGACTGGAACATCCAGCGCTTGACCAACACCGATCCTGATCTGGCGGGCATCGCCATCGCCGCCCATATGCTCGCCAATCTGCGCGAGGATGGCGGTCGGCTCGCGTCCCAGGTCATGGCTCCGGTCGCGGTCGGAAGACCGCTGGAAGCCAAGAACATCGCCGACAGCGAGCGAACCCGCGGTCGCCTGCAGGAAATCTGGTCCGTCGTCGGCAAGCCGGGCGCATTGCCCGGGCTGAAGCCGAAGAACATCGCCGATATCGCTGCGATCGAGCACCAGTTCTTCGGCGAAGGTTTTGCCATCGTCGACAGCGTCGTTTCGGTCGGCAGGCATACCGGGCATTACCCGATGACAGCGGAGCAATTCACCGACCGCTACGTTCCGAAGATGAAGCCACTCGAGATCCTTCGCCGCGATTTCATGGATGCCACGGTCGAGAGGCTCGCCAGCAGCAAGACGCAGGCTTCGGTCAAGCTGGCGATCGCCACCACCGCAACCTTCGCCCTGTTCATCGTTCTTCTCGTTCTCATGCGCCGCGCGCGATCGCTGGTCTTCGAGCCGCTGCTGCTTGCGCGCCACAGCATCATCGAGCTTGCCCATGACCGCCCGATCGCCCGATTGAGCGGCAAGGGCGGCGAAGGCGAAATGGGACGGCTGTTCGATGCGATCGACGTGCTGCGTCAGAGGCTCGACGAGCGCACGCTCCTGATGAAGCACCTCGAACGCCAGGCCGAGACCGACGAACTGACCGGTCTGCTCAACCGTCGCGCGCTGGAACTCATCGGCGGCGCCGAGGATGCGGCGGGTAACGACAAGAACGCCTGCCTGATCCTCATGGACATCGATCACTTCAAGCAGATCAACGACACCCACGGCCATCTTGTCGGCGACATCGTGCTGAAGGAAACCGCCCGCATCATCCGCTATTCCGTGCGCTCGTCCGATCTCGTCGCGCGTTTCGGCGGCGAGGAATTCGCCGTCATTACCCCAGGCGACGATCTCGAGGCAGCGCGCGCCCTTGCCGAACGCATCAGGTCCAATCTTGCGCGCGCGCCAATCACCTTTGCCGACGGCAAGGAGCTGAACGTCACCGCAAGCTTCGGCGTCGCCGGGGCCGACGCCAATCCGGGCTGGAAAGGCCTGATCGAAAGCGCCGACACCGAGCTCTACCGCGCGAAATCCGAAGGACGCAATCGCGTCTGCGGCTGACCCGACAGCCGGACACCCCGTCTCCTCGTCACCCGGACAACCGTGCTCGCGCTGCCAGAAAATCGAGCATCACCCTGACGCGGGACGGAAGCGCCCCGCCCTGGCCCTGAAACACGGCGTGAAAGGTCTCGCGGTCCCCCGGATTGAGATGCTCGACCAGCGGCACCAGCCGGCCGGCATCGATGTCATCCCTAACGGTAAAGGTCGCCATCCGTGCCAGTCCAACGCCGGCAAGCACCAGCCGGCGCAACCCCTCCCCGTCGCTCACGCGCAGCTTCTCGCTCGGCGGCAGCAATATCGCTTCGCCATTGGACAATAGCGGCCAGCCGTCGACGGACCTGATATAGCTGAGGCTTAGGCGATTGTGCGCCATCAGCGCGTCAAGGCTCTCGGGCCTGCCGCAGCGCTCGAGATAGGACGGCGCCCCAACGATGGTCATCGACGTGCTGCCGAGCTTGCGTGCAATCAGCCTCGAGGCTTTGAGCGGACCGGCGCGGATTGCGATGTCGACGCGCTCCGCCATGAGGTCGACGACGGCATCGGTCTGGATGATGTCAACCGAAAGCTCCGGATAGGCGCTCAGAAATTCCGGCAGCAGCGGCATCAGCACATGCGTGGCAAACGATGCGCTGGCGTTGAGACGAACGCGGCCCGCCGGTGCATCGCCAGCAGCCGCCTGTCTCTCCGCGTCATCGATATCGGCGAGAATGCGGGCCGCTCGCTCGTGGAAGGCGCAGCCCTCCGGCGTCAATTGCAGTTGCCGCGTCGACCGGTTGATCAGCCGAACGCCGAGCCTTTCTTCCAGCCGCTGCACCAGCTTGCTCACCGCCGATGGCGTCATGCAGCATTCGCGTGCCGCCGCCGAGAAGCCGCCGAGCTCGACAGCCCTGACGAAGACGGCCATTTCGCCGGATCGGTTGATCGAATTTCGCGACATGTGACTTCAACTCACAAATGATGTTCCTGCAGACGGTCTACCTCTCAAATGCCAGAGACACCACCTTCCTCCTGCCAATGCAGGCACGAACGCAACGAGGAGTTAGAATGATGGAATACAGACGGCTTGGCTCATCAGGATTGAAGGTTCCAGCGCTCAGTTTCGGCGCCGGCACCTTCGGCGGCAAGGGCCCGCTTTTCAGCGCCTGGGGCAACAGCGACAATGCCGAGGCACGCCGTCTTGTCGACATCTGCATCGAGGCCGGCGTCAATCTTTTCGACACGGCAGACGTCTATTCCGACGGTGCCTCCGAAGAGGTGCTCGGCGCAGCCATCAAGGGACGGCGCAACGACGTGCTGATCTCCACCAAGATGTCACTGCCGATGGGCGACGGTCCGAACGATGCCGGTTCGTCGCGCTCGCGGTTGATCAAGGGGATCGACGATGCCCTGCGCCGCCTCGGCACCGACACCATCGACCTGATGCAATTGCACGCCTTCGATGCCGGCACGCCGGTCGAAGAGGTGCTTTCGACGCTCGATACCTTGGTGCGCGCCGGCAAGCTGCGCTACGTCGGCGTTTCCAATTTCGCCGGGTGGCAGCTTATGAAGTCGCTCGCCGCGGCGGAAAAACAAGGATATCCGCGCTACGTCGCCCATCAGGTCTATTACTCGCTGGTCGGACGCGACTATGAATGGGAACTGATGCCGCTTGGGCTCGACCAGGGCGTCGGCGCACTCGTCTGGAGCCCGCTCGGTTGGGGCCGCCTGACCGGCAAGATCAGACGTGGCCAGCCCTGGCCGGAAGGAAGCCGCCTGCACGATACCGCCTCCTTCGGCCCGCCGGTCGATGACGACAAGCTCTACGATATCGTCGACGTGCTCGACGAGCTGGCGGCTGAGACCGGCAAGACCATCCCGCAGATCGCCATCAACTGGCTGCTGCAGCGCCCGACGGTGTCGAGCGTCATCATCGGCGCCCGCAATGAAGAGCAGTTGCGCCAGAACCTGGGTGCCGTCGGCTGGTCGCTGACACCTGACCAGATTGCACGGCTCGACAAGGCCAGTCAGAAGACGCCCACCTACCCGCACTTCCCCTATCACCTCCAGGAAGGCTTCGCCCGCCTGAACCCGCCGGCAGTGTGAACGCCTCCGCCCGCCGATCGACGCGCCGGAGAAATCCGGCGCTGTCTTTCGCGCTTGCTTTCTCCCTTCGCATTGCACAAACTTCCTTTGAATGGCGGCGCTAGACTTGCCATCAAGGGGACAAAATCCGGTATGTCGATCAAGGCAAGTATCTACCACCTGACCCACTATACCTATGACCGCCCGATCAGGCTTTCACCGCAGATCATCCGGTTGAAACCGGCGGCCCACTCCAAGACCAAGGTCATCAGCCACTCGCTGAAAGTTTCGCCTGCCAACCACTTCGTCAATCTGCAGCAGGACCCCTACGGTAACTATCTCGCCCGTTACGTCTTTCCGGATCCGGTGACCGAACTGAAGGTCGAAGTCGATCTCGTCGCCGACATGACCGTCTACAACCCCTTCGACTTCTTCATCGAGGAAGAGTCCGAGCACTGGCCCTTCGCCTATCCTGAGGACCTGATCGACGACCTGAAGATCTACATGACGCCGGAACCGATGGGGCCGGCTGTGTCCGCGTTCATGGCGACCGTCGACCGCTCAAGGCAACGGACCATCGACATGGTCGTCGGCCTCAATGCCCGGCTCCAGCAGGACGTCGGCTACGTCATCCGCATGGAGCCGGGTGTCCAGCCGCCGGAGGAAACGCTGACGTCGGCCAGAGGGTCGTGCCGCGATTCGAGCTGGCTGTTCGTCCAGATCCTGCGCAATCTGGGTTATGCCGCCCGCTTCGTCTCGGGCTACCTCATCCAGCTGGCGCCCGATCTCAAGGCGCTCGACGGCCCGTCCGGCACCGAACACGATTTTACCGACCTGCATGCCTGGGCCGAGGTTTATCTGCCCGGCGCCGGCTGGGTCGGGCTTGACCCGACCTCCGGCCTTCTGACCGGCGAAAGCCATATTCCGCTCGCCGCCACGCCGCATTACCGCAACGCCGCCCCGATTTCCGGCGGCTTCTTCGGCGATCTTGAAACTCGTACCGACTTTGCCTTCGACATGAAGGTCTCGCGCGTCGCCGAGCATCCGCGCATCACCAAGCCGTTCTCCGATGAAAGCTGGCAGGCCCTCAACGCGCTCGGCGAGCAAGTCGACCAGGTGCTGTCCGAAAACGACGTGCGCCTGACGATGGGCGGCGAGCCGACCTTCGTATCGATCGACGATTTCGAAGCAGAGGAATGGAACACCGAAGCTGTCGGGCCGACCAAGCGCGAGAAGGCGGATATCCTCATCCGTCGGCTGCGCGAACGCTTCGCGCCCGGCGGTTTTCTGCATTACGGCCAGGGCAAGTGGTATCCGGGCGAAAGCCTGCCGCGCTGGACCTTCTCGCTCTACTGGCGAAAGGACGGCGTGCCGATCTGGCGTCAGGCCGATCTCATTGCCGAGGAGAACGGCCAGCATGACGTGACGGCAGAAGATGCCGAACGCCTGCTGCATGTGGTGGCAGCCGAATTGAGCGTGCCGACTGAGATGGTCGTGCCGGCTTTCGAAGACCCGGCCGATTGGCTGCTCAAGGAAGCAAACCTTCCCGACAACGTCGATCCGGCCAATTCCAAGCTGAAGGATCCAGAGGAACGCAGCCGCATGGCCCGCGTGTTCGAGCGCGGCCTGACGGCACCGACCGGCTACGTGCTGCCGGTGCAGGCCTGGAATGCGCGTGCCACCGGCGTGCGGTGGATGAGCGAGAAGTGGCAGACCCGCCGCGGCCGCATCTTCCTCGTTCCAGGCGACAGCCCCGTCGGCTATCGCCTGCCGCTCGGCGCCCTGCCCTATGTCGCTCCGTCCGCCTATCCCTATATCCATCCGGTCGACCCGACCGTTCCGCGCGACGATCTGCCCGATTTCGCCGAAACCAGCGCCCGCCCGCAGCATTCGCGCTTCCAGGCCTCGGAAGCGCCTGAAACCCCGCAACCCCAGCCACGCGACGAGATCGCCGGGCTGGTGCGCACGGCGATCAGTGTCGAGCCGCGCGACGGCAGGCTCTGCGTCTTCATGCCGCCGACGACGAGCATCGAGGAATATCTCGACCTGATCGCTTCGACCGAACGGGCCGCCGCCGCACTCGGCCTGCCGCTTCACATAGAAGGTTACGCGCCGCCACACGACGAGCGCATCAATGTCATCCGCGTGGCACCCGATCCCGGTGTCATCGAGGTCAACATCCATCCGGCCGCCAGCTGGCAGGAGTGCGTCGATATCACCACCGCGATCTACGAAGAGGCACGTCAAAGCCGGCTCGGCGCCGACAAGTTCATGATCGACGGCCGCCACACCGGCACTGGCGGCGGCAATCACGTCGTCGTCGGCGGCGCCAATCCCAATGACAGCCCGTTCCTGCGCCGGCCCGACCTGTTGAAGAGCATTGTCCTCTATTGGCAGCGCCATCCGTCGCTCTCCTACCTGTTCTCCGGCATGTTCATTGGGCCGACCAGTCAGGCCCCGCGCATCGACGAGGCTCGGCACGATCAGCTCTACGAGCTGGAGATTGCGCTCGCGCAGGTCCCGCTGCCGGGTTCCGCAACACCGCCGCCCCTGCCCTGGCTGGTCGACCGGCTGTTCCGCAACCTGCTCGTAGACGTCACCGGCAACACCCACCGTGCCGAAATCTGCATCGACAAATTGTTTTCGCCGGACGGGCCGACCGGTCGCCTCGGCCTCGTCGAATTCCGCGGCTTCGAGATGCCGCCCAATGCCCGTATGTCGCTTGCCCAGCAGCTGCTGGTGCGCGCACTCATCGCCCGTTTCTGGAAGCACCCACTCGACGGCCGCTTCGTGCGCTGGGGCACGGCACTTCATGACCGCTTCATGCTGCCGCATCACGTCTGGCAGGATTTCCTCGAAGTGCTCGCCGACCTGCGCGCCCATGGGTTCGATCTTCGGCCGGAATGGTTCGAGGCCCAGCTCGAATTCCGCTTCCCCTTCTGCGGAGAGGTCGAATACGAAGGCGGCAGGCTGGAAATCCGTCAGGCACTGGAGCCTTGGCATGTCATGGGCGAACAGGGGGCGATCGGCGGCACCGTGCGCTATGTCGACAGCTCCGTCGAGCGGCTGCAGGTCAGGCTCGACACGCCAAATCCCGAGCGCTACACCGTCACCTGCAACGGCCGTCCCGTGCCTCTCGCCAAGACGGGTGTCAATGGCAGCGCCGTTGCCGGCGTTCGCTACAAGGCCTGGCAACCGGCCGCTGGCCTTCACCCGGTTTTGCCCGTGAACACTCCCCTTACATTCGATATCTATGATACATGGTCGAATCGGGCGATTGGCGGATGCGTCTACCATGTCGCCCATCCGGGCGGGCGCAGTTACGAGACATTTCCGGTCAACGGCAACGAGGCAGAAGCGCGGCGACTGGCGCGGTTCGAGCCCTGGGGCCACACCCCGGGAGGCTACCTGCTTCATCCGGAAAGCCCGTCGATGGAATTTCCGATGACGCTTGATCTCAGGCGTCCGCCAGGAGCGTAAATGGCGAAGAAGCAGACAGCAGCGGCAGGCCGGCTGGGCATCGATGACGATCCGGTCTTCGGCTACCGTGCACTTCCAGGCATCGCCGACGAAATGCTCGACGCGCACGGCAATGTCCGGCCCGTCTGGCAGCGGCTGCTTTCGACGCTCGGCCGCCTCGACGAAACGGACCTTGTCAATCGCTTCGCACGCGCCGACCGCTATCTGCGCGACGCCGGCGTCTTCTATCGGGTCTATGGCGGCAAGGACAGCTCGGAGAGAAGCTGGCCGCTGTCGCATATCCCGGTCCTGATCGACGAGCACGAATGGGCGACGGTCTCGCAAGGCCTCGTCCAGCGTGCCGAACTTCTGGAGAAGGTCGTCGCAGACGTCTACGGCGAAAACCGCCTGGTGCGCGAAGGCCTGCTGCCGCCGGCATTGATCGCCTCCAACCCCGATTTTCTCCGACCGCTCGTCAGCGTCAAACCGGCCGATGGCCATTTCCTGCAATTCATCTCCTTCGAGATCGGCCGTGGGCCTGATGGTAACTGGTGGGTCCTCTCGGATCGCACAGAGGCGCCGTCCGGTGCCGGCTTCGCGCTGGAAAACCGGGTCGCCACCACGCGTGCCTTCTCCAATCTCTATGCCGAAACGCATGTGCATCGCCTCGCCGGCTTCTTCGGCGCCTTCCGCGACACGCTGCAGGCGCGCAAGCTGCATCCGGACGATCGCATCGCCGTGCTCTCGCCCGGGATCGCCAACGAGACCTATTTCGAGCACGCCTATATCGCCCGCTATCTCGGCTTCATGCTTCTGGAAGGCGAAGACCTGACTGTTGTCGGCGGACGGGTGATGGTGCGCACGGTCGCCGGGCTGAAGCCGGTCGGCGTGCTCTGGCGCCGCCTCGACGCCGCCTTCGCCGATCCGCTGGAATTGAACCAGTCGTCGCACATCGGCACCCCCGGCATCGTCGAGGCTCTGCGGGCCGGTTCCGTCGCGATCGTCAACGCGCTCGGCTCCGGCATCGTCGAAACGCGCGCCTTCCTCGCCTTCCTGCCGGCCATCTGCCGGCATCTACTCGGCGAGGAACAGAAGCTGCCATCGATCGCCACCTGGTGGTGCGGCCAGACATCCGAGCGTGCGCAGGTCGCCGCCAATATCGAGCGCATGGTCATCGGCCCGGCCTATGCGACGCGCCCGTTCTTCGACGACAACGGCCAGTCGGTGCTCGGAGCGTCACTGGGCGAAAAGGACAAGGCGTCGATCTCCGATTGGCTCGATGCCGAGGCCGGAAAACTTGTCGGCCAGGAGGCGGTCACGCTGTCGACCACGCCGGCCTGGGTGCGCGGCCGCCTGACGCCGCGCCCGATGAGCCTGCGCGTTTTTGCCGCCCGCACCCGCGATGGCTGGCAGATCATGCCCGGCGGCTTTGCCCGCATCGGATCCGGCGACGATGTTGCCGCGATCGCCATGCAGGCCGGCGGCACGGCGGCCGACGTCTGGATCGTCAGCGACCGGCCGGTCGAACGCACCACCTTGCTGCCGGCCGAGGAAAGCTTCACCCGCAACATGCCGGGAAGCCTGCCGAGCCGGGCGGCCGACAACCTGTTCTGGCTTGGCCGCTATATCGAGCGCGCGGAAGGGGCGTTGCGCATCCTGCGCGCCTGGCACGGCCGGTTTGCCGAGACTGCCGACCCGAGCCTGCCGCTGCTTCAGGACGTCACCGATTATCTTGCCGCCCTCGATATCGATACCCGCCAGGCGGTGCCCGACAGCCTGCTGGCCAATATCGCAAGCGCGCTCTTCAGCGCCGGCAACATCCGCGACCGCTTCTCGCCGGACGGCTGGCTGGCGCTCAACGATCTGTCGCAGACGGCACGAAAGTTTCATGCGACCGTGCAGTCGGGCGACGATGCCACCCGCGCCATGACCGTGCTTTTGCGCAAGCTCGCTGGGTTTGCCGGTCTCGTGCACGAAAACATGTATCGCTTTACCGGCTGGCGCTTTCTGTCGATCGGCCGCTACATCGAACGTGGGCTGCACATGACGCGGCTGCTTGGTCATATGTCCGGCCCCGACGCCCCCGATGGCGCCTACGACATGCTGCTTGAGATCGGCGACAGCGTCATGACCCACCGCCGGCGCTACAACGTCAACACCGCGGCACTCACCGTGACCGACCTGCTGGCGCTCGACCCGCTCAACCCACGCTCGGTGCTCTACCAGCTGAACGAGATCAAGACCGAGGTGGAGCTTCTGCCGAACGCCTATGTCAACGGCCAGATGTCGCCCTTCTACCGCGAGGCGATGCGCCTGCATTCCGGCCTTGCGGTCATGACGCCGGAGGCGATGAACCTCGGCGTCTACAACAGGCTGGAGCGGGACCTGGAAGCGCTCTCCAATATTCTCGCCAACACCTATCTCGGCTGACCGGCAGGATACACCCATGCTCTATGATATCAGCCTGAAGATCACCTACGGCTACGAAGTGCCGGTGTCCGGCGGGCGCCACCTCGTGCGCGTCATGCCGGCGACGCTGCCCGGCCGGCAGCGGCTCGTCGTCGGCTCGCTCAGTTGTCACCCGATGCCGGCGGAACGCTCCGAAAGCGTCGATTTCTTCGCCAATCCCTTCACCGCGATCCTGTTTCGCTCCGCCCATGACGACCTCGTGATCCGCATGCAGGCGCGGGTGCAGGTGGAGCCGTTGCCGCTGACGGCCGACTTTTCGGCCGATCTGTCGCGCCTGCCGACGGAGCTCGCCGCCTCGTGGTCCGTCGACCCGGAAGCGCCGCATCATTTCATCGGCCCCAGTCCGCTTCTGACGGAGGTCCCGGAGATTGCGGCCTACGCACAAGCCGTGGTCACTCCCGGGATGACGATCCGCCAGATCGCAACGGCAATCTGCGCCCGCATCCACCGGGACTTCGTCTACGACGCCGAGGCGACGACGGTAAGCACCACACCGGCGGAAGCATTCGAACTCAAACGCGGTGTCTGCCAGGATTTCACCCATGTGATGATCGTGGCGCTCAGGAGCCTCGGCATTCCCGCTGGGTATGTTAGCGGATTCTTGAGAACGATTCCTCCCGCCGGCAAGGAGCGCCTGGAAGGGGCTGACGCCATGCACGCATGGGTTCGTATCTGGTGTGGCACCACCGCTGGTTGGCTTGAACTCGATCCGACCAACAATATCCCTGCTGGAACCGACCATATCGTCGTCGGTCATGGTCGCGACTACGGCGACGTTGCACCCGTCATCGGCGTGCTGAAGAGCTATGGCGGGCAGAAGACCGAACAGGCCGTTGACGTCATTCCGGTCACCTGACCCGATTTGAGACACGACGTTCCCGTTTTCGCACGCCTCCGTGTCGCGTGAACCCGCTGTAACCACTGGTTTTCCTGCATTCCGCTAAAATTGAATCGATCGCCTGAACGATATCGTAAGTCACCCCCGCTAATGTCCCCCTCAAGCTTGCAACGCGTTCCTTGGGGTGTGCAGAGATGGGAAAACGATCCACGATCAACCGGTCCTTCATGGCTATGCTGAAGGACCGCGGCGGCAATTTCGGCATGATGGCGGCTTTGGCAACGCCATTGATACTTGCGGCCGGTGGCGTCGCCATCGACCTGGCGAACATGGTGACGATGAAGAACCAGATGCAAGATGCGGCCGACGCCGCAGCGTTGGCCGCAGCGTCTGCACTGGTGTCGAAAACTCCGCCTACGCCGGAAGAGGCCAAGGAAATCGCATTGAACTTCCTGAAGGCTCAGTCCACGGCCGCAGGCAGTGCCACTGACGGCTGGGGCGAGAATGGCGGAACTGCGGCATCGTTCAAATCCGCCGCCGATCCGGCCGCAGAAGACAAGCCGCCCGTCGATGAGGCAACCGTCGACATCATCGAGGGCAGCAACGGCGCGACGGGCAAGACCTTCAAAGTCTCGATCGTCAACAAGCACACGATCGAATTCAACGCGATGACCCGCCTGCTCGGGCGGAAATGGACCCAGCTCGAAACCCGGGCCACCGCGGACAGCGCAACCGAAACCAAGAACGCGCTGTCGATGTATCTCGTGCTCGATCGCTCCGGCTCGATGGCCTGGAAGACCAACGCGTTGGACACGACGAAAACGTCGTGCGCCAACTACACCGAGGACAACTGGAGCAAGTATCCGAACCTGAAGGCGACCAAGCCCTGCTACGTCACCAAGGTCGATGCGCTCAAGACCGCGGTCAAGGATCTGCTCGCGCAGTTGAAGATTGCCGACCCGAAGGATCTCTATGTCCGCACGGCAGCCGTTTCCTACAATTCGGCGCAGGATACGGCCGGTAATCTCGATTGGGGCACGACGGGAACGGCAACCTATGTCAACGCCCTCGTTGCAACCGGCGGCACAGCATCGGGCAATGCCTTTAAGACCGCATACAACAAGGTCACTGCCGCGACGGAAAATACCGCGCACAAGGCCAAGAACGGTCAGGTACCGACAAAATACATCGTGTTCATGACCGACGGCGACAACAACAACACGAGCGACGACACGACGACACTGACGTGGTGCGATACGGCACGCAAGAACAACATCCAGGTCTATACCGTCGCCTTCATGGCACCGGACCGCGGCAAAGCACTGCTCAAGTCCTGCGCCACCACCACCGCCAACTACTTCCAGGCGGAAGAAGCCGCCGACCTGATCGCGGCCTTCAAGGCGATCGGCGAGAAGGCTTCGGCCATGGCGACCCGCCTGACCAAGTAAACAACAAAAGCGCGCACCACTGTGCCGCCCGGTCCCGCCGGGCGGCATTTTTCGTTCGCGCAATCGTCAAGCCCATGGCTCTTCGTCGCGTATCCCTTCTATTCAGGCAATTCTAATCCTTTTAAAAACAGCTGTTGCAAGCGCTTCGGATCGATGCATAAATTGCCCATCCCCGGTCGGTTCCGGCCTGCGACCTCCCAACGCAAAAGGGTAAGACAGTTCTGATGATGAACAAGATTTCCGCCAACGAACTGCCGCAGCCCGCACTTCGTTCTTCCGAACCCGATCAGCTTGCCGTCGAAATTCTCGAACGCCTGAAGTATCGTATCGGTAAGGATCCGAAGGTCGCCAAGCCGCATGACTGGCTGACCGCGGCTATCCTCGTGGTGCGCGACCGCATCACCGACAAGTGGATGGATTCGACCCGCCAGACCTACGCGACCGGTGCCAAGCGCGTCTATTATCTGTCGCTGGAGTTCCTTATCGGCCGCCTGATGCGCGATGCCATGACCAATATCGGCCTGATGGAGGAGATGCGCGATGCGCTCGCCTCGCTCGGTGTCGATATCGATGTCATCGCCCTGCTCGAGCCCGACGCAGCACTCGGCAATGGTGGTCTCGGCCGTCTTGCAGCCTGTTTCATGGAATCGATGGCGACGGTGGACGTTCCAGCCTATGGCTACGGCATCCGCTACATGCACGGCCTGTTCCGCCAGCAGATGGCCGATGGCTGGCAGGTAGAGCTGCCGGAGACCTGGCTTGCCCATGGCAATCCCTGGGAGTTCGAGCGGCGCGAAAGCTCCTATGAGATCGGCTTCGGCGGCGTTGTCGAAACCGCCAATGTCGACGAGGAGATCCAGCGCTTCGTGTGGAAGCCGGCCGAGCGTGTGATCGCCACCGCTTTCGACACGCCTGCCGTCGGCTGGCGCGCCAAGCGCGTCAATACGCTCAGGCTCTGGACGGCGCAGCCGATCGACCCGATCCTGCTCGATGCCTTCAATGCCGGCGACCACATCGGCGCGCTGCGCGAAAGCAACAAGGCCGAAAGCCTGACCCGCGTGCTCTACCCCGCCGACGCGACGCCCGCCGGCCAGGAGCTTCGCCTGCGCCAGGAATATTTCTTCTCGTCCGCGTCTCTGCAGGACATCCTGCGCCGCCACCTGCAGCAGTATCCCGACTTCACCTCGCTGCCCGATGCCGTCGCGATCCAGCTCAACGATACGCATCCGGCGGTCTCGATTGCCGAACTGATCCGGCTGCTGACGGATCTGCACGGCCTAGATTTCGAACAGGCCTGGGAGATCACCCGCCGGACCATTTCCTACACTAACCACACGCTTTTGCCCGAAGCGCTCGAAAGCTGGCCCGTGCCGCTCTTCGAACGTCTGCTACCGCGCCACATGCAGATCGTCTATGCGATCAACGCCAAGATCCTGATCGAGGCGCGCAAGCAGAAGGGCGCCACCGACCAGGAAATCCGCAACATCTCGCTGATCGACGAAAGCGGCGACCGCCGGGTGCGCATGGGCAACCTTGCGTTTGTCGGCTCCCATTCGATCAACGGCGTGTCGGCGCTGCACACCGAGCTGATGAAGGAAACGGTCTTTGCCGACCTGCACAGGCTCTATCCAGATCGCATCAACAACAAGACCAACGGCATCACCCCCCGCCGCTGGCTGATGCAGTGCAATCCCGGCCTGTTCAGCCTGATCCGCGAGGCGATCGGCGACGAATTCATGGACAATACCGAGGCGCTGCAGGCACTCGATGCCTTCGCCGACAAACCGGATTTCCAGGAGCGTTTTGCCGCGGTCAAGCGCGCCAACAAGGTGAAGCTGGCGCAGCTTGTGCAAAGCCGCCTCGGCCTCAGGCTCGACCCGTCGGCGATGTTCGACATCCAGATCAAGCGCATCCATGAGTACAAGCGCCAGCTCCTCAATATCATCGAGGCGGTGGCGCTCTACGACCAGATCCGCTCGCATCCCGAGCTCGACTGGGTGCCGCGCGTCAAGCTGTTCGCGGGCAAGGCGGCGCCGAGCTACCACAACGCCAAGCTGATCATCAAACTGGCCAACGACGTCGCCCGCGTGGTCAACAACGACCCGGCGGTGCGCGGTCTTCTGAAGATCGTCTTCGTACCGAACTACAACGTCTCGCTGGCCGAGATCATGGTCCCCGCAGCCGACCTGTCCGAGCAGATCTCGACGGCCGGCATGGAGGCCTCCGGCACCGGCAACATGAAGTTTGCGCTGAACGGTGCGCTGACGATCGGCACGCTCGACGGCGCCAATGTCGAAATGCGCGACTGGGTCGGCGAGGAAAACATCAAGATCTTCGGCCTGACGGCCGAGGAAGTCACCAACGCCCGCGCCGAAGGCCACAATCCGCGCGCCATCATCGAAGGGTCGCGCGAGCTGTCGCAGGCGTTGCAGGCGATCGCTTCGGGTGTGTTTTCGCCCGATGACCGCAACCGCTTCACCAGCCTCGTCGATGGCCTCTACAATCACGACTGGTTCATGGTCGCGGCCGACTTCGAAGCCTATGCCCGGGCGCAGCGTGAAATCGACCAGCTGTGGACGACGCCGTCGGCGTGGTATTCGCAGGCCGTACGCAACACCGCGCGCATGGGCTGGTTCTCGTCCGATCGGACCATCCGGCAATATGCCGGGGAAATTTGGAGAGCCGGATGACCCCTTCGGCCGGCAAGGACCCGGAACCCGCAGCCGCAGCCCTGCTGTCAATGCCGGCCATTGCGGCCATTCTTTCGGGCACGCACGACGATCCCTTTGCCGTTCTTGGCGTGCATCCGGCGGGAAAAAACTACGTCGCCCGCTGCTTCATCCCGGATGCCGCTAGCGTCGTTGCGGAAACGCTGGCGGGCAAGGAACTCGGAACCCTCGAGCGGCGCGACGACGCCGGCTTCTTCGAGGGACCGGTCTCGCTGCGCAAGATCCAGCCGGTGCGTTATCGCGCCCGCAACGATGGCGGCGAGTGGATCGTCGTCGATCCCTACAGCTTCGGCCCCGTACTCGGACCGATGGACGACTACTACATCCGCGAGGGCTCGCATCTCCGGCTGTTCGACAAGATGGGCGCCCATCCGACCGACCATGAAGGCGCTCAAGGCTACCATTTCGCCGTCTGGGCCCCGAACGCCAAGCGCGTGTCGGTGGTCGGCCAGTTCAACGGCTGGGACGGGCGGCGCCATGTCATGCGGCTGCGGACCGACACCGGCATCTGGGAAATCTTCATCCCCGGTGTCGAGGCGGGCCTTGCCTACAAATACGAAATCCTTGACCGCCAAGGTACGCTGCTGCCGCTGAAGGCGGATCCCTTCGCACGCCGTTCGGAGCTTCGGCCCAACACCGCCTCGGTGACGACGCCTGAGATCGCACAGGTGTGGGAAGACGAGGCGCACCGCGCCCATTGGGCATCGACTGACGCCCGCCGCCAGCCGATCTCGATCTACGAGGTCCACGCCGGCTCGTGGCAGCGCCGCGACAATGGCGACATGCTGTCCTGGGATGAGCTCGCCGACCGGCTGATCCCCTACTGCGTCGACATGGGTTTCACCCATATCGAATTCCTGCCGATCTCCGAATTCCCCTACGATCCCTCCTGGGGCTACCAGACGACAGGCCTCTATGCGCCGACGGCACGCTTCGGCGAGCCGGAAGGGTTTGCGCGTTTCGTCAACGGCTGCCACAAAGTCGGCCTCGGCGTCATCCTCGACTGGGTGCCCGCGCATTTCCCGACCGACGAGCACGGGCTGCGCTGGTTCGACGGCACCGCGCTCTACGAGCATGAGGATCCGCGCCAGGGTTTCCACCCCGACTGGAATACGGCGATCTACAATTTCGGTCGGCAGGAAGTGCTGTCGTTCCTCGTCAACAACGCGCTCTATTGGGCGGAGAAATTCCACGTCGACGGGCTGCGCGTCGATGCCGTCGCCTCGATGCTTTACCTCGACTATTCGCGCAAACACGGCGAATGGGTGCCGAACGAATACGGCGGCAACGAGAACCTGGAGGCGGTCCGCTTCCTTCAGACGATGAACACCGAAATCTACGGCGTCCACAAAGGCATCCTGACGATCGCCGAGGAATCGACGTCCTGGCCCAAGGTGTCCCATCCGGTCCATGCCGGCGGTCTCGGCTTCGGCTTCAAGTGGAACATGGGCTTCATGCACGACACGCTGCAATACATGTCGCGCGAGCCGATCCACCGTCGCCACCACCACAACGACCTGACGTTCGGGCTGCTCTACGCCTTCAGCGAAAACTTCGTGCTGCCGCTGTCCCATGACGAGGTCGTGCACGGCAAAGGTTCGCTCATTGCCAAGATGACCGGCGACGATTGGCAGAAGTTCGCCAACCTGCGCGCCTACTACGGCTTCATGTGGGGCTACCCCGGCAAGAAGCTCCTGTTCATGGGGCAGGAGTTTGCGCAGTGGCGCGAATGGTCGGAGGAGCGCGCGCTCGACTGGAACCTGCTGGAATATCACCTGCATGAGGGCATGCGCCGACTGGTGCGCGATCTCAACGGCACCTATCGCTCGAAGCCGGCGCTGCATGCGCGCGACTGCGAAGGCGACGGATTCGAATGGCTGCTCGCAGACGACCGGGACAACTCGGTCTTTGCGTGGCTGCGCAAGGCGCCGGGTGAAAAGCTCGTCGCCGTCATCACCAATTTCACGCCCGTCTATCGGGAAAACTACACGATCCCGCTTCCGGTCGCGGGTCGCTGGAAGGAAATATTGAACACCGATGCGGAAATCTATGGGGGGAGTGGCAAGGGCAACGGCGGCGCCGTTCAGGCACAAAAGGATCAGACAGGAGCAATAGCAGCCACCATCACCTTGCCGCCTTTGGCAACGCTGATGCTGGAGCAGGACTAGAGCATCCCGCTTTCAAGTGGAATCACTGAAAGCGGATAAGATGCTCTAGAATCAAAGTGCTAGAGCGTCCTTTGTGCGTTCATCTGAACGCACCCAGGAAGTGCGAAGCGGTTTTCCGTCAGGAAATGCGCAAAAACAAAGGGATAGAGCGTTTCTTCGACTTGGTTCAAATCGGAAATGCTGCTGCATGTTTCCTTAAATCCTATTCGATTTAAGGATAAAAACATGCAGCAATTCAAAGTGCTACAGCGACCTTTGCGCGTCTAAGTCTAATAAGACGCGCGGCGCTGCAGAGTGTTCCAGCCCGACGGGGTGAACCGGACGGCGGGAGTGCAAGAAGAAATTTCGAGGGCCGCAAGGCGTCGCCAAAGGTCGCCGTGACGATCCCGAAGAACAATGATTTTGGGGAGGACAAATGGTGGAAAAGCGTACGCAACCCTTGGCCCGTGATGCCATGGCCTATGTTCTCGCTGGCGGCCGCGGCAGCCGCCTGAAGGAATTGACCGACCGACGGGCAAAGCCGGCCGTCTATTTCGGCGGCAAGGCCCGCATCATCGACTTCGCACTCTCGAACGCCCTCAACTCCGGCATCCGTCGCATCGGCGTCGCCACGCAGTACAAGGCCCATTCGCTGATCCGCCACCTGCAGCGCGGCTGGAACTTCTTCCGCCCCGAGCGAAACGAAAGTTTCGATATCCTGCCGGCAAGCCAGCGCGTTTCCGAAACGCAGTGGTACGAAGGCACCGCCGACGCGGTCTACCAGAACATCGACATCATCGAGGATCACGGCGTCGAATACATGGTCATCCTGGCGGGCGACCACATCTACAAGATGGACTACGAACTGATGCTGCAGCAGCACGTCGATTCCGGCGCCGACGTCACCATCGGCTGCCTCGAAGTGCCGCGCATGGAAGCGACCGGCTTCGGTGTGATGCATGTCGACGACAAGGATCGCATTATCGCCTTTGTCGAGAAGCCGGCCGATCCGCCGGGCATTCCCGGCAATCCCGAGATGGCGCTCGCCTCGATGGGCATCTACGTGTTCCACACCAAGTTCCTGATGGATCTGTTGCGCCGCGACGCGGCCGATCCGAAGTCGAGCCGCGACTTCGGCAAGGACATCATCCCGTATATCGTCGACAACGGTAAGGCGGTCGCCCACCGCTTCAACCAGTCCTGTGTGCGCTCGGACTTCGAACGCGAAGCCTACTGGCGCGACGTCGGCACGATCGATGCCTATTGGCAGGCCAATATCGACCTGACGCATGTAACGCCCGAACTCGACATCTACGACAGCACCTGGCCGATCTGGACCTTCGCCGAGATCAAGCCGCCGGCAAAGTTCGTGCATGACGACGAGAACCGCCGCGGCTCCGCGACCTCGTCGCTGGTGTCGGGCGACTGCATCATCTCGGGCGCTGCCCTCAATCGCAGCCTGCTTTTCACCGGCGTCAGAGTAAATTCATATTCGCGACTGGAAAATGCCGTCATACTGCCCGATGTGAAGATCGGTCGCCGCGCGCTGCTCAGCAACGTGGTGATCGACAGCCGCGTGGTCATTCCGGAGGGCCTCGTCGTCGGTGAAGACCCGGAACTGGATGCGAAGCGCTTCCGCCGTTCGGAAAACGGCGTTTGCCTGATCACCCAGACAATGATCGACAAACTGGGAATGTAGGTCCGCCGCTGATGAACATCCTCTCCGTTGCGTCCGAAGTGTATCCGCTGGTCAAGACCGGGGGGCTCGCCGATGTCGTCGGCGCCCTGCCGGCCGCACTGTCGCCGCACGGCATCCGCACCCGCACCCTGGTGCCCGGCTATCCCGCGGTGCTGCAGAAACTGAAGAAGAAAAAGAAGGTCGGCAGTTTTGCCAATCTGTTCGGCAGCCCGGCCTCGGTTCTCGCGGCCGATCTTGACGGCCTCGACCTGCTGGTGCTCGATCTGCCTGCCCTCTACGAGCGCGACGGCGGCCCCTATGTCGACGCCACCGGCCGCGATTATGTCGACAACTTTCGCCGCTTCGCCGCCCTGTCGCTGGCTGCGGCCGAAATCGCCGCCGGCGATGTCGTGTCCGGCTGGAAGCCCGATATCGTCCATGTGCACGACTGGCAGACGGCACTGACGCCGGTCTATATGCGCTTTGGCCGCGCCGCCTCGACGCCGACAGTGTTGACGATCCACAACATCGCCTTCCAGGGGCAATTTGGGCCGGAAATCTTCGCCGAGTTGGCACTTCCGCCCGAAGCCTTCTCGACGCAGTTCGTCGAATATTACGGCGATGTCGGCTTCCTCAAAGGTGGCCTGCAGACCGCAAATGCGATCACCACCGTCAGCCCATCCTATGCGCAGGAGATCCTGACTCCGGACTTCGGCATGGGTTTTGAAGGCCTGCTCAAGAGCAGGGTTTCCGACCTCTCCGGCATCGTCAACGGCATCGACGCCGACGTCTGGGATCCGGCCAGCGACCCCTTTATCGCCCAGCATTTCAGCGCGACGACATTGAAGCAGCGCGCCGCCAACCGCCGGGCGCTGGAGGAACGCTTCGGGCTCGAACAGGGTAACGGCCCGATCTTCTGCGTCATCAGCCGGCTGACCTGGCAAAAGGGTATGGACCTTCTCGCCGAAGTCACCGACGAGATCGTCGCGATGGGCGGCAAGCTCATCGTTCTCGGCTCCGGTGACACGGCGCTCGAAGGCGCGCTTCTCGCCGCCGCCTCGCGCCATCGCGGCCATGTCGGCATGGTTACCGGCTATAACGAACCGCTGTCGCACCTGATGCAGGCGGGATCCGACGCAATCCTCATTCCGTCGCGCTTCGAGCCCTGCGGGCTGACCCAACTCTACGGCCTGCGCTACGGTTGCGTGCCGGTGGTTGCCCGTACCGGCGGCCTCGCCGACACCATCATCGACGCGAACGAAGCCGGGTTGTCAGCCAAGGTGGCGACCGGATTCCAGTTCACGCCGGTCACCGCCGACGGGTTGCGTCTTGCGATCCGGCGCGTCTTCCGTGCATACAACGAACCGAAAGTCTGGGCGCGTCTGCAGACCCAGGGCATGAAATCGGACGTTTCCTGGGCCAGAAGTGCCGAGCGTTACGTCTCACTATATTCCGGTCTTCTCGGGAAAGGCTAAGTCAGAATGATAAGAACAGTCACCACCACACCCTATGGCGATCAGAAACCCGGCACGTCGGGCCTGCGCAAGAAGGTTCCGGTGTTCCAGCAGAAGAACTATGCCGAGAACTTCATCCAGTCGATCTTCGACGCGCTCGAAGGCTTTGCCGGTCAGACCCTGGTGATCGGCGGCGACGGCCGCTTCTACAACCGCGAAGTCATTCAGATCGCCATCAAGATGGCGGCCGCCAACGGCTTCGGCCGCGTACTCGTCGGCCGCGGCGGCATTCTGTCGACGCCGGCCGCCTCCAACGTCATCCGCAAATACGAAGCCTTCGGCGGCATCGTGCTCTCCGCCAGCCACAACCCCGGCGGCCCGACCGAAGACTTCGGCATCAAGTACAATATCGGCAATGGCGGTCCGGCACCGGAGAAGGTCACCGACGCGATCTATGCCTGCAGCCAGGTGATCGACACCTACAAGATCTCGGATGTCGCCGACGTCAACCTCGATGCCGAGAGCTCGCAGGAGATCGACGGCATGACTGTGACCGTCATCGACCCGGTGGCCGACTACGCCGCGCTGATGGAAAGCCTGTTCGACTTCGGCGCTATCCGCAAGCTGATCTCGGGCGGCTTCCGCGTCGTCTTCGATGCAATGAGCGCGGTCACCGGGCCTTACGCCAAGGAGATCATCGAGAAGCGTCTGGGCGCGCCGAAGGGCTCGGTCATGAACTTCATTCCGCTGCCGGACTTCGGCGGCCATCACCCGGACCCGAACCTCGTACACGCCCGCGCGCTCTACGAGACAATGATGGCGCCCAACGCCCCCGATTTCGGCGCAGCCTCCGACGGCGACGGCGACCGCAACCTCGTCATCGGCCGCGGCATCTTCATCACCCCGTCCGACAGTCTGGCGATGCTGGCCGCCAACGCCCATCTGGCGCCGGGCTATGCCAAGGGACTTGCCGGTATCGCCCGTTCGATGCCGACAAGCGGCGCCGCCGACCGTGTCGCCGAAAAACTCGGCATCGGCCTCTACGAAACGCCGACCGGCTGGAAGTTCTTCGGCAACCTTCTCGATGAAGGCATGGCAACGATCTGCGGCGAGGAAAGTGCCGGCACCGGCTCCAACCACGTCCGCGAAAAAGACGGCCTCTGGGCGGTCCTCCTGTGGCTCAACATCCTTGCCGTGCGCAAGGAAAGCGCGCTCGACATCGCCCGCAAGCACTGGGCGACCTACGGCCGCAACTACTACTCGCGCCACGACTACGAAGAAGTGGACAGCGATGCCGCCAACGGCCTAGTGGCAGCGCTCCGCGACCAGCTCGCGACCCTGCCCGGGAAATCCTTCGGCGCGCTCAAGGTCGCGACATCAGACGACTTTTCCTATCACGATCCGGTCGACCATTCCGTCAGCAAGAACCAGGGTATCCGCATCCTGTTCGAGGGCGGATCGCGCGTCGTCTTCCGCCTGTCGGGCACCGGCACATCAGGCGCAACGCTGCGTGTCTACATCGAGCGTTTCGAGCCGGATCCGGCCCGCCATGATATCGACACCCAGGAGGCGCTCGCCGACCTGATCCTCGTTGCCGATGAGATCGCCGGCATCAAGACCCGCACCGGCCGCACCGAGCCGAGCGTGATCACCTGACGGAGCGCCCATCAGGGGCGCGCAAGAGACTGATATAGCAAGAAAACCCGAGGGGTGACTGATTAATGCCGACCGATGCATTGTTACCCCTCGGCGCCACGCTTACCCCTGACGGTACACGGTTTGCCGTCTGGTCGCGCAATGCTGCGTGCATCGACCTCTGCCTGTTCGACAAGGCGGGCGCCAAGGCATTGCGTCAGCTGCCGATGTTGCGCGACGGCGATGTGCATAGCCTGATGGTTGCCGATGCGCCGAAGGGAACCCGCTACGGTTTTCGCGCTGATGGGGTCTATTCGCCCGACCACGGCCTCTGGTTCGATCCAGCGAAGCTGCTCGTCGACCCCTACGCCATCGAACTCGACCGGCCTTTCCGGCACGATCCGAGGCTCACCATCTTCGGCGAGGACACCGCCGATCTGGTGCCTAAGGCAATCGTCAGGGACGTCAAGACAGCCAAGCCGAAGCCGCCGATCTTCAGGGCGGGCGGGTTGATCTACGAGATCGCCGTCAAACCCTTCACAGCGCTGCATCAAGGCATTCCCGAGGCGAAACGCGGCACTGTCGCAGCGCTCGCCGAGCCCGTCATCATCGACCATTTGAAGCGGCTCGGCGTTTCCGCCGTCGAACTGATGCCGATCGTCGCCTGGATCGACGAACGTCACCTGCCGCTACTGGGGCTCAGCAATGGCTGGGGCTACAATCCGATCGCGCCGATGGCGCTCGATCCACGGCTGGTGCCGGGCGGGTTGAAGGAACTTCGCCAGACTGTCGAGGCACTGCGCAAGGCCGGCATCGGCGTCATCCTCGATCTGGTCTTCAACCATTCCGGGGAAAGCGATCGGCTCGGCACGACGCTGTCGATGCGAGGGCTCGACAACCTCGCCTATTATCGCCACGTCACCGACAGGCCGGGCGATCTCATCAACGACACCGGCTGCGGCAACACGATCGCCTGCGACCACCCTGTCGTCCAGGCGCTGATCCTCGACAGCCTGCGCCACTTCGTGCTGGCCGCCGGCGTCGATGGCTTCCGTTTCGATCTCGCCTCTGTCCTCGGCCGCGACATGACCGGTTTCCATCGGAACGCTCCCCTGTTTGAGGCAATCCAAGCCGATCCGGTGCTTGCCGACCGCGTGCTGATCGCCGAGCCCTGGGATGTCGGCCCCGGCGGTTACCAGCTCGGCAATTTTCCCGCTCCGTTTCTGGAATGGAACGACCGGGCGCGCGACGACGTCAGGCTCTACTGGCGCGGCGACCGGCACGTGATCGGTGCGCTTGCGACAGCGCTTGCGGGCTCTTCGGATACGTTTTCCCGCTGGGGCGACACCGGCACCCGAACGGTCAACTTCATCGCCGCCCATGACGGTTTTGCGCTTGCCGACATCGTTGCCTATGCCGGCAAGCATAACGAGGCCAACGGCGAAGAGAACCGTGACGGCCACAACGAGAACCATTCCTGGAACAACGGCGCCGAGGGCGCGACAACCGACCCCGAGATCACGGTTGCGCGCCGGCATGACGTGGCGGCGCTTCTCGGCACCCTGTTTGCGTCCCGCGGCACGATCATGCTGACCGCCGGCGACGAAGGCGGACGCAGCCAACGTGGCAACAACAATGCCTATTGCCAGGACAACGCCATCACCTGGATCGACTGGAGCGCGATGGATGAGACGCTGGTCGCCCATACGGCAGCGCTTTCGTCGCTGAGGAAGCGCTTCGGTGTGTTCGGCGAGACGACATTCTTTACCGGCAAGGACGATGTCGAATGGCTGCGCCTCGATGGTCGCCCGATGGCGGTGACCGATTGGGAGCACCCGGCAACGGACAACCTGACGATGGTGCTTGCCACACGCGACGGCAAGAAGACGCGATCGACGCGGCTTGCCGTCGTCGTCAATCGCAGCCACGCGCCGCACCCGATCCATCTGCCCGAAAGCCTCGACGGCCAGTGGCAAGATGCGCTTTCTGCAGAACTCCCACCCACCTTTGTCCCTCCTCGCTCCGTTTCCTTCTTCGTCGAAAATTTCTGAACTATTCCCACCACTTGCTAGAACTCACCCGACCGTCCTATAGATTCGTTGGGGGGCCACTTTCAGGACAGCCATATGCTGAAGGATATTTCACTTTCCGAAATCAGACCGCTGGTCGGCACCGAGATCGGCGTCTCCGACTGGATCACGGTCACGCAGGACACGATCGACAAGTTCGCCGAGGCAACCGGCGATTATCAGTATATCCATGTCGACCCGGTGCGCGCCGCCGCCGAGACGCCGTTCGGCGGCACGATCGCCCACGGCTTCCTGTCGCTGTCGCTGTTGTCGGCGATGAATTACAGCTGCCTGCCCAAAATCCGCGAACAGACGATGGGCATCAACTACGGCTTCGAGAAGGTGCGCTTCATCGCACCGGTGAAGAGCGGCACCCGCGTGCGCGGGCACTTCACCATCGCAGACGCGCGCTTCCGTGGCAGCAGCATGTTGATGATCACCTATGAGGTCACGGTCGAAATCGAGGGTGAACGCAAACCGGCACTGACGGCCACCTGGCAGACGATCATCCAGTTCGATCCGAAGGACCGCCCTGCCGATGCCTAAATCCTGCGATGGCAGCCCAAGCTCACCCTCTACGGCGCGGCTCTGATCAAAACGCAATCACGTGCCGGATGACCTTGCCCTGGTCGAGCAGGTCGAAGGCCTCGTTGATCTCCTCGAGCGGACCGGTGCTCGATAGCAGCCTGTCGACCGGCAGCTTGCCACGCCGATAAAGCCCGATGAAGCGCGGAATATCGCGGCTCGGCACGCAGCTTCCCATGTAGCTGCCGCGAAGCGTGCGTTCTTCGGCGACCAGGCTGACGGCTGGGATGGCAATCTGGCTTGAGGGATGGGCAAGGCCGGCCGACGCGGTCGCTCCGCCGCGGCGGGTGATGCGATAGGCAAGCTCGAACGCCTTGACCGAACCGGCCGCCTCCAGCGCATGATCGACACCGCCTGACGTCGCCTCGCGGATCGCATCCCCCACATCCGGATCGGTGGCGACAAAAGTGTCGGTCGCGCCAAGCGAGCGTGCCAGCGCCAGCTTGTCCTTTGAGAGATCGATCGCGACGACCCGCTCCGCGCCCGACGCGACCGCTCCGAGCACCGCGGCAAGCCCGACGCCACCGAGACCGACGACGGCGGCCGACTGGCCCGCCTGGACGCGGCAGGTATTGACGATCGCACCGACGCCGGTCAGCACCGCGCAGCCGAAGAGTGCCGCCTCGACCAGCGGCAGGTCCGCCTCGATCTTCACTGCCGAATGGCGCGAGACGACCGCATAGTCGGCAAAGCCGGAAACGCCGAGGTGATGATGGACTGGAACAGCGTCGCAACGAATCCGGCGCTCGCCGGAAAGCAGCGTTCCCCTGCCATTCGCCTCGGCACCTGGAATGCAGAGCGCCGGACGCCCTTCCGCACAAGGCTGGCAGTCGCCGCAGCTCGGCATGAAGCTCATCACCACCCGATCGCCGGGCTTGAGATCGCGCACTGCGCTGCCGACGGCCTCCACCGTGCCTGCCGCCTCATGCCCGAGCGCCATCGGCACGGGCCGTGGCCTGTCGCCGTTGATCACCGAAAGATCGGAGTGGCAGAGACCGGCAGCGCCGATGCGAACCAGCAGTTCGTCGGGTCCCGGTGTGTCGAGGTCGACGGTCTCGATCGAGAGCGGTCGCGACCTGGCATAGGGCCGCTCGACCGGTGCGTGCCTGAGCACTGCTGCCCTGCTGCCCGTGTCTTCAAGATGTCCTCCCGCTTGCAAACGGGGGCAGCTTAGCCGCCGGAGAAGGCCGGCGGCAAGGTCGGATTGCGGACCCGGCCACAGGGCGTTGCGCATCCCGAAGATCGCGCAGCAATTTGCCGGCCCGAGAGCGTTTCCAGCTTAACGCCTGAAAACGCTATATTTCTTTGTTGTACGCATTTCCTGACGAAAGAGCGCTTCGCAGTTTTCCTGGAAAAGCTTTAGTGGCCAGCGTCCGCCGCTCCTTCGGACAGCATGCCGAAGACATAGGGGGAAAACGACCGCCAGCATTCGACGCGGAACGTGTCCTCGGCGAGGCGCAGCAATACGATCTCGACCTTTCCGAGGATGGTGCGCGAGCAGGCGCCTACCGGGAAGATCGGCAGCGACAGGTCCTGCGGGCAGCCGCTGTTGATCGCGACTTCGGCGCCCGGACCGCTGACGATGACGGCGACGTTGCGATGGGAGACATCGACCGCCGAGTGCAGCGTGCCGCTCGATGCGGCCGCGGCCATCAGGTCACCTTCGCTCTCGTCGATCACCAGCCACTCGTCCGGCCCGAGCCAGAGCGCATGGCGTTTGCCGCTCAAAGCCGAGGTCTTCGGCCGTGCCGGCAAGGTCACGCCGAGTGCCGCCGAAAGACCGGAGAGCGCATCGGCACCGGCGCGCAGCGACAGGCGCGAAGCGGCGGGTGCCGGCGTCAGGACCACCTCGGCGAAACCGCCGCGGGCAGTAAGAGCAGCCTTGCGGGTTGCAGTTGCCAGATCAGCCATGGAGGCGACCCCCTTCCTTGTCAAAGAACACCATGTCGCTCACCTCGACGGCGATCGTCCTGTCGGCCATCGGCACGTACAGCGTCTGACCGAGGCGTGCGCGGCCACCAGCAACGACGGCGAGCGCGATCGAACGGCCGCAATTTTCCGACCAGTAGGACGACGTCACATGGCCAAGCATCGTCATCGGCTTCGGCTGGTTCGGATCGGCGACGATCTGTGCGCCCTCCTCCAGCACCACCTTCGGATCCTTGGTCAGGAGCCCGACCAGCTGCTTACGACCATCCTTGACGAGGTCAGGGCGCTTGAGACCGCGGATGCCGACAAAATCGGCCTTCTTCTTCGAGACTGCCCAGGACAGGGCAGCATCGTCGGGCGTCAGCGTCCCGTCGGTATCCTGGCCGACGATGATGTAGCCTTTCTCGGCGCGCAGCACGTGCATGGTCTCGGTGCCGTAGGCGCAGGCGCCCATGGGTTCGGCCCGCTCCCAGATCGCTTCCCAGACCGCCTGGCCATAATCGGCCGGCACGTTGACTTCGAAGCCGAGCTCGCCGGTAAACGACATGCGGAACAGCCGGGTCGGCACGCCGCAGATCTTGCCCTCGGTCACGCTCATATGCGGGAAAGCCTCGTTGGAAAGATCGATGCCTTCGACGAGCGGAGCGATGATCTCGCGCGCCTTCGGACCCTGCACGGCGATAACGGCCCATTGTTCCGTCGTCGACGTCAGCCAGACCTTCAAGTGCGGGAACTCCGTCTGCAGGTAGTCTTCCATATGGTGCATCACCCGCGGCGCACCGCCGGTGGTGGTCGTCACGTGGAAGCGGTCCTCGGCAAGCCTGCCGACCACGCCGTCGTCATAAACGAAGCCGTCGTCGCGCAGCATGATGCCGTAGCGGCAGCGGCCGGGCTTCAGCGTGTCCCAGGCGTTGGTGTACATCAGGTTGAGGAACTGGGCCGCATCCGGGCCGACCACCTCGATCTTGCCGAGCGTCGAGGCGTCGAACAGGCCGGCGACCTCGCGTACTGTCTTGCATTCGCGCGCGACCGCCTCATGCATGCTCTCGCCCGCCTTCGGGTAGAACCAGGCACGTTTCCAGTTGCCGACATCCTCGAACTCGGCGCCATGCGCCTCTTCCCAGGCATGAACAGGCGTCTTGCGGGCAGGATCGAACAGGCTTCCACGCGAATGGTTGACGATCGTGCCGAAGGTTACCGGCGTGTAGGGCTGGCGGAAGGTCGTCAGACCCACCTGCGGAATGTCCTTGCCAAGCGCTTCGGCGGCAATGGCAAGGCCATGCATGTTGGACAGCTTGCCCTGGTCTGACGCCATGCCGTTGGTGGTGAAGCGCTTGATATGCTCGATCGAATGCATGCCTTCGCGCACCGCAAGCCGGATATCCTTGGCGCAGACATCATGCTGGAAGTCGATGAAGGCCTTGACGGTGGTGTCGGGTCCGGCCCCTTCGGCAGCGCCGATCATGCCGCCGGTCCAGCTGAAGGCATTGTCGCCGTGGAGCGTCACCTGGGCGCCACCTTCGGCGCCTGCCGCGCGTGCGGTCAGTTCGCCGGCTGCCAACGCCTCGTCGATCGTTGCCTGCAGGTCGTCGGTGCCGTTGCAGGCGCCGATCGACAGGCAATCCTGCAGATAGGTGCCCGGCAGGAAGCGCTGCGTTGCCGCATCGAACTTCACCTTGCCGCGTGACTGCGAGAACAGGTGCACCGACGGCGTCCAGCCGGATGAAACCAGCAGCGCATCGACCGCGATCTTGCGCGCCGACCCGCCGCCATTGCGGGCAACGCTGATCGAGGAGACGCGCAGCTTGCCGCCGGCATTGACGACGAAGTGGCCGGTCAGCACCTCGATACCGAGGCGACGGGCTTCCGCAAGCACCGCTTCGCCGGGATTGTCGCGGCAGTCGACGATGGCAGGAACGGCAACGCCGGCGCGCTTGAGATCGAAGGCCGCCTCATAGGCGGAATCATGCGCGGTGTAGACGCCGACCTTGGAGCCGACGGCAACGCCGTAATGGTTGAGATAGGTACGTCCGGCCGAAGCGAGCATGATGCCCGGGCGGTCGTTGTTGGCAAACACCATGTGGCGTTCGATCGAGCCGTTGGCGAGGATCACCTTCTTCGCCCGCACCTGCCAGAGGCGCTCGCGCGGCAATGCCTTGTCGAGCACGGACAGATGGTCCGTCACCCTTTCGACGAGGCCGACGAAATTGTGGTTGTAGTAGCCAAAGCCGGTGGTGCGCGTGAGCACCGTGACGTTGTCCATCGCGGCAAGCGCCCTGGCTGTCGCCTGCGCCCAGTCCCAGCCGTCCTTGCCGTCGATCGTCGTGCCGCCTTCATAGCGCAGCGCGCCACCGACTTCCGGCTGCTCGTCGCAGACGATCACCTTGGCACCGGCCTTGGCTGCTGCAAGCGCTGCGGAGAGGCCGGCAGCACCGGCGCCGATCACCAGCACGTCGCAATGGGCATAGCGACTGGCATAATGGTCCGGGTCGGCTTCCGTCGGCGCGACGCCGAGACCGGCCGCACGGCGGATGAAGGGTTCGTAGATCGCGTGCCAGGCAGCCTTCGGCCACATGAAGGTCTTATAGTAGAAGCCGGCGGCAAAGAACGGCGACAGCAGGTCGTTGAACCCGCCGACGTCGAAGGCGAGCGACGGCCAGCGGTTCTGCGATTCCACCTTCATGCCATCGAAGACTTCCTGCACCGTCGCGCGCACGTTCGGCTGGCGGCGGGCCGCATCGCGCGAAATATCGAGCAGCGCGTTCGGCTCCTCGGCTCCGGCGGAAAGAATGCCGCGCGGACGGTGATACTTGAACGAGCGGCCGACGAGATGGATGCCGTTGGCAAGCAATGCCGAGGCGACGGTATCGCCTTCGAGCGCCGTCAGCGTGCGTCCGTCGAAGGTGAAGCGGGCGGTACGCGCCGGCGTCAGACGGCCGGCACCTGCAATACGGTTGGTGCCGCTCATCGTGCCGCTCCCTTGTCCTGCTCGCTGTTCAGAATGGCGGCAACATCGGGCTTTGGTTCGCCCGCCTTGTAGGTGGTGTAGAACCGGTCGCTGACCGTATCGCGCGCGGCATTGAAGAAGCGGCCGCAGCCGTGGATATGGCGCCAGCGTTCGAAGATCAGGCCCTTGGGGTTCTGCCGGAGGAAGAAGAATTCCTCGAACTCCTCGTCGCTGATCTCGGCAATGTTGGCAGGGCGGACGATGTGGGCGTCACCGGCATTGCGGAATTCGAGCTCGGAGCGCTCTTCTTCGCAATAGGGGCAATAGATCAAAAGCATCTCGAAATCCTTGGCAATCAGTGCGCAACGGCGGCAGCTGCCGCCTCGTCGATCAGTCGGCCGGTGCGGAAACGGTCGAGCGTCAGCCCGGCAGCCAGCCGATGCGGCTCGCCCCTCGCAATGAGGTGCGCAAAGAGGTTGGCCGAACCCGGCGTCGCCTTGAAGCCACCCGTACCCCAGCCGGCATTGAGGAACAGGCCCGGAACCGGGGTGACACCCTGGATCGGCGAACGGTCCTGTGTCACGTCGACGATGCCGCCCCACTGCCGCATCATCTTGACGCGGCGGAACATCGGGAAGAGTTCACAGATCGCATCCAGCGTATGGGTGATGATCTGCAGGCCGCCCGTCTGGGAGTAGGAATTGTACTGGTCGGTGCCGGCGCCGATGACGAGCTCGCCCTTGTCGGACTGCGAGATATAGGCATGCACCGAGTTCGACATGACGACGCAGGGGAACATCGGCTTCAGCGGCTCGGAGACCAGCGCCTGCAGCGGCTGGCTCTGCAGCGGCACGCGCACGTCGGCCATTTCCATCAGCACCGACGAGTGGCCGGCGGCAGAAACGCCGATCTTCTTGGCGCCGATGAAACCGCGACTGGTGTCGACGCCGGTCACCCGGCCGTTCTCGTCACGGCGGATGCCGGTCACTTCGCAATTCTGGATGATGTGCACGCCACGGTCGGACGCGCCGCGGGCATAGCCCCAGGCAACCGCGTCATGCCGAGCCGTACCGCCGCGACGCTGCAGCGCTGCGCCGTTGATCGGGTAGCGGGCGTTCTTGGCGATATCGAGCGGCGGGCAGTAGGCCTTGGCCTGTTCCGGCGTCAGCCACTCATTGTCGATGCCATAGAGGCGGTTGGCGTTGATATGGCGCTTGAACGACTGCTGGTCGTGGATGTTGTGCGAGAGCATCATGACGCCGCGCGGCGAATACATGACGTTGTAGTTGAGGTCCTGCGACAGGTTTTCCCAGAGCTTCAGCGAATGCTCGTAGATGTCCATGCTCTCTTCATAGAGATAGTTGGACCGGATGATCGTCGTGTTGCGGCCGGTGTTGCCGCCGCCGATCCAACCCTTTTCGAGCACCGCGACATTGGTGATGCCATGCTCCTTGGCAAGATAGTAGGCAGCGCCCAGCCCATGGCCACCACCGCCAATGATGATCACATCATAGTCCTTGCGGGGCTCGGGCGAGGCCCATTGCGGACCCCATCCCTTGTGGCCGCGCAAAGCCTCGCGCGCCACGGCAAAAACTGAATATTTGCGCATCCGCCTGTTACTCCATGAACCCCGGTGATCATTCTCGTTGGCGTTAGAAATCGCAAATCCGACGCCTGCGCAACGTTTCTTTTGCGACGCAAACGGGCGGACTTGCGCGGAGTTGCGACATCGCTGCATCACACCATCTGCGGCGCGATGATACACATAGCGTGGCGTCATTGCGGATTTTTCAGCACAGCCTCATGTCCTCGCTGGACTTTCCGCTGACGATCTGGTATCCGCACCTTCAATCGTCGAGCTTTCGGCTCAGCGAACGTAGCTTTTTTTGCCTCCGACACCTGACGTGAGGCAACAACTCGAAACAACCAAAGGAACGGGATTTCACGTGCAGGTACTTGTCCGCGATAACAATGTTGACCAGGCGCTCCGCGCTCTCAAGAAGAAGATGCAGCGCGAAGGCATTTTCCGCGAAATGAAGATGCGTGATTTCTACGAAAAGCCGTCCCAGAAGCGCGCCCGCGAAAAGGCTGAAGCCGTTCGCCGCGTTCGCAAGCTGGCGCGCAAGCGTGCACAGCGCGAAGGCCTCGTGGCCCGTTAATTTGTCGATTTTTCGACACTTTTCGATCTAAGTCGTGGCGGGGGCGAAATATCGCCGCCGCCTTTCTTTTGGTATGGACATCTTTTCCGTCGTCGGGCTAGCGTGACAATGCAGCCGGCAACGGTAGCCGGTCGCGGCGCTTGACGCCGGACGGTTTGCCGCAGGCCCTGGTAGCCTCGGCTGTGGGGCCCCGCGAAATTCGCCGGCCTCCTTGAACGGGAAGCCGTTGGCTTTCGGACCTAGTCGCATTGAGGGATCGACCTTTGACACTTGCTGCCATGACTGCGGACGTCGCCGGTTTCACCACCCAAGAGGCGCGCCGCCGCCACCAGCGCAAGCCGAAGCTTGCGGCCCTGTTCCTCCTCGGATCGGCTCTGCTTCTGTCGGCATGCCAGACCGAAGGGCCGGAATCGATGGCCAAGGTCGAGCGCGAACAGGGCTCCCAGGGAAATATCGCATCGCTGTCGAGCGTGATCGCCTCCAACCCGAGCGACCCCGAGGGCTATAACGTCCGCGGCTCCGCCTATGGCCGTGCAGGCGAATACCGACGCGCCCTGGCCGATTTCGATCAGGCGATCCAGCTCAACCCGCGCTTCTACCAGGCATATGCCAACCGCGCGCTCGTTCACCGCAACATGGGCAACACCCAGGCCGCACTTGCCGACTACAACATGGCGCTGCAGCTGAACCCCAACTACGACGTCGCCTATATCGGCCGCGGCAATCTCTATCGCCAGGCCGGCCAGCTCGATTCCGCCTTCAACGATTTCAACAAGGCGATCCAGCTCGACACCACCGACCCGCGCGCCTACCACAATCGCGGCCTGATCTACCAGGCCCGCAACCAGCACGGCCAGGCGATCGAAGACTTCTCGACGGCGATCTCGCTGTCGCCGAGCTCGCCGGAGCCCTATAACGGCCGCGGCATCTCCTACGTCGCCCAGGGCGATGACGACAATGCCTTCTCCGACTTCAACACCGCGATCACGCTCGACGGCAAGGTTGCCGAATCCTGGGCAAACCAGGCGCTGGTCTACGAGCGCAAGGGCGACAAGGCCAAGGCAGCGAAGTCCTACTCGCACGCACTGCAGCTCGACCCGAAATACGAGCCGGCGCGCGCAGGTCTCGCCCGCGTGAAAGCCGCTTAGCCTCTTAGGAGAGAAAAGCACTTCTCCCGTTTCAACGCCCGCGACCGGTTCGCGGCCGTTTTCGTTTTTTCGTCACGTCGTTGCGCCGCGCGTCCGGCATGACGCGTAAAGGACGCCGTAACGCCCTGAACCTGCTGCGTAATTTTGTCCATAAATCGATGTCGATTTAAGGAATTAGCCATTTGCTCCTCCAATGACGAACGGAACCTTCCCGGCCACCATCCGTTTGCCCAGGAACGAAAAACGGAGACTGAGCCAATGATCAAGAAAACCTTCATCGCGACACTGGCCCTGGCAGCCCTTTGCGCCGGCCCGTCCGCAGCGCAGAATTATGTCGCGCTCGGCCGCCTTGTCTGCGGCTCCGACGGCGGCACGGGGCAGATTCTGACCTCGACAAAGAACCTGCTGTGCACCTTCAGGCCCGCCAACGGCGCGCCGGCCGCAAGCTATGCCGGCACCATTCGCAAGATCGGCATCGACATCGGCAAGACCGGCAAGAGCACGATGGTCTGGGATGTCCTGGCCAAGACAGGTACTCCGATCACCAAATACGCGCTTGCCGGTGAATATTACGGCATCGGCGCCGACGCGAGCCTTGCCGTTGGCGGCGGCGCCAAGGTGATCGGCGGCGGTACCAACAAGGCCTTCATGCTGCAGCCAGTTAACGTGCAGGTCCAGGAAGGACTGAACATCGCGATCGGCGTCGACGAACTGACGCTCGCCCCGGCTAGCTGATAAGGCGAGATGACGAAAAGTCGGCAAGACGACCTTCGCCGGCAGTTCGACGCATCAAACGAAAACGCCCGCCATGTGGCGGGCGTTTTCTTTTCCAACATTTGACCCAACGGATAGACGCCTTTGTGTCGCTCACCCGAATGGCAAGGAACCTCAGTGGTTCATGGCCTTGACGATGTCTTCCGTCACCTTCTTGGCGTCGCCGAGCAGCATCATGGTGCCGTCCTTGTAGAACAGCGTGTTGTCGATGCCGGCGTAACCGGAGCCGAGCGAGCGCTTGACGAACAGGCAGGTCTTGGCCTTGTCGACGTCGAGGATCGGCATGCCGTAGATCGGCGACGACGGGTCGTCGCGGGCTGCCGGGTTGGTCACGTCGTTGGCGCCGATGACATAGGCGACATCCGCCTGGGCGAATTCCGAGTTGATGTCTTCGAGCTCGAACACCTCGTCATAGGGCACGTTTGCTTCCGCGAGCAGCACGTTCATATGACCGGGCATGCGGCCGGCAACCGGATGGATGGCGTATTTCACGTCGACGCCCGCCGCCTTCAGCTGATCACCGAGTTCACGCAGCGCATGCTGCGCCTGGGCGACGGCCATGCCGTAGCCCGGGACGATGATCACCTTGGAGGCATTGGCCATCAGGAATGCCGCGTCGTCGGCCGCGCCCTGCTTGACGGTGCGCTGGACGCCATCGTCAACAGCGGCTGCCGCCGCCTCGCCGCCGAAGCCGCCGAGGATGACCGAGATGAACGAGCGGTTCATTCCCTTGCACATGATATAGGACAGGATCGCACCCGACGAGCCGACGAGCGCGCCGGTGATGATCAGCGCCAGGTTGCCGAGCGTGAAGCCGATGCCGGCCGCGGCCCAACCCGAATAGGAGTTGAGCATCGAGACGACCACCGGCATGTCGGCGCCGCCGATCGGGATGATGATCAGCACGCCGAGCGCCAGCGACAGGGCGACGATCAGCCAGAACACGGTCGTGCTCTGGGTGAAGACCAGCATGATCACCAGGACGACGAGCGCGATCGCCAGGCCAGCGTTGACGAAGTGACGGCCGGTCAACAGGATCGGCTTGCCGGACATGCGTCCGTCGAGCTTGAGGAAGGCGATGACCGAACCGGTAAAGGTGACCGCGCCGATGGCGACACCGAGCGACATTTCGACCAGCGCCTGGGCGTGGATGTCACCGAGCGTGCCGATGCCGAAGCTCTCGGGCGCATACATCGCCGCGGCCGCGACCATCACCGCCGCCAGACCGACGAGCGAATGGAAGGCGGCGACAAGCTGCGGCATCGACGTCATGGCGATGCGGCGGGCGATGACCGCGCCGGCACCGCCGCCGATGGCAAGGCCGAGCACGATCAAGAGGAAGCCGCCGAAGGTGGGCTTGGCCAGCAGCAGCGTGGTGACGATGGCAATGCCCATGCCGACCATGCCGTAGGTGTTGCCCTTGCGGCTGGTGGCCGGGTGCGACAGGCCGCGGAGCGCCGTGATGAAGAGCACGCCCGAGACGAGATAGAGGAAGGCTGCGAAGTTAGCGTTCATCGGCCGGCCTCACTTGTCTTTTTTCTTGTACATGGCGAGCATGCGCTGGGTGACCAGGAAGCCGCCAAAGATGTTGACCGAGGCGAGCACGAGCGCGATGAAACCGAAACCGGTCGCAAGCCCGGAGGCCGAGATGCCGACGGCGAGCAGTGCACCAACGACGATGACCGAAGAGATCGCGTTGGTGACCGCCATCAACGGCGTGTGCAGGGCCGGCGTCACCGACCAGACGACATAGTAGCCGACGAAAATCGACAGGACGAAGATCGCCAGTCGGAAGACGAACGGATCAATTGCGCCGCCGGTGGCGCCGTGCGCGAGCGCGCCGGCAGCTTCCGCGGCATCGGGAAGGTTCAGCGCTGCCTGCTGGACAGCGGCAACCGCCTTGTCGAGCGCATCGAGCGCTTTTTCCAATGCTTCGTTCGCCATCAAAGATCCCCCTTCTTCTTCGGCTCGAAATTCGCATTGACGATGGCGCCGCCATGGGTGAGCGCCGTCGCCTTGACGAGCTCGTCCTCCATGTTGAGCGCCAGCGCCTTCGTTTCCTTGGAGACCATGGTCTCGAGGAAGGTCACGAGGTTCTTGGCGTAGAGACCGGAAGCCGATGCGGCGATCCGACCGGGCACGTTGAGGTGGCCAATGACCTTGACGCCCTCGACATCGGCGACCCTGCCGGCCTCGGCGCCTTCGACGTTGCCGCCGCGCTCGACAGCGAGGTCGACCGCAATGGAACCAGGCTTCATCGCCTTCAACATTTCGCGCGTGACGAGGCGCGGCGCCGGCCGGCCCGGGATCAGCGCCGTGGTGATGACGATGTCCTGCTTGGCGATGTGCTCGGCGACGAGTGCCGCCTGTTTCGCCTGATACTCTTTGGACATTTCCTTGGCGTAGCCGCCGGCGGTTTCGGCCGCCTTGAATTCCTCGTCCTCGACGGCGATGAACTTGGCGCCGAGCGAGGCCACCTGCTCCTTGGCGGCGGGACGCACGTCGGTCGCCGAAACCATGGCGCCGAGACGGCGGGCCGTCGCGATTGCCTGCAAGCCGGCAACGCCGGCACCCATGACGAAGACCTTCGCCGCGGGAACCGTGCCGGCCGCCGTCATCATCATCGGCAGCGCCCGGTCATATTCGCAGGCCGCATCGATCACCGCCTGGTAGCCGGCAAGGTTTGCCTGGCTCGACAGCACGTCCATCGACTGCGCGCGGGTGATGCGCGGCATCAGCTCCATCGCAAAGGCGCTAAGGCCGGCCTTGGCCATTTCGGCGACCGCATCCTCGTTGCCGTAGGGATCCATGATGGCGATGACGATGGCGCCGGACTTATAGCCGGCGATTTCGGCGCTGTTCGGCCGGCGAACCCGAAGGACGACATCCGCCGTCTTCGCATCGGCAACAGCACCGATCCTGGCACCAGCCTTCTCATATTCTGTATCCGGAATACGCGACAGAAACCCGGCGCCGGTCTCGACGACGACGTCGAAGCCCAGCCCTTTCAGTTTCTTCACGCTATCCGGCGATGCCGCAACGCGACCCTCGTTCGGATCCGTTTCCTTGGCAATAAAGACAATTTCGCTCACAAGTCCCCTCCCTGGCCGCAATCGAGCCAAGGCTGGAATGCGGGCATCCTGTCCGACTGCAAAGCGGCCGCTCATGCGAGCAGGCGCCCTCCCATGTGCAAAGCACACATTCCCCTGGAGACAGGCTCAGCCTGTCCTCCACTCTCCCCCTCACGCAGTGAGGATAAGCGCCGCGCGTTCTCCAACGAACGCTTCAAGGCGCTGCGAACTTTCATCAGCCGAAGCAAGACCATCGACGCTCCCGGTCGATGTCATGCGGCTTCAATCCGGACCTTGAGTCCGGCAGCCAAGGGCAAGCCTCCACCCGGCCTGTCCCTGGCAAGTCGTGTCAGTAGTGCCGATTAACGAAGGAAGAAGAAACCAGCGACGTTGATAAGGATGAACAGCACCAGCGAGCTGAAGAAGCCCATCGTGGTGAAGAAGGCGGCAGCCATGGCGATCAGCAGAGCCACGCAGAACAGCGTGAGGTATTTCGTTGCACTGAGGAAGAAATTGTAGGTCTTCTCGTGTTCCGCATAATCCATCGGAGCGCCCATTTCGACCGGTCCAGAATGATGCTCAGCCATCGTCCAATTCTCCCAGAATGCTGCGGCCCGACCCTTGGCCCTCGCCGCCCTTCAACCTTGATCCACGAAACGGCTTTGGCGGAAAACCGCACGGAAGCCCTTTAGCTGCCCATACACAATGCCAGGCCCGGGCGCAACGAAAACCCGCCGCTGCGCCCGGTCACCTGGGGCGATATGCCGCGTGCGTCTCTAGCGGAATACGGATGTGCGATAGGAACGGCCGGAACCGTTCTGTGCGATCCGCGCCGTCGGCAGAATCGTCAAAGGCGCGAACGGCACTTCCTGTCGGCCCGCGAACATCAGGCGACGCTCGAACGGCTCCGAATCGAAGATCGGATAGCGATCGAGGATCGAGGGCCGCTGCCCCCTCACCTGCGCAACCAGCAGCGCACCGTCGGCATTGTAGACGCCGAGGTTCTCGCGCTTGGCGACAACGGTCTCCGACGCAAAAATGCGCTTGTAGAACGCCGCATGCCGCGGCCGGCAGGCGGTCAGGCACCGGTCGGCGGTGAAGTATTCGCATGCCATCGCCACCGGGCGCAGCGTCAGGTAGGGAAGCGCGCGCATCTCGTCGCCGGTGACATCGGGGTCGACAGCCAACCGGCCGGGGTCGACCAGCACCATGCCCGCGTCGAGAAAGACGTCGATCTCGGGCCCGAAGATCAGCCCAGACGTGCTCGCCCTGTGCTCAGGCGTCACGTGATGAACACGCACCGTGCTGACCAGGTTCTCGTCGAGATAGATACCGAAGACATAGGCGTGACTGTCGAAATCGAGATCGTCGATCAAGGTCGAGCCGGTGAGTTCCATCAGATTGACGGCCTTGTAGGCCTTGTAGCGGAGCCGGGCGATATCCTCCATGTCCTCGCCCGTCTCGACCCGCCGGTATTCGACGCGATCGAGAAGAAGCATCAGCTTCTCAGAAAAACTCCCAGGCTCCGCCCGGTGAAGACCTTCACCCATTTCCTGACCCTCATGGTTAACAGATCGTTAACCTATTGACGGTCGGCACAGCAGCAACAACAAAATGGCACACATTACGATTAACCTATTGTTAACCTTAATATTTCGTAAAGTTTTATGGTTAACGATTGGTTAAGCCCGCCACCTCACCATCTTGGACAAGCGGCGGAGCAAGGAAGAGGATGGAGGACGCGGATCGCGGAGGAAATGACGGGCGACGTGGCGAGTTGTCAGGCGATACGCTTGCTTGACGGCGTGGTGACCGGTTTCTGGACACCATTCTTGCAGAAGGCCGCGATGGCGGACGCCGGCATCGGGGCCGCGAACACAAAACCCTGTATCAGATCGGCGCAGTGGTAGTCGTTGATCAGCTGCAATTGATCCGCCGTCTCCACACCCTCGACGACGATCTTCAGGCCGAGAGCACGACCGAGGTTGGCTGTGCCGCGCAGCAGCTTGAAGCGGCGCGAGTCCTCGCGGATGTTGCGCACGAAAGAGCGATCGATCTTGATGATGTTGACCGGCAGCGCATCCAGGTAGCTGAGGCTGGAATAGCCTGTGCCGAAATCGTCGATGGCGATCGTTATGCCGCTGTCACGCAGCTCGCCGAGAATGGCCTGCACCTTGGCCGGCTCATCCATCAGGCAGCTCTCTGTGACTTCGAGATGCAGCCGCGAAGCATCGAGCCCGGTGGCCCGCAGCGTATCCGCCACCACCGTGACGATGTCGTTGCTGCGCAGGTCGAGCACCGACAGATTGACCGAAACGGAAACCTCGCCGGGCCAGCCCATGCAATCCTTGCACGCCTGCTCCAGCACGAAGCGGGTGATCTCGGTGACGAGCCCCAGTTCCTCGGCAAGCTGGATGAAGACATTCGGCGGTACCGGGCCGCGCTCGGGATGCGTCCAGCGCGCCAAAGCCTCGCAGCATTCGAGACGCGCGCCGTTCGGCGTGAACATCGGCTGGTAGGAAAGCGTCAGGGCACCAGCATTGATCGCATCGCGCAGATCGCTCTTCAGTTTCTGGCGGTCGAGATAGCGGGCATCCATCACTTCTTCGAATACGGTGCAGCCGCCCTTGTTGCGTGCCTTGGTTTCCGACAGCGCAAGATCGGCCTTGATCTGGAGTTCTTCCAGCCGGAAGGCGCTGCTCGGCACGAGAACGACGCCGGCGCTCATGGTCACGTTGAAGGTAAAGCCATTCGCCATATAGGCACCGCGCAACCCGGCGTGAACCGCGCGCATCTGCTCTTCGAGATCCGGCCGATGCATCCTGTTGGGGAAGAAGACGACGAATTCGTCGCCCATCAGGCGCGCGGCGATCGCCGTATTGCCGACCAGTGTCTTCAGCCGCCCGGCAATCGCCTGCAATAGCCTGTCGCCGACGATGTGGCCGCGCATGTCGTTGACATGCTTGAACTCGGCAACGTCGAGCACCATCAGCCCGACCTCGACGTCCTCCTTGCCTTCGAGCGCCACAGCGCTGTGGGCAAGTTCGGCGAAGTAATCGCGGCTCGGCAAGCCGGTCAGCGTGTCGAAGCGCACCATCTGAAGGATCTGTCTGTCGGCCTGGACGCGTGCGGTCACGTCCTCGAATATCAGCACGACCTCACCGTTCTCGTGTCGCCCAGCGGAAAACTCGAGAAAGAGGTTGTCGGTGACCGGCACCAGAACCTGAGTCTTCTTGCCCTTGATCAGAAGGTCGAGCTGCCGCGAGATCGCGCGCGTCTCTTCGACACTGAGCGACATGCGCCGGACGCCGCGGCGCACGACGTCATCCAGCAGCCGATCCCTCAGGTCGGCCTTGTCGCCCAGCATCAGCAGCGCGCAGGCGCGCTCGTTGGCAACGACGATCCGGTTGTCGCGGTCGAGCATCAGCAGCCCGTGCGTCATGTTGTTGAGTGCTGCGTCGAACTGGCCGGCGATCGTTGCGATTTCTCGGGCGGCCAGCACGTTCTCGTAGAGAAACGCGCGCACATTGTTGGCCATCATCCAGGTCGAAAAGATGAATGGCAGGATCAGAACCGCCAGGATGAGCATGAAACCATCCTGAAGCGTGATCAGCCCGATCACGATCGGCAGGCAGGCGGACGAGGACAGAAGCAGCACCGCCCGTTCGGAGCCGTAGTTTCGCCCGACCAGCGAGATCATCGACGCGAGCGTGACGGAGATGCAGGCCAGTTCCGAGAAGGAATCCCGGCTGACGGCGATCGCGTAGCCGCAGGCAATACCACAGGTGAGCGTCACGCTGACGCCGCCGAGAATGTAGCGATTCTCCCATTTCCGGACCATCGCTCGGTCGGCGTTGGAGAAATCCTGGCGATCAAAGCGCGCCATGTCGAGGTTGCGCAGCCCCCAGAGCACAACGATGGCGGCCGTGCAGAAGAGATAGAGCGGGTCGGTGGTCTTGAAATAGACGAGCACGAAAGTCACGACATGCGAAAGCATGCCGATCAGCAGAGTCCTGCGATGTTCGTAGAGCGAGCTCACGGACGACAGATAGACATCCGTCGGGAGAGCGCCCCGTTCATTGCGCGTCATGAACCCATAGCTCCGGTTTTCCGGATTTTTAGAGGCGATGATTTAACGAAAGATTTCGTGAAAACACCGCCTCCAAGCCTTGTATTGCAACATTCAAACGGTGCCCCATGGGAGTTTTTCCCAAACTCAACCTAGTATTGCGAAACCAACGGCCGGCGGATGCCTTCTACAACCATGCATAGACAAAATCACGTTTTGCTTTCTGACATTGTATTTAAGGCAATTCTGCTTGGCAAACATCATATCCACCGATTCACTCAGGATGTGGTTACCCAAAGCTGAAGAAAACGCATCAATTCCTGCCATGCACATACGAGCCTAGTTGCGGCCGGTATCACCATCACATCTGCGCGCTTCGCAGTTGACTTTCAGCCACATCTGGCGGCAAGGCTTTGCAAAGCGAGATACGGAGCCTGATGATGTCGAAACCTGTCGTTGCCATCCCCTGCGATTTCCGCGAATTCGACGGCAATGTTTGGCATGTCGTTGCCAACCAGTATGTCCGTGCCGCCGTCGAAGGCGCCGGCGTCATGCCCTTCCTCATTCCGGCGCTTGAGACCGGCAACGATATCGACGAGATCCTCGATCGCGTCGACGGCGTGCTGGCAAGCGGCGCCCGATCCAACGTTCATCCCTCGCTCTACGGCCGCGAGGCCAAGGACACCGACGGCCCCTTCGATCCTGGCCGCGATGCCACCAGCCTGCCGTTGATCCGGCGCGCGCTCGAGCGCGGCGTTCCGCTGTTTGCCATCTGCCGCGGCATCCAGGAGCTCAACGTTGCCCTCGGTGGCACGCTCGCAAGCGAAATCCAGGAGCAGCCGGGTGTCTGGGATCACCGCAAGCCCGACGTTTCCGAGCTGGATGTCGCCTACGGCATCCGCCAGGACGTGATCGTCAAGGAAGGCAGCTGTCTTGCGCCGGTGCTGGGTGCCGGTCGCGTTCGCGTCAATTCCCTGCATCGCCAGGCCATCGGCGCAACGGCGCCGCGCCTCGCCGTCGAAGCCGTTGCCGACGATGGCACCATCGAGGCGGTCTCGGTGATTGGCGCCAAGGCGTTCGCCGTCGGCGTGCAATGGCATCCGGAATACTGGGTGCGGACGGACGCACCGTCGGCGAGCCTGTTCAGGGCTTTCGGCGATGCCGTGCGCGCCTACGCGGCGCGGCGCATGGCCGCCTAGGGCATTTCCAGGAAAAGTGCGAAGCGGTTTTCCATCAGCAAATGCGCAAAAACAAAGAGATGGAGCGTTTCTGCACCTCCGTCTGAACCGGCAACGCTTTAACCGGCTCGGCGCGTGAACGGCGTTTCCGGCACTGGCGTCAGTGCCTTGCCGGTCGAAAACCAGGCCATGAGGTTATCGACCACCAGATCCGCCATGGCGTTGCGGGTAACAACCGAAGCCGACGCCACATGCGGCAACAGCGAAACATTCGGCAACCCCAGCAGCGCATCGGGCACATGCGGTTCGTTGTCGAAAACGTCGAGCCCCGCCCCCGCAATCACACCGGCCTGAAGTGCTGAGACCAGCACTGCCTCGTCAACCGTCGAGCCGCGCCCGACATTGATCAGGACGCCATTGCTTCCCAGTGCCGAAAGCACCGCGGCGTTGACCGTCTTTCGTGTCGCCTCCGTTCCCGGAACAATGACAACAAGCGTATCGACGGCGGCGGCAAGCCGTTCGAGCGTCGGGTGATAGGCATAGGCAAGCCCATCGCGTGGGCTGCGCGTATGGTAGGCGACCGAGACGCCGAAGGCTTCGAGCCGCTTGGCAATGGCAAGCCCGATGCGTCCGAGGCCGTAAAGCCCGACCGTGCGACCCCGCAATGACAAGGGCGAAAGCGCAAAGGCGCCATCCCGCACCCAACGCCCCTGGCGCAGCCACTGTTCCGCCTGCGGCAGCAGGCGCAGCGTGTTGATGAGCAGGCCGATGGCGGTATCGGCGACCTCTTCGCTCAGAACGTCAGGCGTGTTGGTGACGACGATGCCCTTGGAGGCGGCATGTTTCACGTCGACCCCGTCATAACCGACACCGAAATTGGCAACGATCTCAAGACCGGGCAGCGCATCCATCAGACCGGCGGGAACGCGGCCAGAGACGGCGATACCCCTGATATCGGCCATGTCTGCCGTCACAAGGTCAGGGTCCGCACGGTCCAGCCGCACGATCTCGAACATCTCGGGCAACCGCAGCAGCACCTGTTCGTTGATTTTTCCGGGCACGAGGATGCGGGGAAGGCTCGCGGACATGGGCACTCCTGGTATTAAAGCGCGTCGCGATCTCCAGGATTCGCTTGCCGCACTTTAGGTTCTTGCTTTTGTGCATGTCGCCTTCGCAAAACCGCTGCACACTTTTGCGCGACATGCATTAGGGATTTCTTCAGGCGGTGACGCGCAACGGGCCTGTCGACTGGCGGATGCGCATTTCCGGCTTGATCAGGTGGATGCCGTCGGGTTCGTGGCTGCCGGAAAGCTTGTCGAGAAGTGCGCGTGCCGCACTGCGGCCGACATCGGCCTGGCCGTTCCAGACGGTGGTCAGCGCCGGTGTCGCGATCGAGGCCTCCTCGAGGTCGTCATAGCCGGTGACGGAGATATCGACGCCTGGAACAAGGCCCGCACGCGCGATGCCGTTCATCATGCCGATCGCCACCAGATCGTTCCAGCAGACGACTGCGGTCGGCTTCTGCGGCAGCGACAGCAGATGCACAGCCGCCTCGAAGCCGCCCTGCTTGGAGCGCGGGCCGGGAATGCGCAATTCCGGATCGACCTCGATGTTGGCCTTGCGCAGCGCGTTGACATAACCCTGATAGCGGTCGCGACCGGTCGAGGTCTGGTCGGTGCCGCCGACCATGGCGATGCAGCGATGGCCAAGGCCGATCAGATGGTTGGTCGCCAGCGAGATGCCATAGGCGTCGTCGCCGCGGAAGATCGGCACGTCGAGCCCCTCAATCGAACGGGCGATCAGGATCGCCGGCATGCCGTTGTCCTCGGCAAGCTGGATATCTTCCGGCGGCGTGCCGATCGCCGGCGACATGATGACGCCGTCGCCGCCGAGCTGCAGCAGCGTTTCGATAAAATCGCGCTGCTTGTCGACCGAATCGTAATGGTTGGAGAGGATGAAGGTCTGCTTGTCGCGGTCGAGCTCCGCTTCGATCGCCTTCAGGATTTCCCCGTAGAACGGGTTCATGATGTCGTGCACGACGACGCCGATGATGCCGGACCGGGAGGTTCTGAGGCTGGCAGCGCGGCGGTTATAGATATAACCGAGTGCGCGGGCCTGCTCCTTGATCTTATCGCGTGTGAGGGTCGCCACCAATGGGCTGTCACGCAATGCCAGGGATACTGTTGCCGTCGAAAGACCGAGTGTTTCCGCGATCGTCGAAAGCTTGACTTTTTGCGCCACGATGCCCCCTGTTTAAGCCTAGTTGCCTACCCTCAAATTTAAATCCTATTTAAACTGTTTAAATCGCCGCCGCAATATGCCGCGAAACAAGGCTCAGTCGGCTGCGCGTGCCGCCTGCAGGTTGCTGTCGACAGCCCGCAAAAGCTTCATCAGCGTGCGCACCTGCTTGTCGGTCAGTCCGCGCGTCGCAAGGTTTTCCGAATGCTGGCCGGCCTCGGCGATCGTCTGCAGCCGGTTGCGCCCCGGTTCGGTGAGATAGACCTTGGTCAGCCGCGCATCGTCATCATCAGGGCGCCGCTCGAGGAAACCTTGCGCTTCCATGCGACCGATCGTGCGCGTCATCGTCGGCGCCTTGACGCCGAGCTTGGCGGCAAGCCCGCCCGCCGTCAGCCCGTCCATTTCGGCAAGCGCCAGCATCACACCGTCCTGGCCGGCATAGAGACCGCTTTCGAGCAGATTGCGCGACATCACCGTGCGCATCGAACGCGCCGCCTGGACAAGGATCGAGGCAAGATCGTGCGGTTCGGCGAGAAGATCGTCCTTCTTCTTGCCGTTCTTGCCCTTCTTTTCGGCCTTGTTCTTCTTGCCCATTGGACCTCCTGCCGAATCCCGCCTCAGACATTTATAGCAATACAGCTTGCGATTACGAACTGTATGACTCAAATAACATTTTTACGACAATTGACGTGAAGGATCGAAGAGAGATGTCGATGCCCCAAGCCCGATGGCAGGACAATCCGACCGATCTTCCGCAACAGGCCCGCCGCGACTGGATCGCCGTGCTGCCGCTCGGCGCCCATGAGCAGCATGGACCGCATCTGCCCTTCGATACGGACACGCTGATTGCCGAGGGTATTGTCGAACGCTGCATCGCCGCCCTGCCCGCGAACTTGCCCGTTACTTTCCTGCCGACCGAACCCGTCGGCTATTCGATCGAGCATATGGATGTGGCCGGCAGCCGGTCGCTCGGCTACGACGAAGCCGTGCGTCGCTGGCTTGGGATCGCCGAAAACCTGCACGGTCTCGGCCTCAGCAAATTCGTGATGCTGAACGCCCATGGCGGCAATTCGCCGCTGATGACGATCGTTGCGACTGAGGCGCGAGTGCGTTTCGGCATGCTGGCGGTGGCGACCAGCTGGACCCGTTTCGGCCAGCCAGATGGCTGGATCGCGCCCGAAGACAAGGCGATCGACATTCACGGCGGCGAGATCGAGACGTCGGTGATGCTGGCGCTCCATCCCGAAAAGGTCGAGATGGCGAAAGCCCGCGCCTTCCCCTCGCGCCAGAGCGACTACGCCGGACGCTTCCGGCATTTGCGCGCCTATGGCCCGCATGCCTTCGGCTGGAAGATGTCCGACCTCAACCGTGACGGTGTTGCCGGCAATGCCTCGGTGGCAACCGCGGCGCGCGGCGAACAGTTGCTGGCCCACGCGGTTACGGGCGTGATCGAGCTTTTGACCGATGTCGCCGACTTCGACATGACCGAATTCGCCTGAAGGACCGGCAGGGCGCGCCGACAAAACACTTTGTTTGTGCTTTTGCGCTATCAGCATGGACAGCAGCAAACGACGACAGGCGGCGCTAGGCCGGAACCCCATGGCGAAGATCATCGCGCTCGGCGCCTATTTCTACCAGGCCCTGATCGCCTTCGGCCTGCTGATCGTCGTCGCCCACTGGCTGGCCCCAGTCGACTATGCCGCCTATTCGCTGTTCATCTCGCTCAGCCAATTCGGCGCGATCGCCGCTTTCGAATGGGTGCGTTTCTCCTGCATGCGCTTCTATCCCGGCCAGACGGCGGAAATCGAAGCGGCGGAGCGGCGAACGATCGTTGCGGAGGCAGCGGCCTGCGCGCTTTTCTGCCTTGTCGCTGCGGCCGCGTCGCTCGCCTTCGGCGTCTCGCCGCTGGTGGCGCTGGTCGGCGGCCTCGTTGCCGTTGCGCAAGGCGGCAGCGACCTGCACCTGACCATGCTGCGCTTCCGCCAGGATTTTCGCGCCTTCTCGGTACTCCAGGGATCTCGCGCCACCATCCTGGCGGCGGGAACGTTGATCGGCGCGCTCGTATCGCCAACCTTCCTGTCGACGGTCACCGGCCTGCTTGGCGGTTATGCTCTCTACGCTCTGCTCGCAACCCTACTTTCGCGCAGATCAGGCCCGCGGTCTTCCGCCTCGCTCGACATGGCGCGCGTGCGAAAGCACCTCGTCTATGGCAGCGTTTCGGCGGGTGCCGCCAGCGCCTCGATGTTTGCACCGCTTGCGCTGAAGGCGATATTCACCTCGGTCCTCGGCCCCGGCGGCGCTGCCGGTGCGCTGCTGGCGCTCGATCTGCTGCAGCGCCCGTTCGTGCTGATCGTCTCCGCCCTCCAGGCGATCCAGTATCCCGAAATCGTCGCTGCTCACGACAAGGGCGGCGATACCCTGGCGCTTCGCCGTGAGCTCGGACAATACTACGCGCTGCTCACCAGCTTCGCGCTGATGATGGCGGCAGGCATCTTCGCCGTTCTGGTGCCGGCGACATGGCTGGTCATCAGCCCTGACCTGCAGGCCGGCTTCCTCGCGACGGCCCCGTTCGTCATTATCCTTTCGCTCGCGCGCGTTCTGACCCAGATCATGCTGCCGACACCGCTGCACTTGAAGCAGCGCCTGACCGCGATCTTCGCGCTCGCGGCCATCGACTGCGCGCTTCTCAATCTCTTCGCGCTTGCCAGCGCGTTCCTTTTGGCGCCAAGCGCCGCCACACTGATGGCAGGCGGCGCGCTCGGCGCCATATTCGCATCCTTGATCGGCCTGCGCCTGATGGCGACCTTGCCCTTCGACTTCACCTGGTCGCCGGTTCTCCTCGCCGCTGCCGGCCTTGGAGTCACCATTGTCGCCTTCGTGCTGTCTTACCGGTCCGCCACCGTCGCTACTGCCGCCGGGATTGTCATTGGTGGGGTCTGCTGCCTCTTGGCGCTCAATCGCCTGCGGCTCGGCATGCGCGCGTCAACCGCCGCGTGATCTCGGGCGCGATAGTGAACCGGGCGCGATAAGGAAAACTGAACCTCTTTCGGTTTAGATCTGGGCAAACCGAGAGGCGAAGAACACCATGAAGATCATTGTCGGAATAGCCACGGCGGGTCGCCGCGAAGTGCTGTCCGAAACACTGCTGCACCTGAGCCGGCAGGATCGCCAGGCGGACGCGATCCTCGTCTGCCCCTCGTCGCCGCAGGACGTCGATCTCGACTTTGTCAGCACGCTCGCATCGGAGATCACCCTGGTCACGGGCAGCAAGGGCTCCTGTGCGCAGCGCAACGCCATCCTCGACCACACGGGGACCGCCGATATCATCGTGTTTTTCGACGATGATTTCCTGCCCCAGTGCGATTTTCTGGCTGAAGTCGAAACCCTCTTCGAGAAGAGGGCCGACATTGCCGTGGCGACCGGCCTGGTGCTGGCCGATGGCATTCATGGCCCGGGCATCCCGGTCAAGGAAGGGTTGGAAATCCTTGCGCGCGATCGGGCAACGGGCAGACAGGCCACCCTCGAACCCGTTTACAACGCCTATGGCTGCAATATGGTTTTTCGCGTGTCGGCCATTGAAGCCGACGCCACCCGCTTCGACGAAAACCTGCCGCTTTACGGCTGGCAGGAGGATGTCGACTTCTGCCGCCGCCTCGCCCGCCACGGCCGCATTGTGCGCAGCGCCACCCTGCGCGGCGTCCATCTCGGCAACAAACGGGGACGTACTTCGGGTTTGCGCTTCGGTTACTCACAGGTGGCAAACCCGCTCTACCTTTTCCGCAAAGGCACGGTCGGTCTGGGCTGGGCATTGAAGCTTTTGAGCTCCAACATCGCCGCAAACATCGTCGGCAGTCTGAAATCTCAGGGGCTTGTCGACAGACGGGGCCGCCTTAAGGGAAACCTTATCGCCCTCGTAGATCTCCTACGCGGCAGGATAGATCCGCTGCGCACACTCGAACTCTAATCGCGCGTTCAGTTCCGAATAAGCAAGCTAGTCAGCCCTGCCCTGCGACCAGCAGGTTGAGCAGAATGACCGCGCTTGCGTTCCATGAGAACCGCATTGCATTTTCATGCCCCGAACGCCCCAGCTGTCGCCGAAGCGCATCATCGGCGGATATCTTCCGCATAACCTCGACGAGGGTTTCCGCCTTCGCCGGATCGAAATAGAGAGCCGCCTCGCCGCAGGCTTCCCTGACCGGGGGTATGTCAGCGGCCAGCACCGGGCACCCTTGTGTCATCGCCTCGAGCGGCGGGATACCGAACCCTTCATAGAGGCTCGGGAACAGGAAGGCGGTGGCGTGGCGCTGCAGCCCGGCGATCTCGGCGTCCGTCAGCCGCCCGGGAAAGATCAGGTTGCCCCGCGACGTCGGGGCGATGTCGCGAAAAACGCTGGGATCCGTACCGCCGACGACCACGAGCTTGCTGCCGGTAGCACCCAGGGCTTCGAAGGCACGCACCGCAAACTCGACGTTCTTGTTGGGCTTCAGTGTGCCGACGAGAAGGAAGAAGGGGGTCTCGGCAAGCCCCAGCTTCGCAACGATCTCCCGGTCCGGCTGAAGGTCGGAAAAGTGATCTGTGGCGTTGTAGATCACGTCAATACCCGATGCTGGAACGCGAAAGACATCCGCCAGTTCACCGCGCGAAAAATAGGAAACGGTGCCGATCTTCGCGCGACGCGTCAGGATGTAGCCGAGCGCGCCGTGGAACAGCCGGTAGCCGCGCCCGAAGGAAGCCGGATGACGGAAGAGCGTGACGTCGTGGATCACCACCACTTGGTCGGAATGCAGCACCGGTCCGCTGCCCCCGAGGCCGACCAGCGTATCGCGCCGCGTCCGCCAATAGAGCGGCCCCTGCTCCCAGAGATGGCCCGGGCCTGAGCCGAAACGCTCGATCGATATCGCCGACAGTGGCAGATCATCCGGCGCGGACGCTGGAGCCAGCAACCGCCAGCGCACATCCTTCAGCGCCGGCGGCACGTCGCCCGCGGCAATGCGGGCATCGAGCGCGCGGGTGATCTCGCGGGCAAAGCGCTGCACGCCGGTGAGCGGCTGAGTCAGGAACCGGCCGTTGATGGAAATCGTCTTCACGCATGCACCCCTTCGGTAGGACGCGAACTCTCCCTGATTTTGATGAAAGGAGCGTTATCGCTGCCCGGTTCGCCCGTCCCGGAGGCGGCAAAGGCGTGGCCAAAATCGGCTTCGCCATTTGCGCATCGCCGCCGCATCTCCTATATGAAACGCGACATGGATGCCCGCTCCCCGCATCCCGAGATCCCAGAGGTTCCCATGACCGAAACATCCCCGCAGAAGCCGATTCCCGTCACCGTGCTCACCGGATATCTCGGCGCCGGCAAGACGACGCTGTTGAACCGCATCCTCAGCGAGAACCACGGGCGCAAATACGCCGTCATCGTCAACGAATTCGGCGAGATCGGCATCGACAACGACCTGATCGTCGAATCCGACGAGGAAATCTACGAGATGAACAACGGCTGCGTCTGCTGCACCGTGCGCGGCGACCTGATCCGCGTGGTGGAAGGCCTGATGCGCCGGCCCGGTCGCTTCGATGCGATCATCGTGGAAACCACCGGTCTTGCCGATCCGGTTCCGGTCGCCCAGACCTTCTTCATGGACGACGATGTGCGCGCCAAGACCGAGCTTGATGCCGTCGTCGCGCTGGTAGACGCCAAGCACCTGCCGCTCCGGCTGAAGGACAGCCGCGAGGCCGAAGACCAGATCGCCTTTGCCGACGTCGTGCTCCTCAACAAGACCGACCTCGTCAGCCCGGAAGAGCTGGAGCGGATCGAGGCGACGGTTCGCGTCATAAATCCGTCGGCCCGCATCTACAGAACGCAGCGCTCCGAGATCGACCTCACCAAGGTTCTCGACCAGGGCGCGTTCAACCTTGAGAGAGCGCTGGAAAACGACCCGCATTTCCTCGACCAGGACGATCACGAGCACGATCACACCTGCGGCCCGGATTGCGGCCACGATCACCACGATCATCATGACCATGATCATCACCACCATCATGATCACGACCATCACCACCATGACCACGCCCCCTCGCCGATCCATGATGTGACGGTGCAATCGATCTCGCTGCGCGGCGGCGAGATGAACGCTGATCGCTTCTTCCCCTGGATCCAGAAGATCACCCAGACGGACGGCCCGAACATCCTGCGCCTGAAGGGCATCATCGCCTTTGCCGGCGACGCCGAGCGTTATGTCGTGCAGGGCGTGCACATGATCATCGAGGGCGACCATCAGCGTGCCTGGAAGGAAGGCGAAAAGCGCGAAAGCCGCCTGGTCTTCATCGGCCGCGACCTCGACCGCGAAAAGCTGGAGCGCACGTTCAAGGCCTGCGAAGCTTCAGCCTGATTCCGGAAGCCGCGATGCGGCTCTAAGATCAAATTAAGGAGAGCATGGCGTCGGTCCTTTTCGGCATCATGCTCCAACAGCATGCCGAACCAGGGGACCATGACAATCTGATGCCGACAGTCGCTCCGCTCGATCTCGAAGGCCACGTCGTTGGCGTGGCCTTTCTCAAGGGCATACCTTTCTTCGCCGAAGCCACCGGCGCCATCCACCGCCTCGACCACGGCCACAAGACGACGGAAGTCCACGAGGGCCTGCTGTCTCTGGTTCTCGACGAGGCGAACGAAACGCTTCTGACCGGCGGCGAGGACGGCAAGGTGATGCGCACGGCTGCCGACGGCACCGCGACGCTGGTTGCCGAAGCGCCGCGCAAGTGGATCGCCCAAGTCGCAGCCGGCCCGCAGGGCGCCGTCGGCTATGCCTATGGCAAGACCACCCATGTGCGGCTGGCCGACGGCACGACGAAAGAATTTGCCGAGGAGCGCACGGTCGAGGGCGTCGCCTTTGCGCCGAAGGGCTTGCGTGTTGCCGCCGCCCGCTACAACGGCGTGTCGATGCACTGGGTCGCGACCGCGGGCCAGCCGATTGATCTCGACTGGAAGGGCGCCCATACCGGCGTCACCTTCTCGCCCGACGGCCGTTTCCTCGTGACCACGATGCAGGAAAATGCCCTGCACGGCTGGAAGCTCGACGCAAAGCCCGGCGGCGAGGCACGCCACATGCGCATGACCGGCTACCCGGCCAAGGTGAAGTCGCTCTCCTGGTCCGCGAAGGGCAAGTGGCTCGCATCTTCGGGCGCGCCGGCCGCCATCGTCTGGCCCTTCCAGGGCAAAGACGGACCGATGGGCAAGGCGCCGCTGGAACTCGGCACCCGCGCCGACATCATGGTGACTTCCGTCGCCTGTCATCCGGCCGAAGACATCGTCGCCATCGGCTATCAGGACGGCATGATCCTCGCCGCCCGTTTCGCCGACAGCAAGGAAGTGCTGTTGCGCCGTCCCGGCAAGGGTGCGGTCACCGCCATGGCCTGGAGCAAGGACGGGCGCCAGCTCGTTTTCGGCTCGGCCGAGGGCGACTGCGGCATCGTCGATATCGCCGGATAACATTCGCTCGACGCTCTTCGACGGCGTTAGCGCAGTTGCCCCTCACCCTAACCCTCTCCCCGCAAGCGGGGCGAGGGGACGTGGCATACGCTCTGTCAAAGAATGCCGAAATATCTGGCCGGACGAAACCGCGCCACGAGTCCCTTCTCCCCGCCTGCGGGGAGAAGGTCGCGGCAGCGGGATGAGGGGCTGCCAAATCGCTCATGACAGCGATCCACAAACAATCAGATTTTCACCACTGCCGCGGTCACGTACATGAAGGCGACGCCGGCAACGAGCCCGCTCATGACGGGCGGCGTCAGGAGGACCTCGATCCGCTTTCCGCTCTGGCGCATCAGGTAAGCGCTGACCTCGACGATCACCTGCAGGATCGCGCCGGCCCCGATCGCCAGCGCCAGCGCCGACCATTGCGCCGACGTTGCCAGGCTGCCGAGCCACATGCCGATCACCGCCGGCCCGCCGGCAAGCAGCGTCAGGCCGACAAAGACCCATAGCGAGGGCCGCTGTTTCAGGATCGGCGCGGCGATGCCGATGCCTTCGGTCACATTGTGCAGGGCGAAGCCGAGCACCAGGAAGGTACCGAGCCCGGCCGATCCTGCGGCAAAGGCAGCACCGATCGCCAGCCCCTCGCCGAGATTGTGCAGCCCGATGCCAAGCGCGATATAGGTGGAAAGCGCCAGCCCGGTCGGCACGCCGCCGCGCCGGCCGATCGCCATCAGCAACAGGAAGCTGCCAAGCCCCGCAAGCACCACCATGACCGGCCCCTGGAAAATTGCCGCGGCCTGCGACGCCAGTTCCAGGGCTTCCGCACTTGCATCGATCAGCAGGAAGGCGAGCAGGCCGATCGTCAGCGACAATAGAAACGCCATGCCCGCCTGGCCGACGCCACGCAGCAGCGGGTAGAACATCAGGCCGACGGCGACCGGCACGATGCCGACGATGATGCCAACCAGCGCCTGCAGTCGCAATTGACCTGCCGTCGCCTGCGGCGTCGGCACGGCAACGGCAATGTCGTGGGCGAAGGTGGCGCCAGTGTTGGTCACCACCTTCAGCGCATGCGCCTCGCCCAGCATCCATGGGAAGGGCAGGCTCAGCCATGCCGCCTTGCCCCGCGCGATCGGACCAGGCGGATCCTGGGTGAATTGCCAGTAGGCGTCATCCACCTGAACCTGCGCCACCGTCATCGGCTCCGATCCACCGGCGCGAACCAAGAGGCGAAGGCCGCTGTCGTCGAGCACGGTTCGTTCGAAGGTCAGGTTTTCCACCGGCGGCGCGCCGTTGCGAAAGCCCGACAGCGGATCGGCCGACAGGATCCAGGCGACGGCGATGGCCAACGCGATGAGCGGCAGCGCCAGCCAAACCAGATTGGTTTTCGCCGCACGGATAGCGGCCCTCGGCAGGGTTTCGTTCATGCCAGCGCCTCCACGACGTCGAACATGCCGACCCAACCCAGTTCGGTAAACTCGGTCTGGTGCGGATGGAACATGTAGAGGCCGGGTTCATGCTCGGCGAAGGTGAACTCCAGAATGCCGCGCTGTGCCTGGCACTGGGTGATGAGGTCGACAGTTCTAAGCGTCGGCGTCAACGTCGTTCCCTGGTCGTAATAATCGAAGAAGTTCGCGTGCAGATGGAACGAATTGATCGGATCGAACTCGATGACATTGATGAGGTAGATGCGCACCGGCTTGCTTTTCACGATCCGGATGGGCCGCTTCATGAAGGCATGGGCGACGGTGTTGACCGCGTAAAATTCGTTTTCGGCATCGAAGTTGGTGTCGAAGGCGTTCATCACCATCACCAGTTCCTGCCAGCCGGCGTTCTCCGGCGTGCCGATGAGCCGCGAGCGGGCGACGTCGATCTGATCCGGATGGCGCTCCGGGTCCGGGTCGATGACGAAGGCGCCGTACATGCCCTTGTGGATATGCCGACGCAGCGGCATCGCATGGCAATGATAGAGATGGCAGCCGAAAGGCTTGGCGTCGAATTCATAGACGAACTCATCGCCGGGATCGACCATGCCGGCCCCCGGTACGCCATCCATCCGCGCCGCGTGAATGCCGTGAAAGTGGATCGAATGCGGGTGTGAGGCGTAGTTGCGAAAGACGATGCGCAGGCGCTCGCCCTCCTTGGCCCGAAGCGCCGGGCCAGGCACGCGGCCGTTATAGGTCCAGGCCGGAAAGGTGATGCCCGGCGCGATTTCGATGTCGCGATCCTCGGCAGCCATCTCGAAGGTCCGGAGCGTTCGCCCATCCGGCAGTACCGAGACGGTGCCGGTGTCCCAGTCGGTCAGCATGTCGGTCGGATCGAAACCGTTGGCGGTGTTATCGACGTCGCCGACCGTCATCATGGCGCCGTGCCCCATCGCCGGCATCGGTGCCGCCATGCCTTCGGACGCCCGCGCGGCCATCTGGTGGCCGCCACCGTGGGACGCGATCTGCGCCGGCGCCGCGCCGGCGCAGATCGCGGTGCCGCCGGCGGCCGCCAGCCCACCCATCAGCAGGCTGCGCCGTTTCAGCAGATCTTGCCTCACCGAATTGTCCATAGAAGTCGCCCCTCGCCCGATACGGCTCCACGTGTCCGCTCCGGATTGCAGAGGCGATGCCACAAGGCCCGATTTGATCGGCTCGCCTTATTGCGAACCGTTCGCAACTACATTGATAATGCAAATGCAACTCATTCGCAACTAATGATGATGCCAACGGATGCGATGAACGGATTGGTGCATCAGTGGGGTATCGTCGCGCGAAAAGCTACGGTGATTAAGTCCCCGAAGCACTTGGCTTCGGGGAAGTCTGCTGAAAAGCCAACAGCCGGCAAGTCGCAACCGTGATGATCGCACGGCAGCAGCAAGGGCCGCTCACCATTCCAGCTCCAACTGTGGGCGGCCGTTGGACGTCTTCTCGATCGTGCGCCCGGTCTCGTCGACCGTCGCGGTCACCCGCTGGCGAAACGCGGAGAAACTCTCGAAGGTAACGACATCGACCGGCTCGTCGAATTTCATCGTCAACCGGTAGCGCCCCGGCTGGGCCGTCAGCGCCTGCACTGAAAGGATTTCGCCTTCGAAGGGCTGACCGAGATAAAGGCCCTTCACCCGCGAGCCGAGCATCCAGGGATTGAACGGCGGCCGATTGCCGGCGGCAGCGTGAAGCGTGTTCCAATCGCGGTAGCCATATTGGGCGGCGACCAGTTCGAGGGAACGGGAGTGGTTGATATTCTCGCCTTCGCAGGATAGCCGCGATCGCAGGCGTTTCGCCTGGTCCTTGAGGGCATCGAGCGATGGTAGCGTGTTTGATCCGCGCATCATGACAGGGTCTCCTGCTGCGGCATGCATTATCAGAGATGGGAGCCCGCATTGCCACCGGTTCGCATGCCGTTTCGGCTGACCGTGTCTGAAAGAAGGGCTTCACCAAAGCATGACGCTCGCGGACGGCAGGGGCCCTTGCCCTCCGCGTCCATTAGGGCCAGCGACCTGAACTGTCAAATCCGGCGTTTTGCCTTGCCGACGAAGAAAAAGAGCGGATAACATGTCTGGGGGTCATCAGCTCATCGTCTCAAGACGAGACGCAGCACCTATTGCGCCTATCTCTACCGCGCAAAACGCAGGCGCTGACGGCATCGCTGCTGCTCGGGCCGGAGAGGAAGCCTCAACTCGAAGTCGATTACCCCCACTCCCTCCAGCGCGAGACCGATCCCGAGAAGGACCATCGCGTCGATCTCGTCGTCGCGCGCTCGGTGGATCTTTCTGAACGCATTCTGGCGGTTGCTCCGACGCCAAAGGTGTGAGACAGATTCGCCCTGCACACCGGAGTGTCCCATGGGCGGTACAACCATCCTCGCATTCGCCTTTGTCGCTTTCATCGGTATCGCCACGCCGGGCCCGACCGTGCTGTTGGCGCTGACCAACGGTTCGCGCTACGGCATCAAGCGTGCGCTTGTGGGCATGATCGGCGCCGTTCTCTCGGATTTCGTGCTGATCGGCGCGGTGGCGCTGGGTCTCGGCGCGCTACTCGCTGCCTCGGAATTCTGGTTTACGGTCGTCAAATGGCTCGGCGCCGCCTATCTCGCCTTTCTCGGCGTCATGCTGTTGCGGTCGAAGGGAACGCTCGATGTCGCCATCGACAAAGGCGCCGCCGACGTCGCGACGCCTGCGATTTTTCTGAAGAGCTTTCTGGTCGCCGTCACCAACCCGAAGGGTTATCTCTTCTTCTCGGCCTTCCTGCCGCAGTTCATTGACCTCGCCTTGCCGCAGGCGCCGCAATACGCAGTACTTGCCCTGGTCTTCGCCGCTGTCGATTTTGCCGTGATGCTCGGTTACGCGCTACTCGGCTCCCAGGCGGCTCGTTTTCTCAAGCATTCCGGGGCCGTCTGGCTCGAGCGTATCTGTGGCGGCGCCCTGCTTGCCCTTGCCGGTTCCCTCGCTTTCTATCGCCGCGCCACAAACTGACATGCTGTTCCGCAAGGCCATTCTCTACCAGATCGCCAAGGGCGACGTGACACTGGCCTTTCGGCGCTGGACCAGGCCAACAGTCAAGGCCGGCGGCAGCCTGCGCACAGCGGCCGGCATATTGTCGATCGACGCGATCGAGACCACCGAGGCCGAAGACATCAGCATAGAGGACGCACGTCGCGCCGGGTTCCCGACGCGTGAGGCATTGCTCGCCGAACTCGACGGCAGGCCCGATGGCACGCTTTACCGCATCGCCTTCCACCGCGCGGGCGACGATCCGCGTCTGTCCTTGCGCGATGACGCGACGCTTGCGAAATCCGACTGGGCCAAGATTGCCGCCAGGCTCGCCCGCTTTGACGAGGCCGCCGGTCAGATCTGGGCCGAAGCGACACTCCGCCTGATTGCTTCGCGCGACGGGATTACCGCCGCCGAGATCGCTGAACAGGTCGGCATGGATAAACTCAAGCTCAAGCCACGCATCCGCAAACTGAAGGAACTAGGGCTGACGGAAAGCCTGACGGTCGGCTATCGGCTGTCGCCGCGCGGACGGTCCTTCCTTAGCCAGGTATGAGCGATGCCAGCCAAGACAAGGGAGAAGACATGATCGGATATACGATGGTCGGAACGACCGATCTCAAACGCGCCGAACGGTTCTACGATCCGCTGATGGCGTTGATCGGTCAGGAGCGCTGCTGGTGCGACGAGCAGGTGGCGTCCTGGGGACGCAAGGATGATGACCGCGCGCCGCGTTTCTTCACCGGCTATCCCTTCGACGGAAATCCCGCCGGCATCGGCAATGGCGCCATGACCGCGTTCCTCGTGCCAAGCGCTGCGATCATCGACCGGCTGTTTGCAACGGCGATGGAACAGGGCGGCAGTGTCGAGGGCGAACCGGGCTTTCGCCCGCAATACGGAGACGGCTTCTACGCCGCCTATGTGCGCGATCCCGATGGCAACAAGCTTGCCTTCGTCTGCTACGACGCGCGACCGTCTGCCACGGAGGCGTGATCTCGGGTTTTTATGACCTGCTCCCCCACCCCTCGCATGAGGCGGATGGGGGAGCAGCGAAAAATCCGCCCCCGCAGGGTTGGAGACGGAAAGAGATCAGGCCGCGCGCCTGACCGGCGGCAGCGCCAACTTGCGGCCATTGGCGACGATGAGGCCGGCAGCGCCCTCGAGCCAGGCATCCCGAAGCTCAAGCGCCAGGAAACGGTTGCGCTCGAACGGACCGGGCATGACCAAATGCTGCGTGCGCGCGGCGAAGAAGCCGAAACGCTCGTAATAGGCGGCATCCCCGACCAGCAGGATCGCGCCGTGACCGCGGTTCTTGGCCTCTTCGATCGCTGCACGCATCAGCATGCCGCCGATGCCCTTGCCTTCATGGGCGGGATCGACTGCCAGCGGACCGAGCAGCAGGGCTGGAATGCTGTGGCCTTCGCGGCTGACGCCGGCCTCGACATTCCACAGGCGAACGGTGCCGATCACGTGACCATCGAGATCGCGGGCGACGAAGGCGAGGCCTTCGGCAGGCACGCGGCCGCTGCGCAGCTTTTCCGACGACTTGCGACGCCGCTCCGGCCCCATCGCCCGATCGAGCAGGTTTTCGCGGGCAACGACGTCACCCGGGTTTTCGTTATCGATAACGAATGTGGACGGCGCGAAAAACGCGCGCAGGGCATCAACAACAGCGGCCATCCGGGCCTCCCGTCATCAAAACCGCTTCAGGCGGCATCTAAGGAAATTGTGAAATGGCGCTCCCGCCCGAGGACGGGAGCAAACCGGATCAGATCACGTAGGACTTCAAGGGCTCGAAGCCGTTGAAGGCGACGGCCGAGTAGGTCGTGGTGTAGGCGCCGGTGCCTTCGATCAGAACCTCGTCGCCGATCGAGAGCGTGATCGGCAGCGGATACATGTTCTTCTCGTACAGCACGTCGGCCGAATCGCAGGTCGGGCCGGCAAGCACGCAGGGCTCCATTTCGTCGCCGTCACGGGCCGTGCGGATCGGGTAGCGGATCGCCTCGTCCATGGTTTCGGCGAGACCGCCGAACTTGCCGATGTCGAGGAACACCCAGCGGTGGCTGTCGTTATCAGACTTCTTCGAAACGAGAACGACTTCCGCCTTGATCACGCCGGCGTTGCCGACCATGCCGCGACCCGGCTCGATGATCGTTTCCGGGATGTGGTTGCCGAAGTGCTTCTTCAGCGCGCCGAAGATCGCCTGGCCGTAGGCTTCAGCGGTCGGCACGTCCTTGAGGTACTTCGTCGGGAAGCCACCGCCCATGTTGACCATCTTGAGCTCGATGCCCTGCTTGGCCAGCTGCACAAAGACGCGCTTGGCATCGGCAAGAGCCGAATCCCAGGCGTCGAGCTTCGTCATCTGCGAACCGACATGGAACGAGACGCCGTAGGAAACGAGGCCATGCTGATGGGCGTAGACGAGCACGTCGACAGCCATCTGCGGGACGCAGCCGAACTTGCGCGACAGCGGCCATTCGGCGCCTTCGCCATCGGTCAGGACGCGGCAGAACACGCGGGCACCAGGGGCGGCACGTGCAACCTTCTCGACTTCCTCATGGCTGTCGACGGCAAAGAGCGACACACCGAGAGCGTGCGCGCGGGCAATGTCGCGCTCCTTCTTGATGGTGTTGCCATAGGAAATGCGCTGGGCGGTCGCACCGGCGTCGAGCGCCATTTCGATTTCAGCGACGGACGCGCAATCGAAGGAGGAGCCCATGCCGGCGAGCAGGCGCAGGATTTCCGGCGCCGGGTTTGCCTTGACGGCGTAATAGATCGAGCTGTCCGGCATCGCGTGGCGGAAGGCCTTGAAATTGTTGCGCACGACGTCGAGGTCGACAACGAGGCAAGGGCCGTCGGGTCGTCGGGTGTTGATGAAGTCGATGATGCGTGCCGTGGTCATGGCCTTATTCCCCTGATCCAAAATGCTCCGCTTTCGCGGAGGACAAAGGGCATACGCGCGAATGCTCTGGAACCAGCCGGTGGAGACCCCGGAACCAAGCATGCGCTCGATGCGCGAACGGTGAATCAAAGCCCGCCTAGGCTTCAATTCGGCTTTGTCTGCCATGGATTGGAGGGGATAACCCAACCGCACTTCCGGCAATGAAGGTGTGCCTCTTCAGTAACCCCGGCTGTTGGAGAGCCGGCAGACACCAGAAAGGCCCGCACCGTCGTTGCTTCAAGATGTCCTCGCATTTCCCGGTTGGCCGGAATAGCGACTGGAGGGGTTAGTTCCAGGTACCTTACCGATACCCTCACCTAATCGAGGGTCGGCGGACACCCACAGGCACGTGCGACTTTGGGCAAGGGCGTAGGTAAGAAAAAACCTTGTCGTAATCAAGAGTTTTTTCGCGGCCGCTGTTGAATTTTTTTCGAGACCGGCAACACTGTCAGTGTTCACGTTTACTGAACAATCGACAGCGACGCAGTGACCGCCACAAACGCTTGAAAGAACTGGATTTATTTTAAGACCTCGCCTATCCGGTCGTCAAAATTCGAAGAGCGGACCGAACCGGCCACAAAGACAGCCGCCGAACAGAGAAACGTGAAAGAAGCATTCGCGGCGAATCAAGGCTCCCGCGACCAGGAAAGACGAAGGAAACACCGGCCATGGACACGCTCACCCGCATCCGCGCCTTCATCGATGTCGTGGACGCCGAAGGGTTTTCGGCCGCCGCCCGCCGCGTCGGCAGGTCGAAGGCGCTCTTGTCGAAATATGTGCGCGAGCTTGAGGACGAACTCGGCGCGCTTCTGCTTAACCGCACGACACGTCAATTCTCGATGACGGAAGCCGGCCACACCTATTATCGCACCGCGTCGGAAATCCTGAAGGAAATCGACAATCTCGCCGATCTCGTGCGCGCCAACAATTCCGACCTCAAGGGCCGGCTGCGCATCACCGCGCCCCGCACTTTCGTCGACGCCGAGATCGGCCAGTCGCTGGTCGATTTCGGCAAGCAGCATCCGGAACTGTCGCTGGAGATCGTTTCGGACGACCGCTTCGTCGACCTCGTCGAAGAGGGCTTCGATGTCGCCATCCGTATCACCCGACTTGAGGATTCGACGCTGATCGCGCGCAAGCTCGACGACTTCCAGGTCCTGATCTGTGCCGCTCCGGACTTCGTGGAGAAGGTCGGGCCGATCGCACATCCGACCGACCTTTCGAAGATCCCCTGCATTCTCGACACCAATGGAAAGTCCTATTCCAACTGGCGCTTCATCGAGCCTGACGGTTCCTCCTTCACCGTTCCCGTCAGTGGCCCGATCGAGGTCAACAGTCCGCTTGCCTCGGTGCGCGCTGCCGTCTCCGGCATCGGTGTGGCGCTGGTTCCCGATTTCATCGCACGGCCCAAGGTTGCCACCGGCGAACTCGTCACGCTCTTTGACGATTTCCTGCCCAGGGACCGCGGCATCTATGCGATCTATCCGCACCGCCGCTACCTGCCGGCCAAAGTGCGCACCCTCGTCGACTACCTGCACGCCTGGTTCCGCAAGCCGCATTGACGCGGCAAGGTCCCAAATCCGTCCCATTTCCAGTACATTGCGGGAACGATTCGAAGGCACTGCTGCGCCCTGACTGAAAGGATTGCCGTTTCATGAGAATTAAGCGCCTCGTCGTGGCCGGCCTTGCCATCCTGCTTGCGCCGACTTTGGCCTTTGCCCATCCGCACATCTTCGCCGAGGCCCGCCTGGAAGTGGCCTCCGACGACAAGGGTGAGGTGAGCGAGCTGAGAAATGTCTGGCGTTTCGACGAGCTATTTTCCGCAAGTGTCGTTCTCGACTTCGACAAGAACTCGAACGCCACGCTCGACCCGGACGAACTGGCGGAAGTCGGCCAGACCGTGCTGGAGTCACTGTCGGAGTACAACTACTACACGACGGCCCTGCAAAACGGCAAATCCATCAAGGTCAGCAAACCTGAGCACATCACCGTCGACTACAAGGACGGCCAGTTGCTGATGATCTTCGCGGTCAAGCCGGCCGAGCCGATGCCGCTCAAGGGCAAGCTCTCCTTCGGCGTCTACGACCCGACCATGTACACGGCCATGGATTTCCCGACCGATGACGACCTGACCGTGGTCGGCGACAAGATCGCCGCCTGCGAACACAAGGTCGTCCGCCCTGATCCTGACGAAGTCCTTGCCGAGAACAAGGACACGCTGACCGATGCTTTCTGGAGCGACCCGACCGGCACCGACATGTCGAAGCTCTTTGCAACCAGGATAGAGATCACATGCTGAACACCCGCAGGATCGGCCGCCTGATTGCCGCGACGCTCGTGTTGACCGCTCTGTCGGCCGGCCTTGCCGCGGCGCAATCGCCGCTCGGCATCGGCACTGCCGAACCGTCGTTTCAGACCACCGGCTTTCTCGGCGGCTTCTTTGCCTGGGTGAATGCAGAGCAGCAGGGCTTCTACCGCACGCTGACAGGCTCGCTGAAGGGCATGCGCGAAAACCCCTGGCAGCTCTGGTCGCTGATTGGCCTTTCCTTTGCCTATGGCGTCTTCCATGCCGCCGGCCCCGGCCATGGCAAGGCGGTCATCTCCTCCTACATGATCGCCAACGAGACTGAGCTGAAGCGCGGCGTGCTGCTCTCCTTCATGTCGTCGATCCTGCAGGGGGTCGTCGCCATCCTGCTTGTCGGCGCGGTTTATCTTCTTTTGCGCGGATCCTCGATCAGCATGACTGACGCGACGCGCTCTCTGGAAATTGCCAGCTACGCCCTGATCGCAGCCTTCGGCGGCTGGCTCTTGTTTCGCAAACTGCGCTCGATGATGCGTCCGACGGCTCTCATGGCAACGGCCGGCGGCGGGCATGTTCACGTCGAGCACGAACACGATCATCACGACCATGCCCACCATCGCCATGACCACACGCATCATCACCACGACCATGGCGCCGGCGAAGTCTGCTCCACCTGCGGCCATGCGCATGCGCCGGATCCGTCGATGCTCAAGGGCGATCGCTTCGCCATCAGCGAGGCCTGGTCGGCGATCGTCGCCGTCGGTCTGCGTCCGTGCTCGGGCGCACTGATCGTGCTGTCCTTCGCCTTACTCAACGGCCTTTATCTCGGCGGCATCCTGTCGGTCTTCGCCATGTCGATCGGCACCGCCATCACGGTATCGATCCTGGCGACGCTGGCCGTCACGGCAAAGGGTTTCGCCGTGCGCTACGCGTCAAGCGCCGCATCGGCCGCCCGCGTCTCGAACGGCATCGAGATCGCAGGCGCCCTGCTCGTGATTATCTTGGGACTGGTCTTGCTGGGCGCCGCGCTGCAAGGATAAGGCAGCTATGTGTTCGCCAGGACGTGCGCCGCTTCCGCAAGCCCGCCCCTTTCCCCCACCCCGGGGGAGGTCAACGTACGTCGTGCGTGGAGCCGCCACACGGACACGGTAGATGAATTTCGACACGCTTGAGTTCGAGGAAATCGCCGCCAACCTCGCACGGGCCGGCTGGGCAATCAAATACATCTGGTCCGGTGAAGCCACCGCTTTCAGGCTCTGGCTTTCCGAAACGCACGGGATTGCGGCGACCGACGTTGGAGGCGGCTACTCGTTCTGGGTTGTCGATCACTATTGGGCGCCGCCATCCGGCGCGCGGAATGTCTCTGACGCGTGGTACTCATTCGGCTACCGTCTTGAAGACGACCCAGAGCTAACGCCCGATCAAATCGGCTTCACGCGTGTGCGAAAGAAAAAACGCTATTGAGGAACCAGGCACGCTGTGGACGGGTCTTCCGAGGCAACTCCCTGCACGTCGGCCCCTAGACCTTACCATCACAGCCCGCGCTTGCGCTGATGCCGCGCGCGCAGCCAGAAGATCAGGAAGAAGCCGAGAACGAAGACGACGCCAAAGGCGCCGGCGAGCCACACCGAGATATCGCCAAGCCTCAGCATGATCGACGGTAGCACGAAGAAGCCGACGCCGACGACGGCCAGAATGACGGCCGCGGCGATCGCCGGCGACTTTTCCTTAGGGGCTTGGTTTTCTCTCGTCTTCTCGGGCGCGTTCACGCTCACTCCTTTGGCGCGAGGTCCGCGCGAATATCTTCCAGCCGCCGCTTCTGACGACCATCGGCATCGAAATTATCAGGCGACAGCCAGTTTTCGAATGCGGCATTGAGCAGCGGCCATTCGCTGTCGATCATCGAGAACCAGGCCGTGTCGCGGTTGCCGCCCTTGGATATCATATGCTGGCGGAAAATGCCTTCAAAACTGAAGCCGAGGCGGAGTGCCGTCGTCCGGCTTGGCTCATTCTCGCTGTTGCACTTCCACTCGTAGCGGCGATAGCCGAGATCCTCGAAGACATGCTTGGCCATGAGGTAATGCACCTCGGTCGACAGCGGCGAACGGGCCATCGCCGCACCATGCGCAACGGACCCGACCTCGACGACGCCATTGGCAGGATCGGCGCGCATGTAGTTCGCCATACCGACGACCTTGCCGCTCGCCTTGTCGCGGAACACTTCCGTGACCCAGCCGCCCTTTTCCTGGGCAGTGGTCAGCCAGGTGTCGAAATCGTCGATGCCGCGGAAATCGGCCTGCGCGAAATACTTGAGCAGCGGATTGATGCCCATACCGCCGAGCCCATCCCAGAGGTCCTGCCTGTGCATCGCACGGTCATAGGGTTCAAGCCGGACATAGCGACCCTCGATCGCCACCGGCTTCGGTGCCGGGCATCCCTTCCAGTTGCTCAGATCACGCATCGGCCACCTCTCCGGCTGCAGCAATTCAAAGTGCTATAGCGACCTTTGCGCGTCTGGTAAGACGCGCGGCGCTATCGACTTCGGCATAGGGCAGAGAAGCGGCCGACACAAATTCAAACTGGTGATCAATCCATGAGCGAAATGATCAGGCCGGGACCTTGGCCGACGACACGGTCGCTTCGATATGATCGACCAGCGCATCGGGAAGGCCGAGGCGACCGGCGAGCAGATCGAGATAGCCCCGCTCGGCGCGGCTTTCCGGCTCGATCGTCAGGCGCGACGCGGTATAAACCTCGACGCGCTCTTCCTCGGTCTTCGCAGCGTTGACGATGGCGTCGATATCGACCGGATTGGCCAGCTCGCCCTCGAGGAACGCCGACGCATCGGCCGACAGACCGGACACCGAAAGCTTATCCATGATGTGGCGGCGCTCGACCTCGTCGATATGGCCGTCGGCGCGCGAGGCGGCGATCATGGCGCGCACGAGAATAAGCGCGAAGTCGTGGCTGATCTTTTCCGGCTCGGCGGCAAATCCGGAATCGGTCGGCGGCGGCAAGAGTTCAGGCTGCTTCTGGGCGGTGGGATCGGTGACCGGCGCGTTGCCGGACTGATAGTTCTTGTAGGCCTGATAGCCGAGGCCGGCGATGGCTGCGAGCCCTCCGAGCACGGCCGCATTGCCGGTCAGCTGCCGGCCCGACTTGGTGCCGAGCAGAACGGCGGCGATGGCACCGGTTGCCAGCGGATTGTCCTTGGCGAGTTGCGTAACCTGGCCGGCGCGGTCGCGCACCGAGCCACCCGCTCCCGGCACCTGCGATCCGAGAAACTGGTCCAGCAATTTCTTCGCGTCGAACATGGGGTTTCGCTCCTTGTCGGTTCCAGGCGGATTAAAAACCATGCGGAACAGGGCGCCGCCTGCACCCGCTCCATCAAACCGATTGAGACATAGGAACGTTGCACTGGAAATACAAACTCGCGTTGCGCACGAAAATGGCCGGGCACACGAAAAAGGCCGGACTGACGCCCGGCCTCGAAATTCTCAAGCGATCGGGCGAGCCTCAGCCCTTGAGCGCAAAGGCCTCGGCCGCAAGCTTGGTGATGCCGGCCCAGTCGCCCTTCGTCACCAGATCCTTCGGCGCCACCCACGAGCCGCCGACGCAGATGACGTTCGGCAGCGACAGGTAGTCGCGGGCGTTCGAAAGCGAGATGCCGCCGGTCGGGCAGAAGAAGGTGCCGGCAAGCGGCGACGACAGCGACTTGAGATAGGCAGCGCCACCGGCCTGTTCCGCCGGGAAGAACTTCATGACGTCGTAGCCTTCTTCGCGCAGGCCCATGACTTCGCTGGCGGTCGCAGCACCCGGGAGCAACGGGGCGTCGTGGTCGTTGGCAACGTCGATCAGCTCCTGCGTCGTGCCCGGGCTGACGATGAACTGCGAACCGGCTTCGATCGCCGCCTCGAACTGGGCGGCATTGAGGATGGTGCCGGCACCGGCAACCGCACCCTCGACCTCGTTGGCAACGGCGCGGATCGCTTCGAGCGCCGCGGGCGTGCGCAAGGTGATCTCGATCGCTTTCAGTCCACCGGCGACGAGCGCCCGCGCCAGCGGCACGGCGGTCGCCACATCGTCGATCACCAGAACCGGGACGACCGGCTGCAGTTTGAGGATGGAAAGAAGCTTGTCGGTTTTCGCACTCATGCAGATCGTCCTTTTAAAACGATTGAATATGCGTTCCGCATACTCCGCCTGCTGCCGCTTGTCGAGGCCGAACACCAAGCCGGTTCACCATTCATACATAAGCAAAAAAGAAAATAACTTCGACAACAAAGAGATGCTTGAGCCTTGCCCGTAAAACGATAGTTTGATGACATCGACCCTCTCGAAATGCGGGATACCCATGGCGAAGGAGATAGAGCGCAAGTTCCTGGTGGCCTCCGACGGTTGGCGGGAGCGTGCCGACAAGGGCACCCAGCTCCGGCAGGCCTATGTCGTCACTATGGACGACCGGTCCGTGCGCGTGCGGATCCACGGCAACAAATGGGCGCGGCTGACAATCAAGATCGGCAAGTCGGCGCTGGTCCGCAATGAATACGAATATGATCTGCCGATGGACGACGCCAGCGAAATGCTGACCCAGGCAGTGGGCGTCGTTATCGAGAAACGGCGCTACCGGGTGCCGCACAAGGGCTTTGTGTGGGAGGTCGACGTCTACGAAGGCGCACTTGAGGGGCTCGTCGTCGCCGAGGTCGAGATGAAGCGGGAGACCGATCTGCCCGCACTTCCCGACTGGCTGGGACCGGAGATCACCGGGGACCGGCGCTATTCCAACCAGGCGCTCGCCACCAACGGGCCTGTGGAAGAACAAGCATGAGCTACGCCTTCCGCCCAGGCGGGGCCTTCACCGACGATTTCAAAAATGTCGGCGCCGAACAATTCGAGCAGGCGATCGAGGTCCTGCGGCTGCGCCCTGATGGCGTGCACGAGGCAATCCACGACGCCCGCAAGTGTTTCAAGCGCCTGCGTGCACTCTATCGGCTCATCGCCTCCGACGCGCCGCTGTTTCAAAAACAGGAGAATGCCCGCATTCGCAACATGGCGCGCAATCTCTCGGCTGTCAGGGACGCCGCCGCGCTCGTCGAAAATGCCCGCTATCTGCATGAGGGCGCCCGTAGCGACGACGAGGAGAAGGCGCTCGACCGCGTCTGCTCGCGACTGGCCGAGCGACGCGACCGGATTGCCGCCGGCCAAACCGATATCGAGGACAGGATCGCAGCCACCATCGTCAATTGCGAACAGGCCATGGCGGCGCTTGCCCATGTCTCCTTCGACGACCGTCGCCGCAAGACGGCCGACCGGCTGGCGAAGGGCTGGCGGCGCACGTTGAAGCGCGCTGCCCGCGCCGTTGAGGCCTGCCAGGCAAGCACCGAGGCCGCCGCCTTCCACGAGTTGCGCAAGCGCGCGCAGGATTATCGCATGCACCTTGCCTTGATGCGTGAGGCCTGGCCCTCGGCGATGCAGGCAAAACGCCTGGATGCCAAAGCGCTGGTCGAAATTCTCGGCCACCTCAACGACCTCGACGTCATGACCTCGCTCGTCAACGAGGATCCAGGCCTTGCCGGCGACAGCCAGGATCAGGCTCATCTGATCTCCGCTGTCATCGCTCGCCAGGAAAGCCTGCGCTTAGAGGCGCTGGATCGCGCAGCCAACGTCTTTCTCGATGCGCCGGATGTCGAGAGCCGGACCATCCGGCTCCTTTGGCTGGAGGCCAGTCGCTAGCCGCCGGCCGCGACAGATGGCCCCTGGAGGGGAGGTCCGGATTGCACTTGCGGCGCGAAAGCTGTATTTGCACGCCCCATGACCGACATTTCAACGACCCCGCGCCCCGAGACGCATGGCCAGTTCATGGTCGCAGCGCTCTATCATTTCGTCGCCTTCCCGCGTTTCGCCGAATTCCGCGAACCGCTGCAGACCGTTTGCGACGAGAATGGCGTCAAGGGAACCCTGCTTCTCGCCCATGAGGGCATCAACGGCACGATCGCCGGCACCGACGCCGGCATCACGGCGGTGCTTTCCTATCTGCGCTCGCAGCCGGAATTTTCGGGCCTGGAGCACAAGGAAAGCCGTGCTTCCTCGATGCCGTTCCTGCGCATGAAGGTGCGGCTGAAAAAGGAAATCGTCACCATGGGCGTCAACAACATCGACCCCAACAAGATCGTCGGCACCTATGTCGATCCCAAGGATTGGAACGCGCTGATCTCCGATCCCGAAACGATCGTCATCGACACGCGCAACGACTACGAGACCGCGATCGGCATATTCAAGGGCGCGGTCGATCCGCAGACCAAGACCTTCCGCGAGTTTCCAGACTGGGTGCGCAACAATGCCGGCCTGCACAACAAGCCGAAGATCGCCATGTATTGCACCGGCGGCATCCGCTGCGAGAAGGCGACCGCCTTCATGAAGGAGCAGGGCTTCGACGAGGTCTTCCACCTCAAGGGCGGCATCCTGAAGTATCTCGAAGAGGTGCCGCAGGAGGAAAGCCTCTGGGAAGGCGCCTGCTTCGTCTTCGACGACCGCGTGTCGGTCACGCACGGGCTTGAAGAGGGCGAGCACACGCTCTGCCACGCCTGCCGCCAGCCGCTGACCCCGGCCGACCTCGCCTCCCCGCACCACGAGGAAGGCGTGTCCTGCATCCATTGCCACGAAGTCCGCACCGACGAGGACCGCGAGCGTTACCGCCAGCGGCAACGCCAGATCACGCTTGCCAAAAAGCGCGGCGAGAAACATCTCGGAAGCTGAAGCGGCTGTCGAAGAAGTCGCGCCGCATCCGCCTGCCGGCACCTTCTCCCCGCAAGCGGGGCGAAGGGAGATGCCGCGCCATCCGTATCCCAAAGAACCGCCCATTCACATCAAGTCAGTATTTTCCGTAACGGAACCGCCGGCAACCCTGCACCCGGGCCACGTACCCTCTCCCCGCATGCGGCGAGAGGGTTAGAGCGAGGGGCAAATCTTGCTGTCTCGCCTCTAGCCCGGCAGCGCCTCGCATTCCTGCAGGGCCATCGCCGCCCGATCCCATTTGGGCCGGCTGCGCGTGAAGATCGCATCCGTTGGCGTGAACTCGGAGAGATCGTCAAGCGTGCCGGCATAGACCGTCAGTCGACCATCATCCGGCAGGCCACTTCCAAAAACCTGGCTGCCGCAGGTCTCGCAGAAATGGCGGATGGAAATGTTGCCATTCGCAGCAATGGTCTGGTAGCCGCGACAAGACCCCGTCGCAATCACATCCGAACGATCGAAAATCATGTAGCAGCAATGCCCGGTACCGGTGATCCGCTGGCAATCGCGACAATGGCAAAAGCCGGAATAGGACGGCGACCGCTTCGCCTCATACCGTATGGCGCCGCAGTGACATCCACCCTTCATGCCGGCCTCCTCCTGTGATTGCAGAGGAGATAGCGCGCCGCAGCCAGCATTCAAAAGAAAACCGCGCGCCGGGGTACGGCGCGCGGTTCGATATCGGGTTTCTACGGGCTGGAAATTACCAGCTCGGGATCAGCGCGCCCTTGAAGGTCTCGTTGATGAAGGTCTTCACCTTTTCGTCGTGGTAGGCTTCGACGAGCGTCTTCACCCAGGGCGCGTCCTTGTCGGCGGTGCGCACGGCAATGACGTTGGCGTAGGGCGACTTCTCGCCTTCGATGGCGATGGCGTCTTCCTTCGGATGCAGGTCGGCCTCGAGCGCGTAGTTGGTGTTGATCACTGCTGCGTCGACATCGGCGAGCGAGCGCGGAAGCTGGGCCGCATCCAGTTCGGCAAATGTGATGTTCTTCGGGTTTTCTGTGATGTCGGATGGGGTCACCTTCAGGCCGACTTCCGGCTTGACCTTGATGAGACCCTTGGACGCGAGCACGAGCAGCGCGCGGCCACCATTGGTCGGATCGTTCGGGATGCCGATCGTCGCGCCATCCTTCAGCTCGTCGAGGCTCTTCACCTTGCTCGAATAGACGCCCATCGGCGTGGTGATGGTGGTGCCGACGCTGACGATATCGAAACCGCGATCGGCGATCTGGTTGTCGAGGTAAGGCTGGTGCTGGAACGAATTTGCGTTGAGGTCGCCGTCGGCAAGCGCCTGGTTCGGAACGACGTAATCGGAGAATTCGAGGATCTCGATGTCGAGGCCCTTGGGCGCCGCGACTTCCTTCACCTTCTCCATGATCTGGGCGTGCTCGCCCGGCGTCACGCCAACCTTGATGGTTTCGGCCAGTGCGGTACCGGCCGTAAGGGCTGCGATTGCCGCAGCAATGATGAGCTTCTTCATGGGTATCTCCTTGTTGGTGATTTGAATGTCCTGGGAAATCAGTTCTTGCGGCTACGCCTGTCGAAGTGGCGTGCCAGTCCGTCGCCGGCACTCTGCACCAGCTGCACCAGCACGATGAGCACGATGACGACGACGAGCATCACGTCGGGCATGAAGCGCTGGTAACCGTAGCGGATGCCGAGATCGCCGAGCCCGCCGCCGCCGACCGCGCCGACCATGGCGGAGTAACCAATGAGGCTGACGGCTGTCATGGTCAGCGCCATCGTCAGCGCCGGGCGGGCCTCCGCGAGCAGAACCTTGAAGACGATCTGCATCGGCGTGGCACCCATGGCACGGGCCGCCTCGATCAGTCCCTTGTCAATCTCGCGGATCGCCGCCTCCACCAGACGTGCAACGAAGGGAATGGTCGCGATCGTCAGCGGCACGATCGCCGCCTTGGTGCCGATCGACGTTCCGGTGAGAAGCCGGGTGAAGGGAATGATGGCAACGACCAGGATGATGAACGGGGTCGAGCGCGCCGCATTGACGATCAGCCCGACGATGCGGTTGATCGTCGGTGCCGGAAAGAGTTCGCCCTTGCCGCTGGTCGCCAGGAATATGCCGATCGGCAAGCCGATCAGTGAGCCGATCAGGCCGGCGGCCGCGACCATGTAGAGCGTGTCGAGCGTGGCACCCCAGATCTTTAACAGGATATCAGGCGACATAGCCGAGCACCTCCGTGACCAGACCGTTTTCAGTGAAGAAGCGTTCGGCACGGCCTGCGGTTTCCGCATCCGCGCCATAGGCGACGACCAGCGAGCCGTAGGGCCGGCCGCCGATCTCGTCGATCGTTCCGGCGATGATGTTGACCTCGGCGCCGACCGACTTGATCAGCTGCGAAATCAGCGGCCGTTCTGCCGCCGCGCCAAAGAAGGTCAGGCGCACGACGGCGCGGTCGCCGACGGCAGCCTGCGGCTTCAGCGCGCGGGACACTGCGTCGGGCAGCTTCGAGCCCGGCAGGCCGGAGAGCATCGCCCGTGTCGTCTCGTGCTTCGGATGGGTGAAGACATCGAAGGTGTGGCCGCGTTCGACAATGCGGCCGTGATCGATGACGGCGACATCGGAGGTGACCGCCTTCACCACTTCCATCTCGTGGGTGATGAGCAGCACGGTCAGGCCGAGATCGGCATTGATGCGCTTCAGCAGTTCCAGGATCGATTGCGTCGTCTCGGGATCGAGCGCCGATGTCGCTTCGTCCGACAAAAGCAGCTTCGGCTCGGTCGCAAGCGCCCGGGCGATGCCGATCCGCTGCTTCTGGCCGCCGGAAAGCTCGGAGGGGTAACGGCCATGCTTGTCGGCAAGCCCGACAAGGTCGAGCAGCGGGCGCACGCGCTTTTCGATGGCTCCCTTGTCCATGCCGGCGATTTCGAGCGGCAGCGCCACATTGCCGAACACGGTACGCGACGACAGCAGATTGAAATGCTGGAAGATCATGCCGACCGAGCGGCGCAACGTGCGAAGACCCGCCTCGTCGAGCGCGCCGACATCGACGCCGTCGACGAGCACCTTGCCGCCCGTCGGCTTCTCCAGCCCGTTGACCAGGCGGATCAGCGTCGACTTGCCGGCGCCGGAGCGGCCGATGATACCGGTGATCGAGCCGCGGCCGACCGAAAGGGAGACGTTGTCGAGCGCGGTAAAGCCGCCGCTCTTGCCGGACGCTGCGAAATGCTTTGAAACGCCGTCGAAGATGACGGCGGCATCGCCGGGCGCCGGTGCTTTATAGGCGGAAACGCTCATCGTTCGGATACCCCCGAAAGAGGCGTTATCGTTATGGACGGGTACATAGGTGCTCTCGGATGCTCGAAACTCAAAATCCCGGACTCGGGGCGCGGGATGGAAGGCGCGTCTTGTCAGGCCGACATTCGACAACGCATTCGGAACAGGGAGCACTTCTCTAGCATTAGCCAACCGGTGAGTTCAACGTCGTTGCCGCAGGAAGAACATGCGACATAATCTACGGCCCTTATGGACAATAGATCCCGGCTTTTACAGGTATGATTTTCCGGGTTGCTTCACGTTTGCGGAAAAAACCGCTCTTTCGCAAATGGCGCTGAAAGAAGCCTGCTGCGCACCGGCCCGATAAGCGGGCCGATGCGCACGATCTGCCGATGACGGTCAAACGCCGATGGCGTGAGCGACCGGCGCCAGATGCGGCCAGACTTCGAGTGAGCCGCGATAGATCATGTTGAGTGCCACATAGAGGATGATGGCGAGACCGACATAGGCGATCCAGTGATAGCGGTTGAGCAGCCGGGCGATGAAGCTGGCGGCAATGCCCATCAGCGCGATCGAAAGGATGAGGCCGAAGACGAGGATCGTCGGATGCTCGCGCGCAGCGCCGGCGACCGCCAACACGTTGTCGAGCGACATCGAGACGTCGGCAATGACGATCTGGATGGCTGCCTGAAGGAAGGTCTTTCGCGGCGCCGAATTGGCCCCCTCGCCCTCAAAATCTTCGGCCCCGCCGGCGCGGATCTCGCGCCACATCTTCCAGCAGACCCAGAGAAGCAGAAGGCCACCGGCCAGCAGCAGCCCGATGATATCGAGAAGCTGTACCGTGACGCTGGCAAGCGCGATGCGAAGGACCGTGGCGGCAAGAATGCCGACCAGGATCGCCTTGCGGCGCTGCTCGGTCGGCAGACCGGCGGCTGCAAGGCCGATGACGACGGCATTGTCGCCGGCCAGAACCAGGTCGATGACGATGACCTGCAGAAGCGCCAGCAGCCCGGCAGAGGTGAAGATTTCCATGATCGATAGTCCCCCAGGCGCCCCGCACGCCTATTCGCTGTCGCTAACGCATAGAACAAGGGGCGTTGGCGGATCAAGGGGTTGAGACGGACAGCTTCGCAATACGCACCGGAATGATGGCACTGCGCAGCGCGTTGTTGCTTCAACGGCTATGCAGAGATTGTGGCGGACTTCACAGTTTACTGAGCACAGTTCTCTGATACGAAACACAACAAGACTGAGTCGAAAGGCAGGAGAGCGGATGCGCATCGTTTTGACCGGAAGTTCGGGGCGCATCGGCCGGGCGATCTACAATGCTCTGACGCCCGATCACGACGTGATCGGCATCGACCGCGCGCCTTTTGCGACGACGGAGATCACAGGTGACTTTGTCGACGGTGTCCTCCTGGAACGCGCCATGCAGGGGGCCGATGCCGTCATCCATGCGGCTGCTCTGCATGCGCCACACGTCGATACGATCCCGGACGCGGAATTCGAGCGCGTCAATGTGATGGGCACCCATCTCGTCATTGCCGCGGCTCAAGCCACCGGCGTCCGCCGTATCGTCTTCACCAGCACGACGGCACTGTACGGCCATGCGGTGAAAGAGGGTGCCTGCACCTGGATCACCGAGGAAACGCCACCGCAACCGCACACGATCTACCATCACACCAAGCTTGCCGCCGAGGCTTTGTTGGAAAACGCCGCCGACCGGGCGCTGCATATCCGTGTCCTGCGTATGTCCAGATGTTTTCCGGAGCAGGCCGACCGCATGGCGGCGTATCGGCTGCACCGCGGCATCGACGTCCGCGATGTGGCGGACGCGCATGTGGCGGCGCTCGACAATGACGGGCCTGCCTTTCAGCGGTTCGTCATTTCAGGCGAGCCGGCCTTCCTGCCGACCGATTGCCGTCATCTGGCAAGCGATGCAGCCTCGGTTCTGCGGGAGCGGGCGAGCAAATTTGCTCAGGCCTTTGCCGAGCGCGGCTGGTCGCTGCCGGCATCGATCGACCGTATCTACGATCCGAGTGCCGCCATCGGCGCGCTCGGATGGAAGCCGCGTTTCGGTTTCAAGGAAGTCCTGGCCCAGCTCGACCGCGGCAGCCTCGAGGTGCTGCCGGTGCGCAAAGCGGCCCCAGGGCGCTTCGATTGACAGGACGTCTTGCGCGCCTCAATGGGCGCGCAAGACTGATGACAAAGTCATCCATATGACCTGTTCGACATTCACGTGTCTTGTTGACTCCCAAAGCGCCCTCATTCCTGTGCCTGTCACAGGAATCCAGCCAGCCCAAGTCCTTGGGTTGAAAGATCTGTTGGCCCGACAGACGTCGGGCCGCTGGATCCCCGCTACAAGGGCGAGGATGAGGAGAACAGCATGTTTCGCCCGTCAACCAGGCTATCGCAGTGGTTTGCCATCAACCTGAGCTCTGCACGCCTCAACGGGCGCGCAAGGCACCAGCCATCAGATGTGGTTGCCCGCGGGAAACTCTTCGGCCAATGACTTGTACCAGTGGCCGCTCTTCTTGATCGTGCGCACTTGCGTCTCATAGTCCACATGCACGATGCCGAAGCGCATCTTGTAGCCTTCGGCCCACTCGAAATTGTCCATCAGGCTCCAGGCGAAGTAGCCGCGCATGGGGTAGCCCTTGGAAATCAGGTCTGCCGTCACCGACAGGTGCTCGGCGATGTAGTCGAGCCGCGGCTGGTCGTCGACCGCACCATTTTCGACGCCCATGTTGTAGCAGGCGCCATTCTCGGTGATGTAGCAATCGGGCAGGTCGTAGCGGGCGTTAAGCGTCTCCACCAGTTGGCCGAGCGCCGGCGCATAGACCTCCCAGCCGATATCCGTCTTCACGTCGCTGACCGGCTTGGCGTTGATCGTCGCGGGATATTCGGCACCGGCGGCAGCATCATCACTGACGCGCATTGGCGTGTAGTAGTTAAGGCCCCACCAATCGAGCGGCCGCGAAATCGTTTCCATGTCGCCGTCTTCGATATCGGGCATGCGATGGCCGAGCGCGCTCATGAAGCTTTCGGGATACTCGCCCTTGAAGATCGGACCGAAGAAGACGCCGTTGTGGAAATCGAAGGCGCGCTCAGCGGCCGCCTTGTCGGCAGCAGCGTCGCTGCCGGGATAGACCGAATGAGCGTTGATAACGATGCCGGCTGGCAGGTTCGGCCGCTCCGAGCGGATGGCGTCGACGCCGAGGCCATGTGCCAGGTTGGTGAAATGCAGCGCGTGCAGCGCCGCGTCCATGTTGCGCTCGCCCGGCGCGTGAATGCCGTAGAGATGGCTGAGCCACACCGAGCACCAGGGCTCGTTGAAGGTCGCGATCGCGTCGAGCCGGTCGCCGAGCCGAGCGATGACAGTCTTGGCATAACGCTGGAAGGCGTAGGCCGTGGTGCGCGCCGTCCAGCCGCCGTCGCCCATCAGCGCCAGCGGCAGGTCCCAGTGATAAAGCGTGGCGAAGGCCTTGATGTTACGCGCCTTCAGGCCGTCAACGAGACGGTCGTAGAAGTCGAGGCCCTTCTCGTTGATCGGGCCGGTGCCTTCGGGAATGATGCGCGGCCAGGCGATCGAGAACCGGTAGGCCTCGACGCCGAGGCTCTTGATCAGATCGAGATCATCGTCGAGCCTGTTGTAGTGATCGCAGGCGATATCGCCATTGTGCCGGCCGAAGACCCGGCCCGGCATGTTGGAGAAGGCATCCCAGATCGATGGCTTGCGCCCGTCCATCTTGGTGGCTCCCTCGATCTGGAAGGAGGCCGTCGCCACTCCGAACACGAAATCGCCCGGGAAACGTTGGGCAAGGGTTTTTGCTTCGATCATCAGCCTGTCTCGTCCTTTGCAGCGGCCCGCATCCGGCGGGCGGCCGCTCACCTTGTGTATTTTCATTCTTGTTGCGGGCGGGCCTAAAGCGACACCGGCAAAAGTCAACTCGCGAAAAAGGGCGAGGCACCCCTCGCCCTGCCCCCCGGCATGCTTTCCGACTACACCTTTACCCATGCGCCGTTTCGTTTTGACGACTGCACGCAGGCATCGACGAAGGCCATGCCCTTCATACCGTCGCCCCCCGGCATGCTTTCCGACTACACCTTTACCCATGCGCCGTTTCGTTTTGACGACTGCACGCAGGCATCGACGAAGGCCATGCCCTTCATACCGTCGTCGATTGTCGGATAGGTGACGGCGGCATCGATCGCCTCGCCCTTTCGTTTGGCGAAGATCGCCCGGGCCGCTTCGGTGTAGATATTGGCAAACCCTTCGAGATAGCCTTCRGGGTGGCCAGAAGGAATGCGGCTGACGCGAGCGGCGGCCGGGCCGGAGCCGGCACCAGCCCGGGTGAGCAGCCGCTTCGGCTCGCCGAACGGCGTGTACCAGAGATAGTTCGGGTCCTTCTGCGTCCATTCGAGCCCACCCTTGGTGCCGTAGACCCGCACCATCAGGCCGTTCTCGTGGCCGGGCGCCACCTGGCTGCACCAGAGCAGCCCCTTGGCGCGCTCGCCGTCCTTTTTCTTGAAGCGCATCATCACATGGGCATTGTCGTCGAGCTTTCGGCCGGCAACGAAGCTGTCGAGGTCGGCGGCAAGTTCCTCGAGTTCCAGCCCGGAGACGAAGGCGCCGAGATTATAGGCATGGGTGCCGATGTCGCCGGTCGAGCCGCCGGCGCCGGAGCGGGCCGGATCGGTGCGCCAGGCCGCCTGTTTCTGGCCCGACTGCTCGATATTCTCCGTCAGCCARTCCTGCGGATATTCCATCTGCACCAGCCGGATAGCGCCGATGTCGCCATTTTCGACCATCGCGCGCGCCTGGCGCACCATCGGATAGCCGGTGTAGTTGTGGGTGAGCACGAACAGCGCCTCGCTGTCGTCGGCCGCCTTCTTCAGCTTCTTCGCATCCGAAAGCGTCGAGGTCAGCGGCTTGTCGCAGATCACATGGATACCGCGCTTCAGGAATTCCTTGGCGGCGGCATAGTGCACATGGTTGGGGGTGACGATCGCCACCGCCTCGATGCCGTCCTTCAGCTTGGCCTCGCGGATCGCCATTTGCTTGAAGTCGGAATAGACCCGCGACGGATCAAGCCCGAGCTCGCGGCCGGAGCTTTCGGCCTTGTCCGGCGTCGACGACAGGGCGCCGGCCACCAGTTCGTAGTGATCGTCGAGCCGGGCGGCGATGCGGTGCACCGCGCCGATGAAGGCGCCCGAACCGCCGCCGACCATGCCGAGCCTGATCCGCCGCTCGCGCTTCTCGCTCGTTCCCTCGATTGCCATCGTTTTGTCTCCCTGTTCTGAACCTGCTCTATCGTCTCGTTGTCATCGTCGTGCGGCTGCCCCTCATCCGCCTGCCGGCACCTTCTCCCCGCCGGGCGGGGAGAAGGAATATGCGGCACCCGCTCGCACCACCAGCCAAGACAGCAGCGCCAGCGTCAGCTCACATCCCCTCCTCCAGCAGCTGGCAGAAGGGCGATCGCGACGGCGTTTCCTCTCGCTCGGCAGCACCGTGTGGCACGTCCCCTCTCCCCGCTTGCGGGAGAGGGTTAGGGTGAGGGGCTACGGCCGGGGGCGCACTGCGGCCATCGCCSGGCAGGCGCCACCGTTGGCTCTATACCGTGCCTCAAATCCCCAGCAGGCGCCGGTTGGCGGCCTCGTCGGTACCGCCGTCGGCAAAATCGTCGAAGGCCTTTTCGGTCACCCGGATGATGTGGTGCTTGACGAACTCGGCGCCTTCGCCCGCGCCGTCTTCGGGATGCTTCAGGCAGCACTCCCATTCGACCACTGCCCAGCCGGTAAAATCATTGGCCGCCATCTTGGAAAACACCGCGCCGAAATCGACCTGGCCGTCGCCGAGCGAGCGGAAACGCCCGGCCCGGTTGACCCAGCCCTGGTAGCCGCCATAGACGCCCTGCCGCCCGGTCGGGTTGAACTCGGCATCCTTGACGTGGAACATCCGGATGCGATCCTTGTAGATGTCGATGTTGTCGAGATAGTCGAGGCACTGCAGCACATAGTGCGAGGGGTCGTAGAGCATGTTGGCGCGGCCATGGTTGCCGGTGCGCTCTAAAAACATCTCGAAGGTGATGCCGTCGTGCAGGTCCTCGCCCGGATGGATCTCGTAGCAGATGTCGACGCCGCAATCCTCGGCATGGTCGAGGATCGGTTTCCAGCGCCGCSCCAGTTCGTCGAAGGCGGTCTCGACCAGGCCGGCCGGCCGCTGCGGCCAGGGATAGACGAACGGCCAGGCAAGCGCGCCGGAGAAGCTCGCCATCGCATTAAGCCCGAGGTTCTTCGACGCCGTCAGCGCCATCTTCACCTGCTCGACCGCCCATTGCTGCCGTGCCCCAGGATTGCCGCGCACKTCCGGCACGGCAAAACCGTCRAACACCTCGTCATAGGCCGGATGGGTGGCRACCAGYTGGCCCTGCAGATGGGTCGACAGCTCGGTGATCTCGACGCCGTTGTCGCGGGCAATGCCGGCAAGCTCGTCGCAATAGGCCTTTGACGTCGCCGCCTGCTGCAAATCGATCAGCCTGGTATCCCAGGTCGGCACCTGCACGCCCTTGTAGCCGCAATCGGCAGCCCACTTGGTGATCGCCGCAAACGAGTTGAACGGCGCCGCATCCCCGGCAAACTGCGCAAGAAACAGACCGGGGCCCTTRATCGTTTTCATGATTTTTCCTT
>NZ_LMDX01000045.1:0-6072 GCF_001425225.1 Ensifer sp. Root127
CGCCAATGACGGAACCAGCGCCTACGAGCTGATGGCCGGGCTTTTCCGTGTCCGTTGCCTCAATTCCTTGGTGACGCAGACCGGCACCATCGATGCCATCAAGGTCCGTCATTCCGGTGACGTCCAACACAAGGTCATCGAGGGCACCTATCGCGTTCTCGGCGAGGCTGAGCGAACCCTTGCCGCCCCGCAGGACTGGTCGACCATGCGGATGAACCATGAGGAGGCGGGCATTCTTGCGGATGCCGCCCATGTTCTCCGCTTTGGAGACAACGAAGGCGAGACGACCACGCCCATCAGAGCGGAGCAGTTGCTTGTGCCCCGCCGCCACGACGACCGCGCCAATGATCTATGGACCGTCTGGAATGTGGTTCAGGAGAACGCCATTAAGGGCGGATTGCGCGGCGTCGGCCGTGACGATCTCGGAAGGCCCCGTCGTGTAAAGTCCCGCGCCGTTAATGGGATCGATCAGGATATCAAGCTCAACAAAGCCCTTTGGCTGCTCGGCGAAAGGATGGCGGCGCTGAAGGCGTGAGCAGGCAATCAGGTGCGCCGCCGAAAGAGGTGGCGCATCGCCCAGCGCTCGGAAATCCGTCCGTTCGAAGGAAGCATCATGACGACCAAACTTCGCACCCTCACCCCTGAAGAGCACGCCACCCTTCAGGCTTACGCGCTCGAAAACGGTCGCCGTTGGAAATCCAAACTCCGCGAGGACTGGATGAATGCTCGTACCACCGGCATCCTGCAGGTGCTTCGCAATTCGCACGGCCCTAGCTGGCTGGTGTCCTACTCCCAGACGAAGCGATCACCGCCATCCGAAGGCCAGTAGCCAGTGATCCCCGTGACGGCCGACAAGCGCGTGAGCGTCCGCTTCTCCCGGTCAGGAAATATCGGGAATCCGGTCCGCGATTTTCAGGAGATAGTCGTCGATCGCCTCCTCGATGTAGCTGTTGAACTTGCGGCGCTCGACGGCCGAGAGGATCTTCAACGTCTTGTGGACCTCGGCACGAATATGGATTCCGGTGGTGACCTTTTCGGTGTCGCGAAAGCGCTTTCCGGCGATCGGATCGCGGCTTTCGCCTTTGGCAACCAGGTCGCGGAACTGGGTTCGGCCGCCATCGTCGGGCCTTATCAGCGCAGGGGAGGCGGCCGGTTTTTCGCGCACGGATGGACGCTCGCGGCCAGTCGAAATCAGCCCAAGGACGAGATTCTTGCTGTCCGATCCTTCGCTCATAGCTGAGCCTCCTTCGCGGTCGATCTATAGAGAGCGAGGAGTTCGCCAAGCAGCGTTTCCATTTCTGCGATCGCCTTCGGATCCGACCTCGCCGTGGTCTGCAGCGTTCCGGCCGCGCCAATCGATTGATAGGAGGCGCGCCGCGCTATTGGCTGGGATGCGAGGGCGACCCCACTTTCCCGCAGGATTTCGCGTAGCGGTTCGTGYGCCTTTGCCCGGCCGGTGACGAGATCGTGCTGGTTGATGACGATCATCGCCGCGAGCTTGCGCTTCTGATCCTCCTCGACCACGGGGATGTGATTGAGCGCGAGTTGCATACCGGCGACGACGTCGTCCTGGGTCGTCTGCAGCGGGATCAGAACGATATCGGCGCAGTAGAGGCCGGCGAACAAGTTCTCGTTCGTCGTTCCCTCGATGTCGATGAAGACGACTTTGCCCTGGTGTTGGCGNGGGATCAGAACGATATCGGCGCAGTAGAGGCCGGCGAACAAGTTCTCGTTCGTCGTTCCCTCGATGTCGATGAAGACGACTTTGCCCTGGTGTTGGCGATCGATCGCCATTTTGTAGATGCGGTTCGGATCGAGGCAGCTTTCCGCTTCCAGGCGCTCCGGCCAGACATTCATCTGTTTCGACATCGTGACCCAGCGCATCGTGTTGGCGCGGCTATCGGCRTCGATCAGAAACACGTCATTGCCCGCATGGGCTGCCGTCCCCGAWAGCGCGCGAACGAGCGTGGTCTTCCCGGTTCCGCCCTTCGGGTTGGCGATAGTGACGATCATGGTGGCTCCTTCAGTTCAAGGATAAATTATAATTAATTACAAAAGTCGCCTTTCGCAACGTAATTATTGCCCGTTGCTCGTTCACCATTGATGATTGATGACCGATGATTGCCCGCTGACGACGGGTAATGGTCAATAGGCAATCAACAATGTGGCCATTAATGATGAACAACATGTGCACTGCTAATTGTTGATTATCAACGGATGAATAACCAGTTGCCAGCGCTGCAAGTGGGKATGAGCGCGTTAACAACGGGTAATTGTTCGCGCCGGAGTTTGTCGGTTCGCGCCAATCGGCCGAGGTGGTCGGATCGAGATCGTCGGTATCTGCGGATGAGGTGGTCGGATCGAGATCGTCGGTATCTGCGGATTGAGATTGATAATAAATTATAGTTGTCTCTTCTGTGGCAGGATAGTCAAGTTTGTGGTACAAACTCGACGTTGCCCCGCCTCCGGCAGGGCCGTGGTTCGCGCCTCTGGCGCTCCGGGTCGCCTCCGGCAACCTGACAAGCGGGAAGGAAACAATGCGGAGCGAGGTGATTAGGGTCCGTTTGCAGCCGGAGGAGCGCGAGGCGCTTGCCGTGTTGTGCGGAGAAGACCGCACCGCCAGCGACGTGATCCGGCTGCTGTTTCGCGATCAGGCGGGCCTTCCGCTTCCGGTTGGATCGTCCGAGGCAGACGCGCTGCGCGACACCAATGAGGAGCTGCGGCGGATCGGTATCAATCTCAACCAGGCGGTCCGNGGGCCTTCCGCTTCCGGTTGGATCGTCCGAGGCAGACGCGCTGCGCGACACCAATGAGGAGCTGCGGCGGATCGGTATCAATCTCAACCAGGCGGTCCGGGCCATGAATGAGGGGCGCGTCGCCTATGAACCGGATCTCGACGCGGCGCTGCGCACTCTTCTCGACGGCCTGTTTCGGCTGCGGGCCGACGTCGACCTGATGCTGCGGATCAGCTGTGGGGAGCGGAGGGGGACTGGCCGTGGCGCATGATTGGTCCGGGCTGCTCGGCGCGATCGAGACCTATACCGTCCGTCGAGCATCGTCGCTGATTGACGAGGATGAGGAATCGCGCCGGCGGCGCGCGATCGGTATCGCGATGTCGGGGCAGGCTCCGCAGGAGCGCTTTGTACCGTCTGGCATTGCGAGCAAGACACGTCGAGGTCCGATATCGCCGAACGAGCCGACGATCGCGTCGATCCTGCAGGTGTCCCAGGCATCGCAGCGAGGTGTCATCGCGCTCGTCGTTGCCTTGGGTGCTGGCCGCAATCTGGATGACGAAGATGAATTGAAGAAGTCGGCCGGCGGGGGAGGGGGCGCAGGCCTTTCCGCGCCTCGCATGGCTCAGCCGATCTCCACCCGCCGCGCCGCAACGGGTAGATCCTCAGCGGAAACCGCGAGCCGTGCAGCGATTGCCGCCGGTGCACAGCCGGTCGTGATCAAGGTGACGTCGACGGTATCGAGCCGGGCTTCGGCCGCCGGCCTGATGACCTATCTCGGAACGCGCGAAGTCGAGAAGGAAAACGGCGACAGGGGCAAGGTCGATATCCCGATCTACGATCAGGATGGCCTCGCGGTCGCAAGCCGCGAGGACCGGGCCGCGGCGCTGGCCGAATGGGGCGCGGAATTCCGTAACGCCTATGCGGTCAACGCGCTGGCCACATTTTCCTTTACCGTCGCCGATACGGTCGACGATACCGCACTTCACGACGCCCTGAACGCCGCCTTTGGATCAAAGCCTTTCCTCTATTCTCGGCATCCGGATGGCAAGGTCTCGGTCTACGCGGTGACAGACCTGCCGGCGAAGAAGATCGCGGATGCGCTGAGGGCCCGCGAGAAGGGGGAAGGCCCGGCACGCGCTGTCGAAAATGCGGAGGCCAGTTTTGCACGCCGATTGGCCGACGCTGGAGTGACGGCCGAGGTGCGTATTCTCGGCGCCGCCGTCTCCGAAAAGTCCGGCCGCTACTTCCTCGAAAAGTTCCTGCGCAACGAGAACAGCATCACCACCAGCGCCGGCGATCCGATCAAGCGCGGTTCGAGCGTCAAGGAAAAGGCGGATAGGATTTGGCGGGACTGGTCATCCCACATTCGCACCGTCGAGCCACGTAATGCTTTCCATGTCATCTTCTCGGCGCGGGCCGGAACCGATCCGGAAGCGATGCAGCGGGCCGTGCGGGATTTTCTGAGCGAGCAGGTCGCCGGGCACAAGTGGATCACCGCTCATCATCCGGATACCGGCCATGTGCATGTCCATGCGATGATCTCGGCGCGAGACGACATCGGCAAGGCGCTGCGCCTCACCAAGCCGGAACTCTACGAATGGCGCGAGCGGTTCGCGGCCAAGGCACGCGAACAGGGCATCGCCATGGTCGCCACGCGGCGCGCGGATGTGGCGGCTACCCGATCATACAGCCAGGCGCAAGCCGGCGCCTATGAGCGCGCCAAGACCAATTCGCGTTACTTAAAAACCTCATCTGTCGTCAAACGTGTCGAGCGCAAGCGCGCCGGCGTCGTGGATCCCGCCTCCTTGACAAATAGAAACCTCGCGCTTGCTCCAAAATGGCAGGCAACCGCAAACGCCTTGAAGAAGGCCGGCGCGGAGCCGTCGGTGATCGCGGCGGCCGACCGGTTCGCAGCCGCGGCGGCCGGACAAGCTGCGCAGCCAGCGCCGCGCCACGCTAACGGCTTTGCTCTCCTTCGTCTGGAGACGGAGGAGGTCGCTGACCGCGACGCGATGATTGAGANAAATGGCAGGCAACCGCAAACGCCTTGAAGAAGGCCGGCGCGGAGCCGTCGGTGATCGCGGCGGCCGACCGGTTCGCAGCCGCGGCGGCCGGACAAGCTGCGCAGCCARCGCCGCGCCACGCTRMCGGCTTTGCTCTCCTTCGTCTGGAGACGGAGGAGGTCGCTGACCGCGACGCGATGATTGAGATCGTCCAGCGGGTGGCCGGCGTCGATAGCAACTTCGTTTCGGCCGGCGGCAAGACAATTTATGTGCTGGCGCCCACAACGGCGAGCGTCAGCAAAATAGAGCGCGAACTCGCCAAGCAGAACGACGAGTTTGACCCGGGCGGAGAGACGCTGTCCGTCGTCAGGGATTTCGAGGCGCGGATGCTCAAGCTGGGGNCGCAGCCGCGGCGGCCGGACAAGCTGCGCAGCCAGCGCCGCGCCACGCTAACGGCTTTGCTCTCCTTCGTCTGGAGACGGAGGAGGTCGCTGACCGCGACGCGATGATTGAGATCGTCCAGCGGGTGGCCGGCGTCGATAGCAACTTCGTTTCGGCCGGYGGCAAGACAATTTATGTGCTGGCGCCCACAACGGCGAGCGTCAGCAAAATAGAGCGCGAACTCGCCAAGCAGAACGACGAGTTTGACCCGGGCGGAGAGACGCTGTCCGTCGTCAGGGATTTCGAGGCGCGGATGCTCAAGCTGGGGMTGCGTTCTGACGTAATCATTGAGGCGGTGGGCTCCTCGAAGGAGGGTTCACCGTCGCCCTGGCTTCAAAAGCGGTTTGAAGCCTTTGCGCAGCGATCCGGCGCGCCGTCGAACGAGCCGTCGGCGGCACTCAAGACTCTCATCGCAAACATTCAACAGCAGAAGGAAAAGACCATGCCCCTATCGCTGGAACAGTTCGACGAGCGCGTGTGGCGGGCGAACAAATCGATGGACCGCCTCGAGACCATGGTCGACAGTAGTGCGGAGCGCCAGGCCGTCGAGGAGATGCGNCAGTTCGACGAGCGCGTGTGGCGGGCGAACAAATCGATGGACCGCCTCGAGACCATGGTCGACAGTAGTGCGGAGCGCCAGGCCGTCGAGGAGATGCGCAAGGAAATCTCCGCGCTCTTTGCCGAGCAGCGCCGTGACATCCAGATGCAGCAGATGCAATCGGTCGCTGACACCGCAGGGGGAGGGGGCACACCGCCGGCCGCCCGCGCCGACGAGGCGCGCACCCAGGACCGGGCCGCGCCGCCGACCGTCGATCCTGCTATAGCCGCCCAGCAGCAGGCAATTGCCGCCGGTCGTGCCGCTCGTGCGGCGCGGGAACAGGCTGCCACTGCCA
>NZ_LMDX01000046.1:0-1961 GCF_001425225.1 Ensifer sp. Root127
GCCTGCTGCACTTCGGCAGCATCACGGGCATCGCGAGCCTGGCGTTCCAGGCGCTCGCGCTCCGACAGTGAACGGTTGGCGTCGGCCTCGTCTTCGAGCTTGAGCTTGGCGATGGTCGCGTCGCGCAACCTGCAGCGAGCGGGCGAGATCGCCGATCTCGTCCTTGCACTCGGCTTCCGACAGGTCGACATCGGTCTTGCCCGCAGCGATTTCACCGGTGACGCCGATGACCGCCGCAACGCGCTTGCGGAATCGGGTGGCAAGCGTCCAACCGACCAGGATCATGATCAAGGCTGCGACGGCGATAACCGCGACGGAGATCATCGCAAGCTGCGAGAGACCGGCAAAGACGGTAGCCTGCGGCACGGATACGACGACGTACCAGGTTGTATCGGGCAGAAGCTTGACCGGCACGGCAACGGCGATGTGCACCGAGCCATCCGTGTGGGTGAGTTCAAACGCCTGCTCGGTCTTGCCCAGAAGCTGGCCCCAACCGCCGGCCTCAAGCCCGGTGTCCTTTAGCGATTTTCCAAGGAATGTCTGATCGGGATGGCTGATGATGCTGCCGCCCTGGCTGACCAGCGAAACGAATCCGGTACCGAACGGGGCCAGCTTGCCCAACTCGTTGGAAAGGTGGTCAAGCGCCATGTCGACGCCATCGACGCCGACGAAGGCATTGTCGAGCTTCAACGGCACCATGATCGACGTCATCAGCACGTCCTTGCCGTCGATCTTGTAGAAGTAAGGCTCGGTGATCATGTCGCGGCCAGTCTTCTTGGGGACCTGATAGTAATCTCCTGCGCCGGGCTTGTCGTAATCGACCAGCGCTTCGTACACGATCTTTTCCCCCGAACGGGCGATATAGGGAACGTAGCGGCCACTGGCATCGTGGCCCGGTTTGCCCGCATATTCCGCATCCTTGCCGTCAAACGCGTTCGGCTCCCAGCCGGTGCTGAGGCCAACGGCGAGCGGGTTGTCCGCGATCAGCTTTTTCAGCAGCGCAACCGTACCTTCGCGAGACGCCGTGCCACTGTCCTTCATGGCATAGAGGGCAGAGCGCATGTTGTTGGCGAGCGTTTTCGTCTCTGCGAACCTCGCCTCGACGTTGGCGGCGCTTGCATAGGCGGCGTTGGTCATCTCCGCAATGCTGCGCTCTTTCAGCTGCTGATAGGATAGCCAGAACACGATGGCAGCCGTGACCATACAGGTCAAAAGGCCAGTCATCACGATGGCAAACATGTTTCGTGCGGTCGCAGTCTTGAGAATCACCGTTCGTCTCCCTTCGCGCGATTGCTTGAAAAAGCAGATCGCGAGCAAACTTCGAACGCGTGATGGAAAGCCAAAACACGCGCAGCGTGAGGCAGGTGTCTGGAACACATCGGTGGCCCTGAGGCGAGCTTTTCGGGAGATGGACCCTATCGGCGGATGTGCGGTGCGAAGTCATTTCGCGGCAATCGGACGGTATGCCTCGACACTTTATCAAAACTTAAAAAAGGAAAGCCGGAACAACGAATTACGGCGCACGCGCCGATTTTCGAAAAACGGGCATCCAAAAACAAAGACCCGGAGTTGTGCTCCGGGCCCTGCTTCGCATCTAAGGTGTTTTACGTCTATGCGGCGCGACGGCGCGGCATAGCTGCCGGCGCATAGGCGCTCTGGGTATTGCCGAGGTTGAACTGGGCCAGAAGCGCATTGAGCGAAGCGGCTTCCGAAGCCAGGCCATGGCTTGCCGCCGTCTGCTCTTCCACCATTGCCGCGTTCTGCTGCGTGCCCTGGTCCATGGTGTTGACTGCCGTGTTGATCTCCTGAAGGCCGGTCGACTGTTCGCGCGTCGCCGTGACGATCGCGCTCACATGCTTGTTGATCTCCTGCACTTCGGCAACGATCGTCTCCAGCGCCTTGCCGGTGTCGCCGACCAGCGTCACGCCGCTGCGCACCTGGTTGCCCGAGGTGGTGATCAG
>NZ_LMDX01000047.1:0-2971 GCF_001425225.1 Ensifer sp. Root127
GGGATCAGAACGATATCGGCGCAGTAGAGGCCGGCGAACAAGTTCTCGTTCGTCGTTCCCTCGATGTCGATGAAGACGACTTTGCCCTGGTGTTGGCGCTCGAGCGCCATTTTGTAGATGCGGTTCGGGTCGAGGCAGCTTTCCGCTTCCAGGCGCTCCGGCCAGACATTCATCTGTTTCGACATCGTGACCCAGCGCATCGTGTTGGCGCGGCTATCGGCATCGATCAGAAACACGTCATTGCCCGCATGGGCTGCCGTCCCCGATAGCGCGCGAACGAGCGTGGTCTTCCCGGTTCCGCCCTTCGGGTTGGCGATAGTGACGATCATGGTGGCTCCTTCAGTTCATCGATAAATTATACTTAATTATCAAAGTTGCCTTTCGCAACGTGATTATTGCCCGTTGCTCGTTCACCATTGATGATTGATGACCGATGATTGCCCGCTGACGACGGGTAATGGTCAATTGGCAATCACCAATGGGCCATTAATGATGAACAACCTGTGCACGGTTAATTGTTAATTATCAACGATGAATAACCAGTTGCCAGCGCTGCAAGTGGGGATGAGCGCGTTAACAACGGGTAATTGTTCGCGCCGGATTAACAACGGGTAATTGTTCGCGCCGGAGTTTGTCGGTTCGCGCCAATCGGCCGAGGTGGTCGGATCGAGATCGTCGGTATCTGCGGATTGAGATTGAGAATAAATTATAGTTGTCTTTTCTGTGGCAGGATAGTCAAGTTTGTGGTACAAACTCGACATCGCCCCGCCTCCGGCAGGGCTGTGGTTCGCGCCTCTGGCGCTCCGGGTCGCCTCCGGCAACCTGGTAAAACGGGAAGGAAACAATGCGGAGCGAGGTGGTCAGGGTCCGACTTCAGCCCGAGGAGCGCGAGGCGCTTGCCGTGTTGTGCGGAGAAGACCGCACCGCCAGCGACGTGATCCGGCTGCTGTTTCGCGATCAGGCAGGCCTTCCGCTTCCGGTTGGATCGTCCGAGGCAGACGCGCTGCGCGACACCAATGAGGAGCTGCGGCGGATCGGTATCAATCTCAACCAGGCGGTCCGNCTTCCGCTTCCGGTTGGATCGTCCGAGGCAGACGCGCTGCGCGACACCAATGAGGAGCTGCGGCGGATCGGTATCAATCTCAACCAGGCGGTCCGGGCGATGAATGAGGGGCGCGTCGCCTATGAACCGGATCTCGACGCGGCGCTACGCACTCTTCTCGACGGCCTGTTTCGGCTGCGGACCGACGTCGATCTGATGCTGCGGATCAGCTGTGAGGAGCGGAGGGGGACTGGCCGTGGCGCATGATTGGACCGGGCTGCTCGGCGCGATCGAGACCTATACCGTCCGTCGAGCATCGTCGCTGATTGACGAGGATGAGGAACTGCGCCGGCGGCGCGCGATCGGTATCGCGATGTCGGGGCAGGCGCCGCAGGAGCGCTTTGTACCGTCCGGCATTGCGAGCAAGACGCGTCGAGGTCCGATATCGCCGAACGAGCCGACGATCGCGTCGATCCTGCAGGTGTCCCAGGCATCGCAGGGAGGTGTTATCGCGCTCGTCGGTGCCTTGGGTGCTGGCCGCAATCTGGATGACGAAGAGGAATTGAAGAAGTCGGCCGGCGGGGGAGGGGGCGCAGGCCTTTCCGCGCCTCGCATGGCTCAACCGATCTCCACGCGCCGCGCCGCAACGGATAGATCCTCAGCGGAAACCGTGAACCGTGCAGCGATTGCCGCCGGTGCACAGCCGGTCGTGATCAAGGTGACGTCGACGGTATCGAGCCGGGCTTCGGCCGCGGGCCTGATGACCTATCTCGGAACCCGCGAAGTCGAGACGGAAAACGGCGACAGGGGCAAGGTCGATATCCCGATCTACGATCAGGACGGCCTCGCGGTCGCAAGCCGCGAGGACCGGGCCGCGGCGCTGGCCGAATGGGGCGGGGAATTCCGTGACGCCTATGCGGTCAACGCGCTGGCCACATTTTCCTTTACCGTCGCCGATACGGTCGACGATGCCGCGCTTCACGACGCCCTGAATGCCGCGTTCGGCTCAAAGCCTTTCCTCTATTCTCGGCATCCGGATGGCAAGGTCTCGGTCTACGCGGTAACGGACCTGCCGGCGAAGACGATTGCGGGCGCGTTGAAGATACGGGAGCGGGGCGATGGTCCGGCACGCGCTGTCGAAAATGCGGAGGCCAGTTTTGCACGCCGATTGGCCGACGCCGGCGTCTCGGCTGCGGTGTGCATTCTCGGCGCCGCCGTCTCTGAAAAATCCGGCCGCTACTTCCTCGAAAAGTTTCTGCGCAACGAGAAAGCCGTAAGCACCAGCGCCGGCGATCCGGTCGAGCGCGGTTCGAGCGTCAAGGAGAAGGCTGACAGCATCTGGCGGGACTGGTCATCCCACATTCGCACCGTCGAGCCGCGCAACGCGTTCCATGTCATCTTCTCGGCGCGGGCGGGAACTGATCCAGAGGCGATGAAGCGGGCCGTGCGGGATTTCCTGAGCGAGCAGGTCGCCGGGCATCGCTGGATCACGGCGCATCATCCGGAAACCGGCCATGTGCATGTCCATGTGATGATCTCGGCGCGAGACGACCTTGGCAAGGCGCTGCGGCTGACCAAGCCGGAGCTTTACGAATGGCGCGAGCGCTTTGCGGCCAAGGCACGCGAGCATGGCATCGCCATGGTCGCCACCCGGCGCGCAGACGTCGCGGCCACACGGCCTTACAGCCAGTCGCAGGCCGGCGCCTACGAGCGCAGCAAGAGCGATCCTCGCTATCTCAAGACGCCCGCCGTCACCAAACGCGTCGAGCGCAAGCGCGCCGGCGTCGTCGATCGCGCCTCGCTCATCAATGGCAACCTGGCTCTCGCCGCGAAATGGCAGGCAACCGCAAACGCCTTGAAGAAGGCCGGCGCGGAGCCGTCGGTGATCGCGGCGGCCGACCGGTTCGCAGCCGCGGCGGCCGGACAAGC
>NZ_LMDX01000048.1:0-1540 GCF_001425225.1 Ensifer sp. Root127
CGGCGCGGTCACTTTTGCCGACGTCGACACGCTCGACACCCACAGCGCCGGCTTCACGGCCCAGGGCCCCAGCTACCTCGGCACCTTCGCGCTCGGCGCGCTGAACCAGGCGGGTGACTCGGTCGGCTGGAGCTTCCAGGTCTCCGACGGCGTGCTCGACTCGCTGCAGGCCGGCCAGACGCTGACGCAGAAGTACGACGTGACCGTCGATGACGGCCATGGCGGCACGGCAGTGCAGACGGTGACGATTGTGATCACCGGCACGAACGACATTCCGGTGATCACCTCTGCGGTGCAGAGCGGTGCGGTGACGGAACGAGCTGATAACGCGGCCGGTGAGAATGCGGTTGTGCATGTGCAGGGCGGCGCGGTCACTTTTGCCGACATCGATACGCTCGACACCCACAGTGCCGGCTTCACCGCACAGGGCCCCAGCTACCTCGGCACCTTCTCGCTCGGCCCGGTGAATCAGGCGACTGACAAGGTTGGCTGGAGCTTCAAGGTGGCTGACGGCGTGTTGGACTCGCTGCAAGCCGGCCAGACGTTGACGCAGAAGTATGACGTGACCGTCGACGACGGCCATGGCGGCACGGCAGTGCAGACGGTGACGATCGTCATCACCGGCACCAACGACGCCCCGGTGATCACGTCCGGTTGGCAGTGGTGGAACGGTTTGACGGTACCGTGGGCGAAAATGCGGTAACGCATGCGCAGAACGGCGCGGTAACCTTTGCTGACGTCGATACGCTCGACGCGCACAGCGCCAGCTTCGCAGCGGGGGGCAGTGGCTATCTCGGTACCTTCTCGCTCGGCGTGCTGAATCAGGCGACCGACAAGGTCGGCTGGAACTTCCAGGTTGCCGACGGTGCGCTCGACTCGCTGCAGGCAGGCCAGATCCTGATGCAGAAGTATGACGTAACCATCGATGACGGCCATGGCGGCACGGCGACGCAGACGGTTACGATCGTAATCCTAGGGACGAACGACGCACCGGTGATCACGTCCGGTACACAAAGCGCTACCGTGACGGAGCGTGCTGACGGGGCGGCCGGCGAAAATGCGGTCGTCCATGCGCAGAATGGTGCGGTAACCTTTGCCGACGTCGATACGCTCGACACCCACAGCACCAGCTTCTGGCCGCAAGGCGGCGGTTATCTCGGCACCTTCGCGCTCGGCGCGGTGAACCAGGCGACTGATACGGTCGGCTGGAACTTCAAGGTTGCCGACGGCGTGCTGGACTCGCTACAGGCCGGCCAGACGCTGACGCAGAAGTACACCGTGCTCGTCAATGACGGCCATGGCGGCGTCGCGACACAAACGGTGACGATCGTGATCACCGGCACGAATGACGCACCGGTGATCACCTCTGCGGTGCAGAGCGGTGCGGTGACGGAACGAGCTGATAACGCGGTCGGTGAGAATGCGGTTGTGCATGTGCAGGGCGGCGCGGTCACTTTTGCCGACGTCGACACGCTCGACACCCACAGCGCCGGCTTCACGGCCCAGGGCCCCAGCTACCTCGGCACCTTCGCGCTCGGCG
>NZ_LMDX01000049.1:0-2084 GCF_001425225.1 Ensifer sp. Root127
GACCATCAGTTGGGAAGGCCGTTTTCGTCATACCCCAAAATCTCATCGGCAGAGCGCTTATCCAGCACCGGGAGCTTCGCCCAGCGTTTACGGCTCSCCGCCAGTTCCTCGAGAAGCACTTCGCGATTTCCGGCATTTGCGAGGCGCCGCAGCCGCTCTTGCGGCCGCGACGATGGCCTGCATTCTCGAGAGGGCAGGGCACATCAACTCGGCCGGCGGTTATCTTCGCAATCTGACGGACAAGGCGCGGCGAGGGGAGTTTTCGCTCGGACCGGTGCTGATGGCTCTATTGCGGGCGAACCCGGTGATTGCTCGAAGCGCCTAGCGAACGGCTCTTTGGAGGGCAGCAACCTGAAGCTTCTCGCTACCCCGGCGAGTCTGTCGTAGTCGCTTGCGNGTTTTCGCTCGGACCGGTGCTGATGGCTCTATTGCGGGCGAACCCGGTGATTGCTCGAAGCGCCTAGCGAACGGCTCTTTGGAGGGCAGCAACCTGAAGCTTCTCGCTACCCCGGCGAATCTGTCGTAGTCGCTTGCGTTGTCGCCAATAGAGTCATATATTTTGCACAATAAATGAGTTACTCGATATGGCGGAATGATCATGCCTCAGGTTCTGAAATCTCTAGAGCAAAGCGGTCCCCTGGTCCTGTCCTATATGGATCGCTCGGGAAAGATCGCTGTGGAACGGGTCGCAACCGGCTTCGGCNGGTTTTCGCTCGGACCGGTGCTGATGGCTCTATTGCGGGCGAACCCGGTGATTGCTCGAAGCGCCTAGCGAACGGCTCTTTGGAGGGCAGCAACCTGAAGCTTCTCGCTACCCCGGCGARTCTGTCGTAGTCGCTTGCGTTGTCGCCAATAGAGTCATATATTTTGCACAATAAATGAGTTAYTCGATATGGCGGAATGATCATGCCTCAGGTTCTGAAATCTCTAGAGCAAAGCGGTCCCCTGGTCCTGTCCTATATGGATCGCTCGGGAAAGATCGCTGTGGAACGGGTCGCAACCGGCTTCGGCATGTCTAAGAGCCAGTTGGCCGAGACGGCGGGCCTAGCCCGCGAAACGCTGTATAGAAGCGAGCGTAGCCTGGGCGCGAAAACGCAGAGTCGCCTTCGGGAAATGCTGGAGATTATCAGTCGCGTCTCAGATTGGGCCGGTGGTAAGGAGCAAGCAATGGCTTGGTACCGGGCTCAACCTCTACCAGCTTTTGGCGGGCGTACGCCCGAGGCTCTCGTAAAAGACGGCAAGGCCGCGGCGGTGCGAGATTACCTCGATCATATGGCCCTAGGGGGCTTCGCTTGAGGTTTGTGGGCAATTGTTACCGTGCGCACGATCCACGCTGGGCTTTCAAACCGGTTTCAGGAGATGGCGCGGCTATAAGGGGCGCGCGGTTCAACCCAAAAGGCGTGCGGGCTCTCTATCTCGGCCTCAGTGTCATGACGGCGATTAAGGAAGCCAATCAAGGATTTGCTCATCGTATCGACCCCTGCGTACTTTGTTCCTACGATGTCGACTGTGATGACATTGCGGACCTTACTTCTGACGTTGGTCGGGCCGCGAATAGTGTTTCGGTGGAGGAAATGGCCTGCAGTTGGGCCACCGCGCTTTCCGAAGGAAGGAGGCCCCCATCCTGGTCGATATACGATCGACTGAAGGCGAGGGGTACGGCAGGCATCATAGTACCCAGTTTTGCGCCTGGCTCCGAAGAGGGAGATCGAAACCTGGTGCTTTGGAACTGGGGCCCCAGCCTGCCTCATAAAGTGCAAGTACATGACCCAAGTGGTCGGCTTCCGAAGGATCAGCTGTCCTGGGATTAGGCGCATCGGCGCAATAAGCACGAGCCCTTTACGACTGCGTCTTGTTCTTGCAGCCATGATACGTCGGCTCTACTGTGCTTACAGCAAAGGTAAGCAACCAAGACCCGGAATTAGCCGGACGTTGCGCGGCGGCAATCAAGGTGAGATTCGTCTCATCCTGATCGTCGCGCTATACCGGACGTCCAGGACCACACGCCTCCGCCGGTATGACCGGCGCTTTCAGGTGATCAGCCGGGCGGCGCGCCCCTGTTTGCGTTCCACGTCATTGTAATA
>NZ_LMDX01000050.1:0-1383 GCF_001425225.1 Ensifer sp. Root127
ACCGAGGCAACCAACCAGATGCGCATCTCGCGTGAAGAAATCTTCGGACCGGTCGCTTCGGTGATCCGGGTGAAGGATTATGACGAGGCGCTTGCCGTCGCCAACGACACGCCGTTCGGGCTGTCGTCGGGCATTGCCACCACCAGCCTGAAACAGGCGACGCATTTCAAGCGCAATGCCGAGGCCGGCATGGTGATGGTCAACCTGCCGACCGCCGGCGTCGATTTCCACGTGCCCTTCGGTGGCCGCAAGGGCCGAGGCCGGCATGGTGATGGTCAACCTGCCGACCGCCGGCGTCGATTTCCACGTGCCCTTCGGTGGCCGCAAGGGCTCCTCCCATGGCTCGCGCGAGCAAGGTCGCCACGCCGCCGAATTCTACACAACCGTCAAGACGGCATACATATCGGCGTAGGTGCAGGGCGCTCGCGTCTGTTCATTGCGGTGCGCCAGCCGCACCGCAATGAAAAACGGGAGGCGCGCTCCCCGCAATCGTATCGAAAAGGGTCCGATGGCGGAAAAAGAAAACGCGTCGATTGTTCGCGTGTTCTCGACGAGCGAAAAGACCGGCTTCGAGCTGGCAAGCTCCTATTGATCCCTTGGTGGAGGTGCGGTGACCTGAGACCCTGAACTGACGGCTTGATGGAAGAGTAGTATCGAGCCTACCGCTCCGCGCCATCGCGGTCATTGCTGCGCTGGCGATCCTGCTCAGCCTGCCGGAGGATCTGCTGGCGCTGCTCGTCCTGGGCACCTATGGCAGTGGCAGCCTGTTCCCGCGCCGCACGAGCGGCACGACCGGCGGCAATTGCCTGCTGCTGGGCGGCTATAGCAGGATCGACGGTCGGCGGCGCGGGCCGGTCCTGGGAGCGTGTCTCGTCGGCGCGGGCGGCCGGCGGTTTGCCCCCTCCCCCTGCGGTGTCGGCGACGCATCTCCTCGACGGCCTGGCGCTCCGCACTACTGTCGACCATGGTCTCGAGGCGGTCCATCGATTTGTTCGCCCGCCACACGCGCTCGTCGAACTGCTCCAGCGATAGGGGCATGGTCTTTTCCTTCTGCTGTTGAAAGTTTGCGATGACAGTCTTGAGTGCCGCCGACGGCTCGTTCGATGGCACGCTCGCCCTCTGCGCGAGCCCATCAAACTTCCTTTGCAGCCACGGCGATGGCGCACCGTCCTTCGCTGAGCCTACCGCCTCAATGATTACGTCAGAACGCAGCCCCAGCTTGAGCATCCGCGCCTCGAAATCCCTGACGACGGACAGCGTCTCTCCGCCCGGGTCAAACTCGTCGTTCTGCTTGGCGAGTTCGCGCTCTATTTTGCTGACGCTCGCCGTTGTGGGCGCCAGCACATAAATTGTCTTGCCACCGGCCGAAACGAAGTTGCTATC